>JBIIIP010000122.1:0-8250 GCA_044234625.1 Pirellulales bacterium | reverse complement strand
GAGACCGCCTCGGCGCCACGCCACCACTCGCTTTCCCGCCTGCCATCCACAGCGGCCATTTCCGGCATCCTCGCCCCGCACATGGTGCCGCTCGACTCCCGCGGCGACATCAATGAGGACGAACTGGCCCGCTCTGTCGAATGGCTCATCGATCGCGGCGTGTACGGCCTCACCCAACGGCTCGACGGGAGAGTTTCTCCGGTTTACGGCCGAGGAACGGCGGCGGCGCCGCGAGACGTCCCTTCGCCTGCGGGTCACGGTGCCGTAAGCGACGCTTCGCCGAAAGCCTCGCTCTCAGGAAAGCAGCGACTTCACGACGTTGCCGTGCACGTCGGTGAGCCGGAAGTCGCGGCCCTGGAAGCGGTGGGTGAGCTTCGTGTGGTCGAAGCCGAGCAGGTGGAGGATCGTGGCCTGCAGGTCGTGGATATGCACCTTGTCGCTGGCGATCTTGAAGCCCAGATCGTCGCTGGCGCCGTGCACGTATCCTCGCTTCACGCCGCCGCCTGCCATCCAGAGTGAATAGCAGTCGGGATAGTGGTCGCGGCCGAGGATGCCGCTGGCCGACGTCCGCCCTTCCCGGAAGGGCGTGCGGCCAAATTCGCCCGTGCAGAGCACGAGTGTGTCTTCGAGCAGGCCGCGCTCTTCGAGATCCTCGATGAGCGCCGCCGCCGGCCGGTCAAACGTGGCCCCCTTCTGCGTGAGGCCGTCACGGATGTCTTCCCGCGGACTCGTACCGTGGAAATCCCAGCCCCAGTCGAAGAGGTGCACGAACCGCACGCCGTCTTCCACGAGCCGCCGGGCGAGGAGGCAATTGTTGGCGAGGCTCGATTCACCGGGCTTCGCGCCGTAGGCCTCGAGAACGTGCTGCGGCTCCTTCGAGATATCCATCACATCGGGCACGCTCGTCTGCATCCGGTAGGCGAGCTCATACTGCGCGATCCGCGTGACCGTCTCCGGATTGCCGAGCTCGCGGGCCTGCAGCTCATTGAGATCCTTGAGGGCGTCGAGCGTCTTGCGACGCATCGCCCGGCTCATGCCCGGCGGGTCGGACACATAGAGCACCGGGTCTCCCTTCGAGCGGCACTGCACGCCCTGGTAGACGCTCGGCAGGAAGCCCGATCCAAAACTGCTCGTGCCGCCGTTGGGCTGGGAGCCCGACGAGATCATGACGACGAACCCCGGCAGGTTTGCATTCTCCGTGCCGAGGCCATACGTCAGCCAGCTGCCGAGGCTGGGCCGGCCGGCCCGGGGCGAGCCGGTATAGACCATCAGCTCCGCAGGGGCGTGGTTGAACTGATCGGTGAACATGCTCCGCACGAGGCAGAGTTTGTCGGCGACCCGATGCAGATGCGGGATCGCGTCGGAGAGCTCCATGCCGCTCTCGCCGCACCGCACCCACTGCCGTCTCGTGCCCAGCAGCTTCGGCGTGCCGGAGGTGAAGGCGAACGTCTTCCCGGCGATCACCTCCGCGGGGCAATCCTGGCCGTCGCGCTTCGTGAGCTCCGGCTTGTTGTCGTACATGTCGAGATGCGGCGGCGATCCCGTGAGATGGATCACGATCATCCGCTTCGCCTTGGCCGGCAGCGGCGGCATCTTGGCCGCCATCGGGTCGGCGGGCAGCGCCGGAGCCGGGGCGGCGTTGGTGGCCGCGAGCAGTTCGTGCATCGCGATCGCCCCGATGCCGCCGGCCATGCCGCCGAGCAGGTGCCGACGCGTCGCAAGCAGTTTGTGTTCCAGGACCGGATCCATCGGCTTCCTCACGGACACATGAAGCTTTCGTCGAGGTTCAAAATCACGTTGGCCACCGCCGTCCAAGCGGCGAGGTCGGCCATGTCGGCGGGGAAACCATCCGGCACGGGGCCGAGCGGATCGGTCACCATCTTCCGGGCTTCGTCCGGGGCGTGCAGGAAGTCGGCTTTGGCGTCGGCGTGCAGGCCGACGAGCCGGTCGATCTCCGCGGCCGTGGGCCGCCGCGCGAGCACGAGGCGGAAGCCCAGCAAGGCGCGGTCGGCGTCGGTGGAGCCGCCCTCCAGCACCATCCGCCGGGCGAGGGCCTGCGCCGCCTCGACATACGCCGGGTCGTTCATCGTCACGAGCGCCTGCAGCGGGGTGTTGGTCCTCGGCCGGCGGATCGTGCACACCTCGCGCGACGGGGCGTCGAACGTCACCATCGACGGATAGGGATTGCTGCGCCGCCAGATCGTGTAGATCGCGCGGCGGTAACGGTCTTCACCCGTGCTCGTCTCCCAGTCAAGGCTGCCGCCGAAGGCCACGCTCAATCCGAGACTCGGCTGCGGCGGCCTCACGCCCGGCCCCCCCTTCCTCCGCGAGAGAAGCCCCGAGGCGGCCAGGGCCTGATCGCGGATCACCTCCGCGGAGAGCCGCACCCGCGGCCCGCAGGCCACGAGACGGTTTTCCGGATCACGGGCCACGAGGTCGGGCGGGCATTTCGATGTCTGTCGATAGGCGGCGCTCGTCACCATGAGCCGCTGCATCGCCTTCAGGTCCCAGCCGCTGTCCACGAGCTCGCAGGCCAGCCAGTCGAGCAACTCGGGATGGCTCGGCAGGTCGCCCTGGCTGCCAAACTCTTCGCTCGTGGACACGATGCCGATCCCGAAGAGCCGCTCCCAGAGCCGGTTGACGATCACGCGGGCCGTGAGCGGATTGGCGGGATCGACGAGCCACTTTGCCAGCGCCAGCCGATCGATGCGGCCGCCGTCGCCCGGGGCTGCGGCGTTGAACGCCTCCGGCACCCCTTCCCGCACCTCGTTGCCGAGATTCTGCCAGTTGCCGCGGAGCTGGACCTTCGTGATCCGCCGCTGGTCTCCGCCAAGTTCCTCGAGCACCGGCACCGTGACGGCGGGAATGTCATCGAGCCGCTTCCGCAGGTCGGCCACGATCTTCCGCACCGGCTGAAACTCGGGCGGCTCCCGCCGATCCTCCGTGGCCGGCTTCTTCAGCTCCGGGATGCCCGCCTCGATCTCGGCGATCTCCCGCTCGATCGCGGCCCGCTTGGCGTCGATCTCCGCCCACGGTATCCGCACCACCGGCGATTCATCCTTGCGGTCGGCGTCGGCGGTGTTGTTCAGCACCGCATAGAGCTGGAAGTATTCCTTCTGCGAGAGCGGGTCGTATTTGTGGTCGTGGCACTGGGCGCAGGCCATCGTCGTGCCCATCCAGGTGCTCATCGTCGTGTTCACGCGGTCGATGACGGCGACAGTGCGATATTCCTCGTCGATCGTGCCCCCCTCGTTGTTGGTGAGCGTGTTGCGGTGGAAGGCGGTGGCCACCTTGTCGTCGAGCGTGGCATTCGGCAGCAGGTCGCCGGCCAGCTGACGAATCGTGAACTCGTCGAACGGCATGTTGGCGTCGAAGGCCCGGACCACCCAGTCACGCCATCCCCAGATCGTTCGAGGCGGATCGTCGGCATACCCGGCGCTGTCGGCATAGCGGGCCAGATCGAGCCACTGCCGCGCCATGTGCTCGCCATAACCGTCGTGTGCGAGGAGCCGATCAACGAGCTTCTCGACCGCATCGGCTGACGGATCGGCCACGAACGCATCGACCTCCGCGGGCGTCGGCGGCAGGCCGGTCAGATCGAGGGCGAGGCGGCGGGCGAGCGTGGCCCGGTCGGCCTCCGGCTGCGGCGCGAGTCCCTCCGCTTCGAGCCGGGCGAGGATGAAGCGGTCGATGTCGTTACGGGGCCAAGCAGCCTGCACCACCGCCGGCACGGGCGGCCGCTGGGGCGGCACATAGGCCCAGTGGGGCTCGTAGGCCGCGCCGGCCGCGATCCAGCGGGTAAGCAGATCGACCTGCGGCGCCGAGAGTCGCTCGCTCGCTTCCGGGGGCGGCATGACGATGTCGGGATCGGTGGACGTGATCCGCCTGATCAGCTCGCTGTCGTCGGGCTGGCCGGGCACGATCGCCGCGTGGCCGCCAAGATCGGCGGTCGCCCCCTGGAAGGTGTCGAGCCGCAGCCCCTCGTCGCCGCCGCCGGCCCGCCCCTCGGGATCAGGCCCGTGGCACCGCACGCAGCGATTGGAGAGGATCCCCTTGATGTCGCGAGTGAACGACGGGGCTGCGTCGGCCGCGAAGCACGCGGTGCAGCAGGCCTGCATGACGAGCAGCATGCACACGATGGATCGCATGAAACGGCTCCTGCGGACCGACATGGACACCCGTCGCAAACCCAATCCAAGAATCGACGTCCAAGGTTCGTCATCTTAATTTCGCCCACGGTTGCCGGGCAATCCATGGCCGTTCCGGCAACGACATGGCATTTTCTGCGGGTTGCCACGAGCCTCATGGCACCCCATGCGGATGTCACCACCACAGTTGGGGCAGTCGAGTGGAAACTCCTCGCCCACCCGGGCCATCAGTGCCGCCCAGGCTTTTCTAACGAGGGAGCACTAAAGCCGACCGTGCCGCATCACGAAAACGCCGGCATCGTGCTGCCACCTAGACATGGCCATCACTCGAGAATAAATCGCTGAACGGCAATTCGGCAAATGTCTGACGCAGAAAAATGGTGCGCATGATGCGTCATCCTGATGAACCGGGCCCGCGATCCGAACTGGTCGCAGAGTGGTCCTTTGCGGAAGCCAGCCCAACCTGGTTTGGTGGCTAGCAACGTTTTCCCGCAAGCGCGATAGAGATCGGTTTCGCTCGTCGGCCACGGCCTCGAGCAGCGACGAAGAGCCGGTCATGCCCTGCCTCCGTGGCGATGGCGGTTGACGAAGTCCCAGTCGAGCGTGACGCCGAGGCCGGCCGCGGCCGCCGCGATCCGGCGGATGCCGGTGAAGGTGCCCACCATCGTGATGTCGGGCTGGCAGATGTCGATGCGGCCGAGGCAGCGCTTGCGAGCAGTTTGCTGGCCATGCAGGGCCGGTCGATGGGCACGCCCGCCGACAGCCCGCCGGACGGCGCGTCGCGTCATCCCAGCCACTCGGGCTTGAAGAGCATCACGCAGCCGAGCAGGAGCATGACGCCTCCGCTCACGAGCTTCAGCCACCGCCCACCCGACTCCTGGAGCTTGAACCGCGACAACGACCACACCACCCCCGCCACCATGAGCGCGTCGTCGAACATGTAGGCGAGAATGTAGAGCAGCAGGTAGCCGTAGCGGCCCACCGGCCCGTAGCCCTGCTGCGAGAGGATGCTCG
Organism: Pirellulales bacterium; assembly: GCA_044234625.1. Taxonomy (GTDB): domain Bacteria; phylum Planctomycetota; class Planctomycetia; order Pirellulales; family UBA1268; genus CACORA01. Next base: position 3,088 of record JBIIIP010000122.1, on the reverse strand, counting down.
TGTAGAGCGCCGGCAGCCCCGCCGTGCACAGCAGTTCGACGATGTTCACCAGCACCGCCAGCGCGAACGCCCCGGCGATCGCCGCCCCGAGGTTCTCGGCGTTCACGATCCGACGGATCCGCTGGTAGATGCCCGGCTTCGCCGCCTCGGGGATCGAGAGCGACACCCCCTGCTTGAAGGCGAAGAAATCCTTCACGTGGATCGTGCCGATCACGACCGCGACGAGCCCCAGCGCGACCTGCACGGCCCGCAGGTAGCCGATCCACTCGAACACATTGAGCCAGGCGGCCATGAACGCGTAGTAGGCGGCCCCGCTCACCACCACGAACGTGCCGGCAATGGCCACGATCTTCCACCGGTCGTCGAGGTTCACGAGGATCGACAAGAGCAGCAGCAACACCCACATCGCACACGGATTGAAGCCGTCCACCAATCCCACGGCGATCGTGAACAGCGGCATGCCGAGCTGCGCCGGGTCGAGCCGGCCGTCGAGCCAGCGGAACAGTGGCACGTCGATGCCCGTCGGCTCGACGATGATGTCCTCATCCTCCACCGCGCCGGTGATGTCCTCGCCGACGGCCCCGGGGCACTCGGAAGTCCACCGGGCCAAGAGCTTCTCGATCCGCGCGCCTGTCGTGGCCGCTTGGTCGAATCCCACGACCACGGCGTTGCACACGTGGAGCACCGGAATGCTCGCGCCGCCCACGCCATGCCGCTTCACGAGCTCGGCGAGCGCCGTCCGGCCGGCGGCATCCGTGACCAGATCGACATATGCCACCGCGAAGCCCGGATGCCGCGCCGCCGCGGCCGGCAGCCATGCCTTCGCGGCGGCACACCGCGGACAGCCGGGGCGCGTGTAGAGCGTGATCTCGCACATGGCGCGGAGCCGCTCGCTGATCACCGCCGGGGCGCGGATGCCGCTCACCACGCGGTTGCAGCCATAGACCACGGGCGTCGCCGCCGGGTCGAACTTCAGCTTCTCGGCCAGTGCGGCGAGCTTCTCCCGCGGCGCGTCGGCGGCATCGAGGTCGTGCTCGTGGATCACCACGCCCCGTCGCGCGGCGGCGAACTCACCGACCGCGTCGATCGCCGCCCGCTCTTCGGCGACACCGCCATGCAGGTAGACGTCAATGACGATGCAGCGTCGCTCCGGCTCGTCGGCCGCGAGCAACGCCATCCCGCACGCGAGCCAGACCGCCGCGGTAGCGAAGGAGCGAATCACGGATCACCCAAGGATGGATCCCGCCGACAGTGGCCGCCGCCTCGGGGCTACAGTCTACGACCACTGCCCGCGAAAGGGCAGCGCCTCCGGGAAATCTTCCGTATGATTTTCGGCGTCAGCGCGGACCGCGCCGGAGTGGACACCTCATGGCCCCCACAGCACCCCAAGCCTGGCATGCCCTCCCGCCTGCCGACGTTGTCTCCGCGCTCCACACCGACGCGCAGGCCGGGCTCTCGGCGGGCGAGGCTGCCGCCCGCCTGGGTCGCTGTGGCCGAAACGAGCTCGCCCGCTCGCCCCCGGAGCCGCTGTGGCGGAAGTTCGCCCGCCAATTCTCCGAGCTCGTGATCTGGATCCTCATCGCGGCCGCGGTGATCTCCGCCCTTCTGGGGGAATGGGCCGACGCAGCCGCCATCGCCGCCATCGTGCTGGTGAATGCGGCCATCGGCTTTTTCCAGGAGGAGCGGGCCATGCAGGCGCTGGCCGCCCTGGAGAAACTCGCAGCTCCGGTCGCGCGGGTCACCCGCGATGGTCGGCTCATCGCCGTGCCAGCCGGCGAACTCGTGCCCGGCGACCGCATCGACATCGAGGCCGGCGACTCCGTGCCGGCGGACGCCCGCCTGTTGGCAACCCACACCCTGCACGCGCACGAGGCCGCCCTCACGGGAGAATCAGCCACCGTGGAGAAAGCGGCCACGGCCGCCATCCCTCCCGACGTGCCGCTGGGCGACCGCCAGACGATGGTCTACGCCGGCACGGTGGCGGCCGCGGGCCGCGGCGAGGCCATCGTGGTCGCCACTGGGATGGATACGGAGCTGGGCCGCATCGCCGGGCTCCTGGAGCGGGCGGCCATCGAGACCACGCCCCTGCAACGGCGGCTGGCCGAGCTGGGCCGCGTGCTGATCGTCGTCTGCCTGGCGATCGTGGGGGCGATCTTCGCCCTCGATCTCCGCCGCGGCGGAAACATCTGGGAAGTGATGCTCTCGGCCGTGAGCCTCGCCGTGGCGGCCGTGCCCGAGGGCCTCCCGGCCGTCGTCACGCTCGTGCTCGCGATCGGGGTGCAGCGGATGGTGTCGCGCAACGCCTTGGTCCGCCGGCTGCCCAGCGTGGAGACCCTCGGCGCGGTCACAGTCGTCTGCTCCGACAAGACGGGCACGCTTACTCGCAACGAAATGACCGTCCGCGAGTTGCATGCCGGCCCCCACGCCTGCCACGTCACCGGCACCGGCTACGCGCCGCGCGGGCAGTTCGTGCCCCTCGATAGGGCCGCCGCGCCCCCCGATCCGCACGTCGATCCCGACCTGCGCCGCCTCCTCACGATCGCTGCCGCGTGCAACAACGCCGCCGTGCAGCCCTCCGGTGATGGCAGCGGCTGGCAGGTCGTCGGCGATCCGACGGAGGGCGCGCTCGTGGTGGCCGCCCTCAAGGCGGGCATCGAGCGCGACGCGCCGGGCGAGCAGACGCTCCTGGAGATTCCATTCGACTCCGAACGCAAGCGGATGTCGGTCGTCGTCCGCCACGGCGACGGCGCGCAGATGCTCTATTCGAAGGGCGCTCCCGAGGCGGTGCTGCCGATGTGCCGCGCCGAGCAGGTGGGAGGTGAAATCGTGCCGCTCACCGCCGCCCGCCGCGAGGCGATCCTGGCCACGGCCGGCGGCATGGCGGCCCGAGCCCTGCGGGTGCTGGCCCTGGCATGGCGGCCGCACGGCAGCCAGCCCCACGACGACGGCGATTCCTCCCTCCAGGAACACGATCTCGTGCTCTCCGGACTCGTTGGGATGATCGATCCTCCCCGCGACGAGGCCCGCCTCGCGGTCGCCCGCTGCCGCACGGCCGGCATCCGGCCGGTGATGATCACCGGCGACCATC
>JBIIIP010000032.1:0-29163 GCA_044234625.1 Pirellulales bacterium | reverse complement strand
AGAGACGAAAAACCGCGGGGCAAAAAACAGGAACGGTTTTTCAGGAGACCCAGGCGAGGGGATCGGCTTCGTCGCGACTCGCCCAGCAGGCGAGGCCGGGCACGGCCTCGGCCAGCCGCGCCGCGAGCACGCCCAGCGAGAATCGCTCGCTGGCGTGATGGCCGACGGCGATCACGGCCATGTCGGCGGCCAGGGCTGCGACCGCGCCGTGGAGCTTGAGTTCACCGGTGACGAGGGTTGTGCAGCCGACACGCTTCGCGGCAGCCACCGCGTCGCCGCCGCTGCCGCAGACGATTCCCACCCGGCCGGCCGGCCGGGCCTGGTCGCCGACCACGTGCGCGCCGGCAACCGCCACGGTCGCGTCGGCGGCGCGGAGCCGCGCGACGAGATGGCGGGCGGCCGCCGCCACCGTCCACCCCGTCGGCGCCGTGCCCACCCGCCCGAACCCGGTGAGGTGCTGCAACTCGTCGGGCTCGATGGGGGCGACATGCTCGAGACCGAGAAGCGCGGCGAGTTGGTCGTTGATGCCGCCGGCCGCCGAATCCCAGGCCGTGTGCGGGCTCCACACCGCGATGCCGGCGTGGATCACCTCGAGCAAGACGCGGCCCGTCGGGTCGTCGTCCGTGATCCTGCCGACGGGCTGAAACGGCAGCGGGTGATGGGTGACGATCATGTCGGCCCGCTCGCGCACCGCCTCGCGGGCCACGCGATCGGTGAGCGTGAGACACGTCATCACGCGTTCGATGGTGGCGCGGCGCGAGCCGACGAGGAGGCCGACCGAATCCCAGTCGGCGGCCAGCCGCAGGGGCGCGATTCCCTCGAGGGCGACGATGGTCTCGGCGAGCGTGGCCATGCCGTGAGGATATAATCGCGGTCATCATGGAACCATCCCGGCTGTCCGTTCCGACCGTGTCGCTCGCACGCGATCTGCGGACGGCCCTGCGACGGGCCCGCGATTGCGGCGCCCACGGCGTGGAGATCGACGGCCGTCGCGGCGTCGCCGCCGAGGAGATCACGCAGACCGGCCTGCGGCAGATCCGCAAATGGCTGGGGGACGAAGGGCTCGTGGTCTCGGCCGTCGCCTTCCCCACCCGTGGCGGCTACGCCGACGGCGACAGGCTTGAGGCCCGCATCGCCGCGACGAAGGCGGCGATGGAGATGGCCTACGGGCTCGGCGCACGGATCGTCACCAACCATGTCGGCGACATCCCGCCGCCGGACGACGCCGAGACCGAAGATCCGCGCTGGCGGCTCCTGCTCGACGTGCTCGCCGACCTGGGCGCCTGGGGAGAGCGGGTCGGGGTGACGCTCTGCGCCGAGGCGGGGCGTGCGGCGCCGGCCGATCTGGTGCGCGTGATCGCAGCGCTGCCCGCGGGCGCCATCGGCTGCGACCTGGTCACCGGCACGCTCGTCGTGCACGGGCACGATCCCGTCGAGGCGGTGCACACCCTCGGCGGCCACATCCTCTTCGTGCATGCGACCGACGCCGTCGCGGGCCCGTACGCGGGCCGTGGCCGCCCGACGCCGCTGGGAACGGGCGACATCGACCTGCCGGCCGTGCTCGGGGCCCTCGAGGAGCGAGGCTATCGCGGCTGGGTGGGTGTCGAACCGGCCGACGAGTCGGCGGCCGCCGTGGAACTCGCGGACGCTGTCCGTGTCTTGCGGGCCGTGTGAGCCGGTCATAGTCTTTGGTGCATGGTTCGTCTTGCAGGAGCGCGAAGGCTCGTGACCTGGTCTGCGATCGTGGGCTACGGCCTCGTCGCGTCGGGCATTCCGCTGCCCTGCGGGACGGTTTCCGCAGGGTCGGCGGTGGCAGGCAAGCGGCTTTCGGCCAAGGACTGCTCCCGCCCGTTTCCGTGCATGAACAAGCCATGCGGCTGCGCGACCGCCGAGCAGTGCTTCACCAACTGCTGCTGCCACACGGCCGCCGAGACACTCGCCTGGGCGAAGGCCCACCAGGTCGATCCCGCCGTCATCGCCGCGTTGCAGCGCCGCGTGGCGGCGCCGCCCGCCCCGGCGGCCTCGTGCTGCAGCGTTCCGAAAAGTTGCTGCGCCGCGGCGGCCGCGGGCGAAGAGGCCCCGGCCGATTCGCTTGCCGGTCCGGAGATCTGCAGCGACTATCAATCCCTCGCCACGACGCCGGCTGTGCCGTCACGCGTGGCCGATGAGCCCGACGCAGACTCGGTTTCTGTCCGGGTCGTGTCGCTGCGGGCGATGCTGGCCTGCGGCGGCCTCGTCGCTGAATGGTTGGCCTGCGGCGCGTCGCTGCCGCCGTCCCCCGTCGTGTTCGTGGTCTCATGCGAGTGCTTCGAGTTGGTCGCAGGCACCTCCGACCGCATGAGTTCTTTGCGGCTCGCTCCCGACGTGCCGCCTCCCCGCGTGGCCTGAGTTGGTTTCGACACCGACTGGCCGTGGCCGTTTCCCACGGCAGCCCCGCGCACTTTTTTAATCAGGGAGTCGTCATGCGCCCACGCCTGCAACGGCGCGGCTTCACGCTCGTGGAGTTGCTCGTCGTCATCGCCATCATCGGCACGCTCGTCGGCCTGCTTCTGCCGGCCGTGCAATCGGCCCGCGAAGGGGCCCGCCGGACCGGCTGCGCCAGCAACCTGCGGCAGTTCGGCCTCGGTCTGTTGAATTTTGAAAGCGGTCGGCGGCATTTTCCCGCGACCGGCACCCGCGTGACCTCCTCCACGGCCGCGTGGTCGTCGGGGGGCGGCTGGTCGCTCCACGCGCGGCTGCTGCCCTACATGGAGGAGGCCACGATCGCCGACCGCTTCGACTTCAAGCAGGCGGCGTTCCGGGGCACGTTTTCGTCACAAGAGCCGAACCCGCAATTCGCGCCCCTGTTCGCCACGCCGATTTCCGTGCTCCTCTGCCCGAGCGATCCCGCGCCGCCCGTGCAGGCGTCGAACGGGCAGTCCTACGGGGGCAACAATTACATGGTCAGCATCGGCAGCGCCACGGCGGACGGCGCGGGCCGGATGTACTGGAACTTTGCCAAGCCCACCGACGGGATCGTGTATGAGAACTCGAAGGTCAGGGTCTCGCAGATCGGCGACGGCGCGTCGAAGACCGTGATCGCCAGCGAGGCGGTGCGGAGCATCGGCAACGACACGACGTTTGCGGCGGGCTCGCCGCCGCCGTTTCCCTACCAGTACACGCTCAACGGGTCGTCGGGGTGGAACAGCACCACGCTCGTCCCGCCGAGCGGCACGACGCCCACCACCGAGAGCATCGACACGATCGTCAATCAATGGATGTCGCTCACGAACTGGCGCGGTGCGTCCAGTCCCGCCATGCGTGGCAGGGGTCTGGCGTGGGCCGCCACGACGGCGGGAAACAGCCTCACCAACGGCTTCCTCCCGCCCAACAGCCCGATCCCCGATTACGTCGTTCATTGGTCGGGGTTCTTCGGGCCCAAGAGCCGGCACCCGGGAGGGGCCAACGTGCTCTTCGGCGACGGCCGCGTCGTGTTTCTCACAGAAGACATGAATCCGTCGTTGCACCGGGCCCTGCACAGCATCGATGGCGGAGAGGTGGTGAACCTTGAATGAAAAAAGATCCATCGTCGGCAGGCTCGTCGTCGGCGTCGCAGCCGTGGTCGGTGTGTCGTGGCCGCGGGCGGCGCTGCCGCACGACACCTGGGTGCAGGCCGGCCCGGCGACCGTGCGGCCGGATGACGTCGTGCACATCGACCTCTTTCTCGGCAACCACGGCAACGACCACCGGGATTTCAAGGTCGCCGGCAAACTGGGCTCGCTGGATGGCGTGGCGGTCGACGTGGTCGCCCCGCGCGGCGGCCGGACCGACCTGGTGCCCGCCCTGGTCGACGTGGGGTACGCGCCCAAGGAGGGTTTTTGGACGGGGCGGTTCGTGGCGGCCGAGGAGGGGCTGCACTGCATCGCGCACGTGCGCGACGGCATCCGTCACGGCAGCCGGGGATTGAAAGGTGGCAAGACGTATTTTCTCGTCGCCGAACGGCTCGACGCGATCGGCAAGCCGGCCGGGGATTTCGCCGCGCCGCTCGGGCACCCGCTCGAACTCGTCCTCGAGACGCACCCCGTCATCGGCTGCGGGCCGGGCCGGCCGATTGCGGTGCGGCTCCTGCACCACGGGCAGCCGCTGCCGGATCACCGCGTGTCGTTCATCCCCCGGGGCGTGACGCTCGCCGCCGACTTCGACGGGGAATACGAGCGGCAGACCGATGCCACGGGAAGGTGCAGCTTCACCCCGCGTGAAGGAAACCTGATCCTCGTGGTGGCCCATCTGACGAAGTCCGAGGAGAAGGGGGATGGATACGACAAGACGTCGTACGCCGCCACGCTCGTGCTCAACGTGCCGCAGCGTTGCCCGTGCTGCGACGAGTGAGGGAGGACGCGTCAGGCCCGTGCCGCCATCACGATGGCCGCGGTCTCGACACGGAGGATGAGCGGCCCGAGCGACACACGATGGAATCCGCTCCGCTCGGCGAGATCGACCTCCGCGTCGGTGAAGCCTCCTTCGGGGCCGATGGCCGCCACGGTCGCCGACGGCATCCCGGCCGGCGCATCGCCGAGCGGCTCTCCTCCCGGGTGGGCGACGAGCAGCCGGGCGCCCGGAAACCTGGGAGCCAGGCCCGCGATCGTGGCCGGCTCTTCAATCGTCATCAGCGTATTGCGGCCGCACTGCTTGCAGGCCTCGACCACGCCGCGCTCGAGCCGCTCGATGGCCGCGGGCGTGGCCTCGGCGACGCCCCGTTCCGTGACGAGTGGCACGAGCCGGGCGACACCGAGCTCGGTCAGTTTCTCGACGAGCCACTTCTGCCGCTCGCCCTTGGGCAGCGCCACGGCGAGCGTCAGCGGCCGTGCGGCAGGCGGCAGCCGCGGCATCTCGGTGACCAGGTCGAGTGACACGCGGTCGCGATCGACGCCGGCCACGCGGGCCACCCATTCGCTCCCGCCACCATCGAACACCCGCACCTCGTCGCCCGCCCGCGCCCGGAGCACGCGGGCCAGGTGCCGCGCCTCGTCGCCTGCGAGCACGGCCCGGCCGGCATGCGGCGGCGTGGCCAGGAAAAATCGTTCACTCATCGGTGGCCGCGCAAAAAACGGTCTGAGGAGGCGAAAAGGGCGGACAGATTCGTCGTGACCGTAACCGGCCCACTTTCTAGACTCGGATCCATGGTACGCGATTGCTGGAACTTCACGGCTCCACCGTTCAGCGGTTCCCTCGAACCGGCGACGTTCCACTGCGGCCTGCCGCAGGAGGAGGCGCTGGCCAGGCTGGAATGGCTCCTGGAGGAGCGGCAGCGATTCGCCCTTATGGTCGGCGAGGAAGGAGCGGGCAAGAGCCATTTGGCTGCCGCGGCGGTGCGGCGGCTGGCGGGGCTCGGGGCGGAGGTGGCCGTGCTCTCGCTCCGCGGTCTTGCGGCCGGCGACTGGATCGACCTCCTCCTGTCGCGGCTCCCGCTCGATCCGGTCAGCCGTGCCGAGGCGTTGCGGCCCTGGCAGAAGCTCGAAAACCGGCTTCGGGAAAACACGCTCATGGAGCGGCCCACGGCGCTCCTCTTCGATGACCTCGACCATGCTCCCCCCGATGCGATCGATGGCATCGCTCGCGTCGTCGGCGCAGGAGAGCCCCTCTACGGCCGCACGTTCGTGGTGGCCACGGCCACCCCGGCGACGGTGGCGCGGATTCCCGCTGCAATTCGGTCGCGGGCGGCGGTTCGGATCGAACTCGCCGGCTGGGACGAACGCGATGTCGGCGGCTTTGTGGCGGCCTCGCTGGAGCGTGTCGGAGGCGATGCGGCCGTCTTTTCGCCGGATGCCGTCGGCACGATCACACGGTTTTCCGGCGGCAGCCCGCGGCTGGTTTGCCAGTTGGCGCAGTTGGCGATCGCCGCTGCGGCCGGCGATGAACTCGAGCGGGTCGATGCGGCGGTGGTGGAGCGCGTCTGGCGGGAACTGGCTCCCGCGGCCGCCGCGCGGACGATGCACGAACCGTCGGCGAAGGAAGATGCCGACGATCACGAGGCGGCAGCCGCTCCTCCGGCAAAGGTCCGCGTCGTGCGGAAGTTGTGGGGCTGACCGGGAAAACCCCGGCGTCACTCACTCTCGGATCGCCTTGATGGCCGCCTTCGCGGCCGAAGCGACCTGCGGGCTGCCATGGGAGGTGAGCGACTGCAGGGCTGGAAGAGCTGCCTTGGCATTCGACCCCATCGCGGCCAGTTCCCGGGCCGCGGAAATCTTCTTCTCGGGAGCGCCCTTCTTCAGGTCGTCGACATAGGCCTGCACGAGCAGTCCGCTCATCGACTTCGGGCCCTTGGGCCGCCGTCCCTTGGCCGTTCGGGGCGACTTGCCCGAAGACTTGCGGGACGATGACTTGCCCGACGAGCAGCCGATGGCGGCAACGAGAAGGGCGAACAGGGCGGCGCGTCGGAGCATCGTGGGCAAGGCCTAGCCTGGCAAACTGGGATGGGCTGGGATGGACCCAGTTTAGCAGACAGGCAAACAAGTCCGTCGGTGCCGAATTCAGCGGCCGCGGAATGCCCGGAACGGCCGCCGGTCATGGCGTGCGCGACGGGCATGCCATACATTGCGTTGCCATGACGAAAGGCCTCTCCAACTCCGCCGCCATTCCGCGAATCGTCGCCGTGTCACCCGACGACGGATCGGCCATCGACCTCCGCAATCCAGCGGTGGCGGCGCTGCTCGGCTGGCTCGTGCCCGGTCTCGGCCATCTCTACCAGGGCCGCCGGCTCAAAGGCTGGCTCTTCATGGCCACGATCGTGAGCACGTTTTTCGCAGGCTGGTTGATCGGTGGCGGGCACGTCGTCTATTCGCAATGGCGGGGGCCCGACAAGCGGATCGCCTTTCTCGGCCAGGCGGGCATCGGTGCCGCGGCCTTGCCGGCGATGCTCCAAGCGTGGCTCATGGAGGGCGTCGGCCGGCAGCCCCTTCTGGCTAGCGGCTGGTTCGCGCCGCCCGTGCGGACGGGACAGTTCGTGTCGCGGGCGTATGCCGCCCGGCTCATCGCCTCGGATCCGGCGATCCATGCCGACGACTTCTTCGACCGTCCGCCCCACAAGCAGTTCCGCGGTGATCAACTCGCGATCTGGCAGTTTCGCCTGGGGCGATTCTTCGACATCGGCACGCTCTACACGATGCTCGCCGGCATGCTCAACATGCTGGTCATTTTCGATGCCTGGGCCGGCCCGCTGGGCACGCCCACCGACGAACAACGCAAGGCGGCCCGCGGCGACACGCCTGTTTCCGCGGCCCCTGCCTGACACGTTCCAAGATCCCCGCGTTTCCTGGAAAGGATTCCTTCTCCGATGTTTGTCCCGCTCCTCGCCTCGTTGACCGATTCGATTCCGGGCGTGTTCTTCGGCATGCCCCTCCTTGCCCTCGCAAGCTTCGTGTTTGCGGCCACACACCATGAGGACGCGGAGGAGATCCGGTTTGCCACGATTCACTGGGCCGTCTGGCTGGGAGGCATCCTCGGGATCGTGCTGGCGGCCGTGTTGCTGCTCGGCTGGATGCTTTGAACGTGGGGCGGCTGTTGCTGCGCGGCCATCCGGCGCAGCTGGCCGCAGGCGGCGTTGATCCGCGCCCCCTTGCGCCGGCGGATCTGCACGTTGACACCGGCCGCCCGGAGCACCTCCAGGAACCGTTCGCGTGATCCGGCCGTCGGCTCCCGCCACGGCATGCCCTGAACGGCGTTGTAAGGGATCACGTTCACCAAGGCCGCGCGGCGGCCCAGGAGCCTGACGAGCGCGGCGGCATGCTCCTGTGAATCGTTGACGCTGCCGAGGAGCACGTATTCGAAGGTCAGCCGTCGCCCCGAGGCTTCCCAGTAGCGATCGGCCGCCGCCATCACGTCGGCCAGGCCGATCGATTTGTTCACGGGCACGAGCCGCGTGCGCAGGTCGTCTTCGGCCGCGTGCAACGAGACGGCGAGATGGTAACCGGGATTTTCCTGCGTGAGCCGATCCATGGCCGGCGGCAGGCCGACGGTGGAAATCGTGATCCGGCGCTGCGAGATGCCGAGGCCGTCGGGATGTTGGGCGATCGCCAACGCCGGGAGCAGGCGGTCGAGGTTTGCCAGCGGCTCCCCCATGCCCATTACGACAATATGGCTGATCCGCTCCGTGGGCGGCAGTAGCCGAGCGAGCCGCAGCAATTGCTCGACGATCTCACCGGTGGTGAGGTTGCGGACCACGCCGTCGATCCCGCTGGCGCAGAACACGCAGCCCATCGCGCAGCCGACCTGCGAACTGATGCACACGGTGCGACGGTCGCCGTCGCGGAGCATCACGCATTCGATCCGCTGCCGGTCGTGCAGCTCGAGAAGAAGTTTTTCCGTGCCGTCCTCGGCACGGTGATGCTCGGCGATCGACGTCGTCCACAGGGAAAACGCCTCCCCGAGTTGCTGCCGCAGCTCCTTGGGGAGGTCGCTCATCTCGGCGAACGACTCCACCCGGCTCGTGCAGAGCCATCGGCGGATCGCCTTGGCCCGCCAGGCGGGCTGCCCAAGGGCGGCGAGCCATGGGCCGAGGGCCACGTCGGGTTCGAGGATGTGCTGCATCGCGTGGATTCGACCGCCTCTGGCAACGTCCCGGGAGGGAGACTAGATTTTCAGGGAAAGCCTCATCTTACCCCCTACCACTCCGCGTCCACGGACTGCCGCCGATGAACCAGAAACGCCTCGAAGAACGCACCGCCTGGGTCTACAACGAGCGTGCCTTTCCCGTTTGGAACCGGTCGTTCGACAAGTCGGACCGCACGGAGATGATCGCCGACGACCTGTGGGCTGGCCGCAGCATCGCGGTGCTCCTGGCGGTGCTCGTGGCGATCGGCCTGCTTTTGGCTCTGGGCACCGTCGCCTTCGTTGCCAATTGGCGTTGATTCCGCGGATTGGCCGGCCGCCCGTCGCCGTTGACCGAATGCCTCCCCCACGGTAAGGTGGGAGCGTTTAGCGAGGGGATCGGAACTCCGTGGGCCGTGTTCCATGCAGCACGTAGTCGGGCAGCCGGGGAACTCGGTCACGATCCATGCGCCTGCCAAGCTCAACCTCTGCCTCGCGGTGATTGCCCGCCGCCCTGATGGCTTCCATGAGATCGAATCCCTCATGGTGCCGGTCACCCTCCATGACACGCTGCACGTCACGGCGGAGGAGAGCCCCGGCATCCGGCTGACCGTGCGGCACGGTGGTCGTCTGGCACGGCTCGGACCGCGGTTCGCCGGCGAGGTGCCGACCGATGCCACGAATCTCGTCGTTCGCGCCGCCGAGCGGCTGGCCAGTGAGGCGGGTGTCGAGGGCGGGCTCTCCATCGAGTTGGTGAAGCAGATTCCCTCCGGTGCCGGCATGGGGGGCGGGTCGAGCGATGCGGCGGCCGTGCTGCTGGCGGCGGCCGACGTGTGGGGCATCGACTGGCCGCAGGAGCGACTGGCGGAACTCGGCGCCGAAATCGGCAGCGACGTGCCCTGGTTCTTCGCGGCCGGCCCCGCCATCGTCACGGGCCGCGGAGAAATGGTGCATCCGGTGGCGGGCATCCCGTCGCTGCCCGCGGTGGTCGTGAAGCCGCCCGTGGGCTTGTCGACGGCCGCCGTCTACGGGCGGTGCGTTCCCGATCCGGCGCGGCGCGGTGAAGCCGCGCGGCTGGCCACGGCTCTTGGTGAGGGCCTGCGCAACGCGATCCCGTTCATGCACAACGCTCTGGAGCCGCCCGCCAGGGAGTTGTGTGCGGACGTCGAACAGTTGCTCGGCGATTTCCGCCGGGCCGGAGGCCTGCATCCGCTGCTTACCGGCAGCGGGAGCGCATGTTTTGCGATCACGCGCACGGCGGCCGAATCCCGGCACGTGGCGGCTCGGATGGAGGCCATGGGATGGGAGGGGGTTTTTCCGGTGCGCCTGTGCGCGTGAGTGGTGGCAGTGGTGTCGGTGGTGGTTGGTGTGGGGCGTGGGCGGGAGGCAGGGATCGAAACGGGGGACCGAGACATGGAAATCACCGAGGTGCGCATCAAGCTGGTGGAGAACGCGGCCGAGCGGCTCCTGGCCTTCTGTTCCATCACGATCGACTCGGCCTTCGTGGTGCGCGACATGAAGCTCATCGGCGGCCCGAGCGGTCCGTTCGTGGCGATGCCCAGCCGGAAGTTGTGCACACATTGCCATGGCTGCGGCTTCAAGAATCCGTTGCGGGCCGGCTATTGCAACCAGTGTGGCAAGAAGCTCATCGAGAACCATCCGCCACGTGACGACGACGGCCGCGTGCGGCTGTATGCCGACATCGCTCATCCCATCAACGCGTCGTGCCGCGAACTGATCCAGAAGCGTGTCGTGAGCGAATACGAAGCGGAGCTCATCCGCGCCAAGCAACCCGGCTATGTGTCACGGTACGAGGCGATCGGGGATGAGGAACACCGCCCGCGCCGGTAGGAGCGGCGGCTCGTGTGACCGCTGTAAAGTTGCGACAGACCTCCCGCCTGTCAGGTCCCTGCCCAAAAAGTGGCGACGGACCTCCGGTCTGTCGTGGGAACTGGCAAAGGGCCGGGGCTGCCCGCATCACATCGCCGGACGTTCGCTACGGCCATCACGGCCTCCGCTCACTGCACGGTGCCTGCGCTCCGCCCTCCGTGGCTCCGCTGGCCACCGAGCCCGGCTCCGTGACACGGGCAACCCCTCACGTCTCTCCCCAAGAAGAGTGGCGACAGACCTCCGGTCTGTCGGGAGCCCTGCGGTCAGTGCTCGCGACGCACGAGGGCGTGGAAGGCGGTGGTGAGCTTGGACGTGATCGGGCCAGGGATACCGCTCCCGACCTTCCGGCCGTCGATGTCGACCACCGGGATCACCTCCGCGGCGGTGCCCGTCAGGAAACACTCGTCGGCCGTGTAGAGGTCGTGGCGAGTGAGCGTGGCCTCGCGGCAATCGATGCCCAAAGTGTGGGCCAGCTCCATCACGGCGTTGCGGGTGATGCCCTCGAGGATGCCAGCGTCGGGCGGGGGCGTGAGCAGGCGGCCCGCACGCACCACGAACACGTTGTCGCCCGTGCACTCGGCCACCTCGCCCTTGTGGTTGAGCATCAAGGCCTCCACGCAGCCGGCCTGCAGCCCCTCCAGCTTCGCCATGATGTTGTTGAGGTAGTTGAGCGACTTGATCCGCGGTGAAAGCGCGGCCGAATGGGTGCGCTGCGTGGCGGCCGTGATGATCCGCAGGCCCTTCTCGTAGAACTCCCGCGGGTAGAGGCTGATCGTGTCGGCGATCACGATCACCTGCGGATCCTTGGTGCGGTTGGGGTCGAGGCCGAGGCTGCCCGCGCCACGCGTCACGACCAGCCGCACGTAGCCGTCGGTGAGCCCGTTGGCGGCGAGCGTGTCGTTCACGGCTTTCGCCACGGCATCCTTGGAGAGCGGAATCTCCAGGCAGATGGCCTTGGCGCTGGCCCACAGCCGGTCGAGGTGGGCGTCGAGCCGGAAGACGCGGCCCGAGTAGCTGCGCAGCCCCTCGAACACGCCGTCACCGTAGAGCAAACCGTGGTCGAACACGCTCACGCGGGCCTCGGCCTCGGGCACGAGTGAGTCGTTCATGAAGATGATGCGCGGCATCGATGTGTTCCGTGCTGGTTCCGCGGGCGATCACACCTTCTCGACCCGGCCGGCCGCCAAGCGCACGATCCGGTCGGCCCGATGTGCGATCGCCGGGTCATGGGTGACGAGCACTATAGAAAGGCCATCCCGACGGTTCAACTCACAGATCGCCTCCAGGATGCCGCGGCCGGTCTCCTCGTCGAGATTGCCGGTAGGCTCGTCTGCCAGGAGCACCCGCGGCTCGGCGACGAGCGCCCGCGCGATGGCCACCCGCTGCATTTCGCCCCCCGACAACTGCCGCGGCTTGTGACGCAGCCGCCCGCCGAGGCCGAAGCGGTCGAGAAGCATCCGCGCCCGGTCGCGCGCCGCGGCCCCCGACCGCAGCCATTCCACCACCCCGTGCCGCACCAGCAACGGGGCGAGCGCATTCTCCAGGGCCGTGAGTTCCGGCAGGAGGTGATAGGCCTGGAACACCATGCCGATCGCCGCATTGCGCAGCCGATCGCGGCGGGCCGCGGGCAGGTCGTCGATCCGCGCGCCGTCGAGGAGCACTTCCCCCGCGTCGGGCGCATCGAGCAGCCCCATGAGATGCAGAAGCGTGCTCTTGCCCGAGCCGCTCTGGCCGACGATGGCCACAAACTCGCCTGGCGCCACGGCGAAGTCGATGCCGCGCAGCACCTCGAGCGATCCGCCGCCGGAGCGATAGGCCTTGCGGATGCCGCGGACGGCCAGCAGCGGCCCCGGTGTCGAGGAATCAGTCGCACACGGATCAGCCGCGCCGGGATCAGTCATGCCGCAGCGCCTCCACGGGGCGGAGCCGCGCCGCACGCAGCGCCGGCAACACGCTCGCGGCCACGGCGATGGCGATCGCGCCGGCGATGATCCAGGCGATCGTCACGGGATCGACGATCGTGGGGATCTTGAAGAAGTAATAGATGGAGGGGTCGAAGACCCGCTGCCCGGTCCACCACTCGACGGCCGCGCGAATCCGGTTCAGGTTCCATGTGAGCGCCAGGCCCAGGGCCAATCCGGCGCCGGCGCCGACGATCCCGAGAAAGAGCCCGTAGCCGAGAAACACGCCGGCGATCCCTGCGGCGCTCGCCCCCAGCGATTTGAGGATGCCGATGTCGCGGGTTTTCTCCACCACGATCATGAAAAAGATCGCCAGGATGCCGAAACCCGCCACGGCGATGATCAGGAAGAGGAGGATGTTGAGCACGGCCATCTCCATGTCGACCGCCGAAAGCAGCGGCCCCTGCTTGTCGCGCCAGGTGGAAACGGCATACAGCTCGGCGGGAAAGACTTTCCGAAGCTGGTTGCGGACGGCGTCCAGGTCAACGCCCTCCCGGAGCTTGATCTGGATCGAGTTCACGCTGGGAATTCCGGTCTGCGGCTCGATCATGCCCCGCATCCGCTGCAGCGCGGTGATCGGGACGAAGACGAAGTTCGAGTCGTACTCGCTCATCTTGCTTTCATAGAAATCGACGATCGTGAACGTGTCGGTGACGGCCTTGGGGGGAGTGCCGGCGGTGGGAAACGTGATCTTCACGTCGTCCCCGGGCAGCACCAGGAAGCGGTCGATGCCCGTCCCGTCGCGAAAACTGGCCAGGCCGATGCCCGGCACGATGCCGGTGAACTGCTCCTTGGCCGGGTCCATCGTCCGCCCCTCTTCGGGCCGTGCGGCGGCGAAGGGATTCCTCGGAGCCTCGGCCGACGGGTCTGCGGCCGGCTGAGTCGCCGACCCGGGTTCGCCGCTCGTCGCGGCGAGCACCGCGTCGACCTGCCGATCGACCGGCCGCACCGCCTGGCCTGCCTCCGCCGGCCCGACGCCCTCTTCCTTGGCCTTCTCCCGCCAGATCCGCTCCCGCTCCACGCGCATCCGGCGATGTGGCCAGCCGGCGCCTTCGAGGGCGGGCCGCGTCGAGCCGGCCGCCGGATCCTCCGCCTGGCTGTCGGTCGTGTCGTAGCCGCCTTCGCGCAGCGCGAACGACAGCTGCCCGCGGTTCGCCGGATGCTGCAGATACCGGCCGAAATCGCTGACGGCGGCATGGGATGCCTCGTCGATGCCGATGAGCATGATCTGCCGCGTGATCCACTGGCCACGGACCTGGAAGGAAAGCATTGCCGGCACGGCGACGGTGGGCGTCATGCCAGCGATCTGGTCTCCGGCCGCCCGGCGGATTTCCTCCATGTGCCACTGCGGATCCTGAAAGCCGGAAAGCGAATGGCTCTCGAAGACGATGTCCGACAGGATGCCGTGGATCCGCGTCTGCATCTCGTGTGAGAAGCCCGCCATCACCGCATTCACAACGATCATCGTCGCCACGCCGAGCGTCACGCTGATCACGCTGGCCAGCGCGATCCAGCGGGTGCGGAGATACCGCCAGCAGAGGAGGAGCTTGTACATCGGAGGACAGGCTGCAGCCTGCGCTACTTTTCGGGGCGGTGGATCGGAAACAAGATCACGTCGCGGATGCTCGCGGCCGCGGTGAGAAACATCACCAGCCGATCGATGCCGATGCCGAGACCCCCGGCCGGCGGCATGCCGTGGCGGAGCGCGCGGATGAAGTCGGTGTCCATCCGGGCCATCGACTCGTCGGCCGGGAGGCCGGCGAGCTGCGTGCGAAACAGCTCCTCTTGGAGATCCGGGTCGTTGAGCTCGGTGTAGGCGTTGGCCAGCTCCATGCCGGCCACGTAGAGCTCGAACCGCTCCGCCACCGCGGGGTTGCCCGCCTTCCGCTTCGTGAGCGGGCAGATGGCGGCGGGATAGTCGATGACGAAGATCGGGCCGTCGAGCGTCTGCTCGACCGTCGCCTCGAAGAGGTCGCTCTTCACGACGTCGGGGTGACGGCCGGCCGTCTCGATCCCGTGGGCCGCAGCCGCGGCGAGCACGCTCGCCGGATCGGCCGGATCGCAGCCGGTCACGTCGCGGAGGAGTTCGTCGTAGGTGGCCCGGCGAAACGGCGGCGCCAGGTTCACCGGCCGGCCCATCCAGGTGAATTCTTGCGGCGTGCCGGCGGCCCGCGCCGCCTCGACGATGATCGCCTCGGTGAGATCCATCATCGTGCCGTAGTCGCCATACGCCTCGTAGGCCTCCAGCATGGTGAACTCGGGATTGTGCCGCGGGCTCACGCCT
This sequence comes from Pirellulales bacterium, assembly GCA_044234625.1. Taxonomy (GTDB): domain Bacteria; phylum Planctomycetota; class Planctomycetia; order Pirellulales; family UBA1268; genus CACORA01. The sequence goes on along the minus strand of JBIIIP010000032.1, from coordinate 14,463 downwards.
TCATTGCGGTAGACGCGGCCGAGTTCGAACACGCGCTCCATGCCGCCCACGAGGAGCCGCTTGAGATGCAGTTCCAGCGCGATCCGCAGCACCAGCGGCATGTCGAGGGCGTTGTGGTGGGTCTTGAAGGGACGAGCCGCGGCCCCACCGGCGCTCTCCTGCAGCGTCGGGCCCTCCACCTCCAGGTAGCCGCGCGACGTGAGCGTGCGGCGCACGGCCTCGACGATCCTGCTCCGGGCAACGAAGCGGTCGCGCACGCCCTCGCCATGGATGAGGTCGAGATACCGCATGCGCTGCTTGAGCTCGGGATCGACGAGACCGTGGAACTTGTCGGGGGGTGTGTCCAGCGACTTGGTGAGAAACTCGATGCCACTGGCGAACACCGTCATCTCGCCGGTCTTCGAATAGCCGAGCCGGCCGTCCACGCCGACCAGGTCGCCCAGGTCGAGGCAGTCGATCACCTGCCACGCCTCGGGCCCCACTTGCTTCTTTCCCAGCATCACCTGGATGCGGCCGGTGCGATCGGCAAGGTCGAGAAACACGAGGCTGCCGGCACTCCGGAGCAGCATGATGCGGCCGGCGATGCGAACCGTCGGGCCGGACGTGTTGTCGGGCGAGCGGTCGAGGGCATCGCCGTCGCGGCGGACGTCGGCAATCGCCGCGGCCCCGTCGAACCGCCTGCCCCAGGGATCGACGCCCAGCGACCTGAGCCGTTCGAGCTTGTCGCGGCGGGACTTTTCCAGGGCCGCCCCGGTGCCTTTCGGGGCGGGCTGCGGGGCGGGGGGCGAAGCGGGATTTGGTTCCACGGGCTGCGGCATGTCGGCTGGGCTCGGGTGGCGACGGAACAGAACGGGCATTGTCGGTTGTGTCGCGGTTTTCGGGAAGTTCGCCTGCGTGTACAACGCCTCGGCGATGGCAGCACACGCCCGTCCCCAGCTTTTCAGCGTCGAACTCCGCACGGCACACTGGCCCGATCTCGTCGCCTGGTACCGCGACGTGCTCGGCCTGCGGGTGCTCGTGCGCGTCGTGGACGACCGCTATGCCCTCCTGGAGGCGGGCGACACCCGGCTGGCGATCCTGGGCCGGCCGGACCCGGGAGAGGGCAGCCGCCGGTGGAGCCTCGGTTTCGAGGTGGCCGACCTCGACGCGGCCCACGGCCGGCTCGTGCAGGCGGGCGTTGACGTCGCGCCGCCCGTGGTGCACCCCGAGGGATTTCGGGAGCTGGTGGTCGCCGATCCCGACGGCAACCGTTTGCGGTTGTTTGCCTGGCCGCGATGACCCGTGGCCGGCCGGGCCGCAACGAAAAACTCCCGCGCGGGGAAAGGATCCCCCGCGCGGGAGTGAAGGCGACGCTGCCAGAAGACAGCGCACTGGCCACCGGGTTGGTTACCGCGCGGCCGCCGGAGCCAAGACCGTTTTCACCGGAACCCGTGCCGCGGAAGTCGGCGCGGCCTGCGCCACGCCGGCCGTGGCCGACGGGGAGGCCGTCGTCGCCACGGACTCGCAGCAAATGGTGCGCGTCGACACGATCGTGTAACCGCAGCCGTTCCAGCAGCAGCAACTGGACACCGGCTGAGCGCAGGTGTTGCAGCAGGTGCTGCACGACGGCGCGCAGCAGGGATCGCAGGCCGTGGTGCAGCATGGATCGCAGCACGTCGTGTAACAACAGCATGCCCGCCTGTGGTGCCGTCTGTGCGCTGCCTCGGCATCCCAGCCGGCCGCGACAACTGCAACACAGGTGAGCGTTCCGACGAATCGGAGAATGAATCGCTTGCCGATCATTGGTAGGAACCCTCTCTCTGTGAACCTCGGGAAAGATCACGCGTCAGGCGAACGCCGGCCGCCGTGCCCGAGGGCCGAAAACGATAGGTGCCGCGGCGGGCTCGCGGCCACAAACGACGAAAAAAGCCCTTTTTGTCGGCCGGACACTTCGCCTGCGCCTCTCTCCCTCTGTGGCGCACCGGCTACGGGGCGGCAAAAGTCGCGTCGCGTGGGCAGGATAGCCCAAAGCTCCTCGAGCTTTCGCCGACCCCTTCGCCTCCCCTTCTTTAACTGCCAACTCGTCGCCGCACCAAAACCAGATGCGCTCTAGCCGCCGCCGGTGTCGTCCTTCTGGTCCGGCTTCGCCCGGCGCTGTGGTCGGCCGTCGTCACGCCGCCGGAAGACCGCGACCACGTCCTCGATGGGCACGACATAAAGGAGGTTGTCCTGCTCGAAGTCGACCGGGATCGAGTTTTTGGGGTGAAACAGCACCTTGTCGTATTTCTCGATGGGGAAGTCGGCGTCGCGCTCGACCTGCAGGCTCACCTCGACCACGCGGCCGGTGATCGTGGGAATCTCGGCCTGGTCCGGAAGCACGATCCCGCCGCGCGTGCGTTGGCGGCTCTCGTCCTTGCGGATCAGCACCCGCATGCCCAACGGTTCGACGAATTCGTTCATGCCGCTCATCGTCGACGCGGCCGCGCGTTCGTCAAGCGGCGACCGTGGTCTGCCGGTCGTGGTAGGCCGTCGCCCGCAGCAGGATGCAGCCCTGCAGCACCTCGGGCCGGCCCGGGCTGCCCACCGCGGCGTTCGGGCAGGCGATCAGGCCGGTGAGTTGGTGCCAGGTTTCCTTGAGGGCGTGCGGGATCGAGCAGGCGCTGACGTTGCCGGTGCGCCTGGTCAGGCCGTTGATCAGTTCGCCGCCGATGCCGTATTCCTCGAGCTTCATCCCGGTGAACCGGACGATGCCGGAGCCGGCCTGATGCGGCACGACGAACCGCACGTCGTCGCTGGCGAGGCCCGTGGCGGCGAGCGCGGCGGCCACGGATGCCGACATCGCCCGGGGCGCGATCTCGGCGATCGCCATGCCGTCGAGCGAATAGACGATTCGGTGATCCGCATGCACGATGCCGCCGTCGGGCGTGGGCAGGGGAACATGGTCGCGGACGTGGAAGTCGAAGGCTGGCCGTTCCACGGGCTGCTTCTCCGCAACCGCATGGACGAGCTCAAAGTGCACCGGATGCCGCCGGCTGTGCATGGGCACGACCATCGTGGCCGAGGCCATGTCGCCGAAGAGCCCAGCCGTCTGGCTGCAGGCATAGTCGGTGATCCGGCTGATACGGCTGGCGACGACGACGAGCAGAAACTCGTCGCGGTGGAGCCCGAGCCGGGAAGCCCAGCGTCGCGACACCAGTGCCAGCGCCCGGCTGTAGCCGCAGCAGAACCAGTTGATGCCGATGGCACGGGCCCGATGCGGGCCAAGCCGCGCGGCCAGCTGGCGGGCGGCATAGCTGGGCCGCTCGCGCACCGCCTGCTCCGCGCTCAGGTGGCGGCGGGCGACCGACGCGGGGATGAACGACGGCGACACAAACACGATCCCGCGGCAGTCGGCCAGATTGCACCGCGTGTCGCGCTGCAGCTGCCGGATCGCCTGCGTTGCCATCGTCACCTCGTCGTCGAGCGAGATGGCCCGGGCTTCGATGCCGGTGTGGTGGGCGAATTTCCGCGGCATGCTGTCGCCGAACCAGGCGTTCTCCAGCTGCCAGCCGGGCTGGTGCACGGAGATCGCGGCGATGCCAAGAGCGGGGTGGAGGGGACGGTCCATGGCGGGCGCCGGAGGATGACGGATAGGGGCGGGATTGTGGCGGCTTGGCACCCACGAAGCCACAGGGAATTCATCGAAAAAAACAGCGCGTTGCCGCACCGCGCAGCCCCGGGGCCGGTGCGCGGGGCCGCCTACAGGGCCCGCCGATAGCGTCGCCGAGAACGACGATTCGCTGCCGTTTCCGCGGCGGGCGCCGCGGTGCCGGCCGATGCCACGGCCGTTGCCCCGTCCCGTCCGTCTCGGCCGCGGGCCGCGCGGCCCCGACCTTCCCCTCGACCACCGCGGCGGGGCGTCTCGCGGCGGCTCGGCCGGCTCTCGCCGGGTTCCGCGGTGAGGTCGGCTGCGCCGGCCGGCGGCGCGTTTCGCGGTGTGATCGGCTTCCGCAGCAATTTCTCGATCGCCCGCAGGCGTACCTGCTCCTCGGGGTCGCAGAAGCTCAACGCCTCGCCCTGCCGGCCGGCCCGGCCGGTGCGGCCGATGCGGTGGACGTAGGTCTCGGGCTCGTGGGGGAGCTCGAAGTTGACGACGTGCGAGACGCCATCGACGTCGATGCCGCGGGCCGCGATGTCGGTGGCGATCAGCACCGGGGGCTGCGGCGCCTTGAAGGCTTCCAAGGCCCGCTGCCGCTGGTTTTGTGACTTGTTGCCGTGGATCGCAGCCGCGTCGATCCCCGCCCTGGCCAGGTCGCGCTGCAACTTGTCGGCGCCGTGCTTGGTGCGAGTGAACACGATGACGCGGTCCATGGCCTCATTTCGCAGGAGCGAGACGAGAGCCGTTCGCTTCTGCGCCTTCGGCACGTGGTACACCGACTGGGCGACCGTTTCGGCCGGTGTCGCCTGCGGTGCCGTCTTCACTTCAAGCGGGTCGCGGAGCATCGCGTCGGCCAGCCGGCGCACCTCGTCGGGCAGGGTGGCCGAGAAGAAGAGCGTCTGCCGCATGCGCGGCACGAGCGACACGATCCGCCGGACGTCGTGAATGAATCCCATGTCGAGCATCCGGTCGGCCTCGTCGAGAACGAGATACTCCACCGAGGAGATGTCGGCGAGCCGCTGGCCGATGAGGTCGAGCAGCCGCCCCGGCGTGGCGACGAGCACGTCGACGCCCCGGTGCATGGCAGCGGCCTGGGGCTGTTGGCCCACGCCGCCGTACACGACCACGCTGGTGAGCCCGGTATGCCGGCCGTAGCCGCGGAAATTGTCGTGGATCTGGCCGGCGAGTTCACGCGTGGGGGCGAGCACGAGGGCCCGGCAACTGCGCGGCGACCGCGGCCGCGGCGTCGCCAGCATCCGCTCGATCAGCGGCAGGGCGAAGGCGGCCGTCTTGCCGGTGCCGGTCTGGGCGCAGCCGAAAAGGTCACGGCCGGCGAGAACGTGGGGAATCGCCTTGGCCTGGATCGGCGTGGGCGTGGCGTAGCCGGCGGCGGCGAGGCCGCGGAGGATGGGGGTGGAGAGACCGAGATCGGCGAAGGTGTGCATAAAGAGACCTGGTGGGCTTTCGAGGGAAATCGTCTGAAACCGGAGGCAGCGCCACGGTGGCACGGCGATCCAAAGATGGATCACTGCCTGCCAAGCGATCCCCTTCCTGGAGAGAACGGGCACTCGGCCCGTTGCACAGGAAGGTCGCTTCGAGAGATGCGATCGCGGCGGAATGCCACGACCAGCAGGTCGTGCCACCGCCCTCATCAATTCCGGACTCCGCGACTCTAGCATGCGATCCGGGCTGCTGCAATGCGACGAACGCGGTCTTTCTTCCCAGGCTGCCCGAGAAAAGGGCGCCGCAGAAGTTCCGCACGGTGTCGGCACGCCGACCATCTGCCCACGTGGCGACGCACCTCACCCCACGTGGCGACGGACCTCGCCCCACGTGGCGACGGACCTCCGGTCTGTCGGCTTTTTAGACACAGACCACAGGTCTATGCCACTTTTCCGGAACGTCCACGGCTCTGGCCGCTGGAAGCCGAAACCACGACTACACTGCAGCTTTTGGAAGACAGGCTCGGTACCCGCCGAGCCGTTCCCCTCCGCGCCCTTCGGAAGACCTGCGTTCATGCCGTCGTTCGTTTCGGATCGTGGCCGGAATACATCGGCCCGCGTCGCCGGCGTATCGCTCGTGGTCTGGCTGGTGATGCTCTGCGTGCTCCCCGACCCGCGGCCGCTGGGCGCGCCGGAGTGGGCGGTGCGCGCCGCGGGCCGCGTGGCCGGGCTCAACGACCCGGCGGCGCGTTTTGTCGCGACCGCGCTGCTCCGCGGAGCCGGTGTCGGATTTATCGGCGTCTTGCTCGCTATCGCCGTGTCGTGCTACCGCTCCCGCTCTGCAGTCGCTGCCGTGCTCGTCGGTGCGCCGCTGCTCGCGCTGGTGGCAAAGTGGATCAACTTCGGGACGATGCCCATCTGGCCGCAGATACTTTTCATCCTCGTCGTCTCGTTCCTCGGCGGGCTCGCGGGGCTGGCGCTGCGTCGCAACTGGGCCGCGCTCATCGCTCTCGTCGGCGCGACGTTCGGTCTGGCGGCTTGGGGCCTCTCCACCCGCGTTCCCGACGACCTGTACGCGGCGTGGCAGGGAACAGCGCGGCACGTGCTCGCCGCGGCGGCGGATGTTCCCGAAGGAGACGAGGGATTCGTCCGGCTGCTGGAGATCGCGTTTGCGTACGCGGAGGACAACTCCCACGGCACCGATGCCGTGCTCCCCAATCGCGCGGCGATTCTCGCTCTCGGGAAGCTGCTCGGCGACGACAACGTGGCCCGTGTCGGCGGCCGCGACCTCGATCTCGGGGCGGTCGACGAGCGGAACAGGCTCCGGCAGCGGATCCGGCTCGGCGGCCGTGTCGATCTTTCGCAGCATTTCTGGGTTAGCGCCGCCTTGACGGTGCTCTCCGACGAGCAGCGGTCGCTGGCAGTGGGTCTTTCCAAGGAGATGATGGACTCGACGCCCGGCGGGTCGGGGTTCTCGTTCGTGGACATGGCGGCCAACACGGCCGGCATTCGGCTGGCGGCCGCGGCCACCCGGAACTCGGAATCGGCCCACGCGCTGCAGGCGCGGGTGGCGAAAGGCGTGGCCGTGGCCGACGTTTTTCCTTCCGTCGCCGAGCTGCCGGAGGGCCTTTCCCGTGACGCCCTGCAGGCGGCGTTCGGTGGCATCGGCGGCGTGGGGACGCAGCGATTGCTCACGGAAATCGACCGCCGAATCGCGGCGCTCGCGCTCTACGAGTGAGACCTTCTCCTCATGGACGGGGCCATCATCGTCCGGTCGGTCGTTTCGGCTCCCGCCGGCGGTGGCGGTTGCGGCCGCCACAGTCTCGCTTGCCGCCGCGTGTCCGGTGATCCGAGGCCGAACGATGCGATGCGGCGAACTTGCCGGGGAATCGTGCGGAGCGGATCATCTGTGGCGACGGACCCCCGGCCTGTCGGCTCCTTGGACACAGACCAGAGGTCTATGCCACGTTCAGGCAGCGCACACCGGAGGTCTAAGCCACTTTGTGGGAATGGCCCATGCTGATCATCCCGGGAACTCTTTGGCCATTGTTCGGATTGCCTGCATCGATTCTCGTGGCATCGATGACGCGTTCACCGACATGGCGATGGATTGCGCTCCTCAGGGCTCCGGCCCAAACGGCATGGCGTGATTCATGACGGCTTCATCGAGCCCGACCCTGGCGTTCATCCTGCCGATCAGGAATTACCCCGCAGAGACCATGCGGCGTTGTATCGATTCGATCCGCAGGCAGGCCGATGCCGACGTTGCGGACATCGTCGTGGCGGATTACGGCTCATCGCCGGAACATGCCGCCGCCGCAAGGGCCGTGGCCCGCGCGGGCCGCGCGCGGCATGTGTGGTTCGACGAGCCAGGCCCTTGGAACCGGTCGCGCGCCATCAATCGTGGCGTTCGGGCTACCGCGGCGCCGGTGATCATCACGGCAGACGCAGACCTCGTGTTCGCGACGAACTTCACGCGGGTGATTCTGGACATCGCGAGCAAGGCGGGAGCAGCCTTCTACGCCCATTTTCCGATGATGGACCTGCCGCCGAACATCACGATCGAATGCCACGATTACACCACCGACTACGAGTGCCTGCTTACGGTTGCGGAAGAGCGGGTCTGGAGTAGGGGGAACGTCGTGTTCTCGCGCGCGCTGTTCGATGAGATCCGCGGCTGGGAAGAGGCCTACACGATATGGGGATGCGAAGACAACGATTTCTTCGATCGCGCCACCCGCAGCGGCGCCCGCGTGTTCAATCTGGAAGGAACCACCTCGTGCCTGCACCATTGGCATCCTTCGAATAAACGCGGAAGGCAGGCGAACGCGCAGGTGGCCCGGAATCAGTTGATGTTCTGGCCGTTGGAAAAAGAAATTCCCGTGCGACGTACCGGCCCCTTCGCCGACGATCCCGCTCTGCCGGATCATCTTCCGTTCCAGACTCCGACCGTGAGCATCGTCATCACCGACGCCGCAGCCAAGGCCCGCACCGAGGCCACGCTTTCATCACTCGACGCGCAGACGTTCCGTGACTTCGACATTCATCTCGTGGCGGGCACCCCTGGCGCGGGCGGACTGCCCGACGCGCAGGGCGATATCATTGGCTTCATGCCTGCAGGTGCCGTATTTGTAAATGAAGATGCGCTGACATGGAGAGTGCTGCTCCCCCTCCTCAAGGGGCAAACGACCGCGCCCGGTTACATGTGGCGCCAGCCCAGCATTTACACGCCGGCGCGGCGGATTGTTCCGCTCCGTCACGGACAGCCCGCGTCAACGGCTTCATCGGCCCGCCCCACGAGATAGTCCCGTTCCATGAAAGACGTCATCATAGGATGCAGCACCAATTACGATTGGAGCGTGCTGCGGTATTGGGTGAACTCCGTCAATCGCAGTGGATTCAGCGGGGATCGCGTGATCATCCTGCTGAAGTGTGATCACGACACGGTGCGCCGCATCGAAGACAGCGGGTTTCGTGCGATCACTTTCGCGCGGGATGCCGCCGGCAACGCGACGTACGGCTCCCGGAGGTGCCCTGTCCATGTCGATCGCTTTCTGCACATCCACGATCACCTGAGTCGCAACGAGTATCGCTACGCGGTAACGACCGACACGCGCGACGTGGTGTTTCAGCGGAATCCGGTGGAGTATCTGGAGGAACACCTCGGTGGCAAACGGATGGTGTTCAGCAGTGAGAGCATGCGGTACAAGGACGAGCCATGGGGAAATCAAAACCTGCTCGACACCTACGGTGCCCTCATCCACGAACGCTACAAGCACAATGAAATCTACAACGTCGGCGTGCTCGCGGGGCGTGCTGATTCAATCATGGAACTGGCGATAGGCATCGTGGCCGCTGCCGCGAACAGGCCCACTCGGATCTGTGATCAGAGCACGTTCAATTTTCTCATCGCCCATCAGCCGTATCGCAGGACCTGTCTCTACGCCACGTCGGAAGACGGGTGGGCGTGTCAGCTGGGGACGACTGCCGACCCCAGCAAGCGGGCGGCGTTCAGGCCGAAACTGCTGGAGCCGGAGCCGAGGCTGCAGGGTGATTCCGTCGTCACGAATGCGGGCACGGAATACTGTATCGTGCACCAGTATGATCGTGTGCCGGAGTGGCGGGGCGTGATCGAGCGAAAGTATGGCTGACATATCGATCGTAACGGCGTTCTACGACATCGGTCGGGCCGAATGGGGCCCGCACAACGGGCATCCGGCGTATCTGCAGAGAACGACCGACACGTACATCGAGCGATTCTCTCATCTGACACGACTGGCAAACGACATCACGGTGTTCACGAGCGAGAACCTGGTCGAGAGAATCCGTGCCGCCTGTGACAAGCAGAGCAAGGTAACCATCGTGGCATTCGATGCCATGCGGCACTTCAGCGGCACTCGGGCAGTGATCAGAAACATCCAGCAGTCGCCGGGCTACAGAGCGAGAATACATCCGAAACAGATCAGGAATCCGGAATATTGGAGCCCTGACTATGTGTTGATCACGAATCTCAAGGCCTATTTTGTCAACAAGGCCATTGAGATGGGAAAGGTGATCAACGACTGCGTCGCGTGGATCGATTTTGGATACTGCCGAAGCGTGGAGAAAATTCCGCCGAGCAGAACATGGACGTATGGTTTTGCCCCGGACAAGATTCACCTGTTTGCGTACAAGGAGTACGACAACGTGCCGATCGAGAAAATCGTCGCCACCAACGACGTCTATGTTTCAGGGTGCAAGGCGGTGGCCTCCAAAAAACTGTGGCCGAGAATGGCAAGCCTGATGGAGATGAGCTTCAAGGCGTTGATGCAGAAGCAACTTGTCGACGATGACCAGGTGCTGTGGCTGTATTCCTTTTTGCTCCAGCCGGGCGTCTTCGCCTTGCATCGTATTCCTGACCATCAACTCGGCCACGACCCGTTCGTGTTGTTCAACGGGTTCAATGATTCCTGCGGGGCGGCAGGGGCGCCTCAAAAAGGCACGTCATCGTCACTGGCCTCGGCGAAGGCATCGTTGGCGTCGTTTGAGCCGCCATGAGCCTGACCGCTCCCAGACAGTCGTGTGAATGACAGGCCCTCGGCGCTGAGGAAATATTTGGCCTCGCTTGCCTCATCTTTTTGCCAGCGGCGGCCGCTCAGGCGGTAGGTCACCTCGATCTCGTCTCCCACGGCCAGGTCATCGACAGCGTCACAGCCGTCCTTCACAAACTCGACGGGAATAAAGTTGGTGAACGTGCCTTTGGACTGCTCGAGCACCACTAGGCGCTTGCGAAAGCCCTTCTGCCCGAAGGTCTTGGTCTCCTCGATCAGGTGGACGACGCCGCGGATGGTCGGGTCTTTCATGGGATGTTGGCCGTTGATTCTCTACGGTCGGGCTCCAGCACCGCTGCGGAGCGGGCTGCCAGGACGAAAATCGTACCATACGTCCCGGGCCGTGAAGGCCAGACGAGCGGGTGCAAAAGTGCTGTCCGGAATCCCCGGTAAAGGCCTGCCCGAGTCGCGCGCATTGCCCTCGATCGTGAAAGGCCAAATCGACGCCTTGATCGGCAGTCGTGCGAATAGCAACGATACCCTTCCGGCTCGAGCCATCGCGGCAACGTGCGGGTCGGTACTGCGCCCGGCCGCCCTTCGCGATCGAGCGATTGTCCGTGATCCGCGGCCCACACGGCCGCATCGGTCGCATCCGCTACGTACTTCCCCGACACAAGGCGGCCAACTGGGTCGGTATGGGTGCTGATGTCGGTGCCGCCGCCCGTCTCGGCCGAGAAGCCCCGCGAGTCACACCGGGCCCCCGTGCACCGCTCGGGGATCAAGCCGTCGGGGTCCTGAGGCGAGCAACGCATTTCTGCCTTACTTCGGTGTCCGTTCGGAGAGCCCGGGGAGACCGCCACATGTCCGCCACCCGTACCGAAACCGACAGCCTCGGCCCCGTCGAAGTCGCCGCCGACCGGCTGTGGGGCGCCCAGACCCAACGCTCGCTCCAGCACTTCAGCATCAGCACCGAGTTCATCCCCACCGAGATGATCGCGGCCTACGCAACGCTCAAGAAGGCCGCGGCGATGGCCAACCGCGACGGGAAGCGGCTCGCCGACCCGCAGTTCACGCTCATCGTGAAGACCTGCGACGAGATCCTCGCGGGCCAGCACGCCGACATGTTCCCGCTGCACGTCTGGATGACCGGCAGCGGCACGCAGTTCAACATGAACGTGAACGAGGTGATCTCGAACCGCTGCTGCCAGCTCGCGAGCACCCCGCTCGGCAGCAAGGATCCGGTGCACCCGAACGACCACGTAAACATGGCGCAGTCGTCGAACGACTCGTTCCCCTCGGCGACGCACATCGCCGCGGCGACGGGCGTGACCGGGCGGCTGGTGCCGGCGGTGACGGCGCTCCGCGACGCGATCGCCGCGAAGGCCAAGCAATGGAAAGACGTCATCAAGATCGGTCAGACCCACCTACAGGACGCGACGCCGCTCACGCTCGGGCAGGAGTGGTCGGGCTACGCGGCGGTGATCACCGATGACCTCGGGCGAATCGCCGATGCCCTCGGCGGCGTCTATCGCCTCGCCCTCGGCGGCACGGCGGTGGGCACCGGGCTCAACTCGGCGCCGGGTTTCGCCGAAGGCTCGGCGGCCCGGATCGCCGAACTCACCTGCCTGCCGTTCGTCACCGCCCCGAACAAGTTCTGTGTGCAGGGAGGGCATGAGGCGATCGTGCATCTCTCGGCCGCCCTGCGGACGCTCGCGGTGACGCTGTACCGGGTCGGCAACGACATCCGGCTGCTCTCGTGCGGGCCCCGGGCGGGATTCGCCGAGCTGACGATCCCCGCAAACGAGCCGGGCTCGTCGATCATGCCGGGCAAGGTCATCCCGACCCAGGCCGAGGCGCTTACCATGCTCTCGGTGCAGGTGATGGCCAACGACGTCGCGATCGGTTTCGGCGGCGCCGGCGGCTACCTCGAGATGAACGTCTACAAGCCGCTCCTCATCCACAACCTCATGCAGTCGGTGCGGCTGCTGACCGACGGGTGTGTGAACTTCCGCCGTTTCCTCGTGGAAGGGACGCAACCGAACCTGAAGCGGATCGGCGAATTCGTCGAGCGGTTGCTCATGCTCGTGACCGCCCTGTCGCCGGTGATCGGCTACGATCAGGCGTCGAAGATCGCACACTTCGCCCTCGACCACGACCTCACCTTGAAGGAAGCCGCCCTCCAGCTCGGCTTCGTAGACGCCGCCGAATTCGACCGGATCGTCGATCCCCGCACCATGGTCGTGCCGCACGTCGCGACCGCCTGACCGAACTCTATTCCGCCCGGAATCCCCATGAACGCACCGAAGACCACCAAGCGCGGCGCCGACCTGCTCCAGGATCCCTTCCTCAACAAGTCGACGGCCTTCACCGAGGCCGAGCGGCAGGCTCTCGGGATCGTCGGGCTCGTCCCCGACGTGATCGAGACCGAAGACCTCCAGCTCCAGCGGGTGATGCTGCAGCTCGGGCACAAGACCACTGACCTCGAGCGGTACGTCTACCTGATGAACCTGCTCGACCACAACGAGACGCTCTTCTACCGGACGCTCATGTCCGATCCGGCCCGCTTCCTGCCGATTGTCTACGACCCGACGATCGGCGAGGCGTGCCTCAAGTTCGGGCACATGTTCCGCGGGCCGCGCGGCGTGTACCTTTCGATTCGCCGGCGCGGCAAGATCAAGGAAGTCCTGCGGAACTGGCCGCAGAAGGACGTACGGTTCATCTGCGTGACCGACGGCGGGCGCATCCTCGGGCTCGGCGACCTCGGGGCCAACGGCATGGGCATCCCCATTGGGAAACTGCAGCTCTACACCGCGACGGCCGGCGTGCCGCCGCAGTTCCTGCTGCCGATGTACCTCGACGCGGGGACGAACAACGAGCAGCTGCTGCACGATCCGCTGTACCTCGGGCTGCGGCAGCCGCGGCCGTCGACCGCCGACCTCTTCTCGTTCGTCGACGAGTTCATGGAGGCGGTGCAGGAGGTCTTCCCGAAGTGCTGCGTTCACTTCGAGGACTGGACCGGGGCCGACGCGGTGCACCTCCTCGAGCGCTACCGCGACAAGTACCGCGTCTACAACGACGACGTGCAGGGCACCGCGGGCATCACGCTCGCGGGCATGATCAACGCGACGCGGGTCAAGGGCACGCAGCTCAAGGACGAGAAGTACCTCTTCCTCGGGGCGGGCTCGGCGGGCATCGGCCTGGCGAACCTGCTTTGCTCGGCTCTCATCGAACAGGGCATGACGCTGGCCGACGCGCGTTCGCGCGTCCACATGTTCGACGTGAACGGCCTGCTCGAGGCGTCGCGGACCGACCTCTTCGACTTCCAGCGGCCGTACGCCCATCCGCACGCCCCGACCCGCGACTTCGTCGCCGCGATCAAGGACCTCAAGCCGACCACCATCATCGGCGTGAGCACAATCGGCGGGGCGTTCAACCGTGCGGTCATCGAGGCGATGTCGGCGGTGAACGAGCGACCGGTGATCCTGGCCCTCTCGAACCCTACTTCCTGCGCCGAGTGCACCCCGGAGCAGGCCTACACCTGGTCGAAAGGCAAGGCGCTCTACGCGGCGGGCGTCCCGTTCTCGCCGGTGCAGCTGAACGGCGTCACCTACCTGCCCGGGCAGGCGAACAACTTCTACATCTATCCCGCGATCGGCATGGCGGTGTACGCGACCGAGGCGAAGCGGATCACCGACAAGCTGTTCATCGAGGCCGCGAAGGCCGTCGCTGACCAGGTGCCGGCTGAACTGCTCAAGCAGGGCCTGCTCTATCCGCTGCAGTCGAACATCCTCGAGACCGAGATCAAGACGGCGGCCCACGTGGCGGGGGTGATCTTCGACGAGGGATACGCGGGCATCGCGCGGCCGGCCGACCTCGAGGCGTTCATCCGCTCGCATGTCTACCGGCCGAATTATCCGACGCTCTCGTAAGCACGGCGCGGTCGTGGCGGCGGTGGCGGCGGTCGCGGGATTCGCGGCCGCTCCGTGCTCCCCCGACGCAAGGCGGCCAACTAGGTCGGCCCGGCCCACGCGTGAAAATCCACCCGGCCGGGAACTCGCGGTTTGCCTGGGCCAAACTCATGGCCCGGGGTGGGGGAGTAGTTTCTCCTTGAGTTCCATACCTGCGGAGGCGGCGTGGGCGGCGTTCGAGGCAGTCCAACGGGTGTTCGCGGGGCCGCTTGCTAACAGTTTTGCTAACAGCGCCACTTCCGGTCGTGCCGCCGCCGCACCCCCGGAGAAGCGTCCCGTGCTGGAAAACACGGAACGGAATCGAAGTAGGCCCGGTGTGATTCGAACACACGACCAAGGGATTATGAGTCCCCTGCTCTAACCACTGAGCTACGGGCCCGAAAGCCTGTTTTATAGCGTCGGGGGCG
>JBIIIP010000117.1:0-9126 GCA_044234625.1 Pirellulales bacterium | reverse complement strand
CCGTCGTGATCGGCCATGAACCCGCCTTCTATGGCTGGCTGAAAACCACAGGTCTGACCGACCACATTATCCGCGAGCGCAACGAGATCGCCGAACGAGCCGTCTACCTCATTCCGGCCTGCCATTTCCCGGCGGAACTCGAAGAGGTTGTCGAGGATGTGTTCGAGGAGATCTTCCACCGGGAACTCCTCGCCTGGCAGCCCGACCAGAGCCACTGGCCAGACACGGCGGATTTCGACCTCTTCACGCGGTGGTTCACGGTCGAGGCGTTTTCGGTCGTCGAAGACATCGGTCGGGGAACCATCGCCGAGGAGCGCTGAAGGGCCGCGAGCCGAGAATAAGCGGGCAACGCGACCAGGGTGTCGGCTACCATATTTATTTCGGGCGGCGTGCGTCCGCCGCTGTCCGTCATCGCGTTCGATCCCAGAGGAGACCTGCCATGCGCCATCCGTCGCCCGCCCTCGTCGCTTTCGCACTCGTCGTCTGTTCCGGCGGCCTCTGCACCGCCGCGCCCGATGCCGGCGCGAAGGCCAGCGGTGAATACAACTTTTACGGCCACAGCGTGCACGCCACGATGCAGTCTGCCCGGGCGCAGATGACCCACTATGGCGACTATCTGGACCGCGTGCAGGCGGCCGGCCCGGCCGTCACGGTGAATGCCGAACTGGCCCGCGAGACGAGCGACGCCATCGGCGACTCGATCGCCCGGATGCGGCGTCATATCGCCACCATGCGCGCCCACGCTACCACGCTCAACGACCAGCAGGCGCTGGGGATGCTCGACGATGTCGAGCGGCAGCTTGCCGAGGCCGCCACCCACCATGCCGCGCTGCATGAAACGCACGGCGGGCAGACGATCGATGCGGCGACGGCGAAAGCCCACGCCGACAAGGTGAACGCCGCCCTGGAAAAGGCGCAGGCCGAACACGACGAGGTCATGGCCCGGCTCGGCGACACAGCCAACTGAGGCCCGCCACCCGGCGTCACTGGATGCCGAGCACGTCGCGCATCGAATACAGGCCGGCCGGCTTGCCGATGAGAAAGGACGCCGCCGCAAGGGCGCCACGGGCGTAGCAATCGCGGCTCGTGGCCCGCACGTTCACCGAGAGCGACTCCCCCTCGAGGCCGAAGAGGATCGTGTGCTCGCCCGGATTGTCGCCGGCCCGCACCGCGTGGTAGCCGATCTCGTCGGCAGGCCTGGCTCCCGGACGGCCCGACCGGCCGTGAGCAGCCCGCGTCTGCCCCATCACGCCCTGCACGATCTCGCCGAATTTCAGCGCCGTGCCACTCGGCGAATCCTCCTTGTGGCGGTGGTGCACCTCGACGATCTCGACATCGGCCCGGCTGCCGACCCGGCGAAGGAGGCCGCCCGCCCGCTCCACGAGATCCATCGCGATGTTCACGGCCAGGCTCATGCTTGGAGATTGCAGCACGGCGATCGTTTTTGCGGCCCTGGCGAGCGACTCCCGCGCGGCCGCGTCGAGGCCGGTGGTGGCCACCACGACCGGCACCTTCGCAGCCACGCACGCCGCCACGATGCCCTCCACCGCCTCGGGAAGCGAGAAGTCGATGACCACGTCGGCCGGGCAGGCCCACGAGTTGCCGATGGCCACGTTCGCCACGCCGATGCCGGCGAGCGTGCCCGCGTCGGCGCCGGTCTGCGGGTGCCCCGGCCGCTCGATCGCCGCCACGAGCCGCCACGGCACGGTGTCGGACGCCGCGCAGGCAACGATCCGCTGGCCCATCCGTCCCGCGGCACCATGAACGACCAGACGATGCTCAGCCATAGAGTTCGATTGCCTGCACGATTTCGTCGACGCGATTGCCCACGCTCACCGACCGGTTGGCGAAGCTCGCCCGGCTCACGCCGCGGCTGCCGAGCACCTCGTTGAACAGTTTCTGGTCGGTGGTGTGGTAGGCGACGGTGGCGGTGGGATCCTTGAGCTGGTGCCCGGTGAGGATGCAGACCACCCGCTCGTCGCGGCCGATCACCCCCTCGGCCACGAGCTGCTTCGCCCCGGCCACGCTGGCGGCGCTCGCCGGCTCGCAGCCCAGGCCGCCGGCCCCGACCTGCGCCTTGGCGTCGAGGATCTCCTGCTCGGTCACCTGCCGCACCACGCCGTCACACGCCTCCAGCGCCCGCAAACACTTGTTGAGATTCACGGGACGGTTGATCTCGATGGCGCTGGCGATGGTGTCGGCCCGCTTCCGCTCGCGGTCGAGCTCGTCGTAATAGTGGCAGGCGGGAGAGAGGTCGGCGCGGCCGCCTTCCCAGCGGAGGCCGCGGCGGTGGTAGAGCTCGTAGAGCGTGTTGGCGCCGGCCGCGTTGATCACGGCCAGCCGCGGTACGCGGTCGATGAGGCCGATCTTCCGCAGCTCGGCGAACGCCTTGCCGAAGGCGCTGGAATTGCCGAGGTTGCCCCCCGGCACCACGATCCAGTCGGGCACCTCCCAGCCGAGCGACTCGAGCACGCGATACATGATCGTCTTCTGCCCCTCGAGCCGAAACGGATTCACGCTGTTGACGAGGTAGATGCCGAGCTTGCCCGACACTTCCTTCACGCGGGCCATCGCATCGTCGAAGTCGCCCGCGATCTGGATCGTGAGGGCGCCGTAGTCGAGGGCCTGGGAGAGCTTGCCATAGGAGATCTTTCCCGAACCGATGAAGATGATGCCGCGCATCAGCCGCGTCACCGCGCAATACACCGCCAGCGAGGCGCTGGTGTTGCCCGTCGATGCGCAGGCGGCCCGTCGGGCCCCGATCATGCGGGCATGCGTGAACGCGGCCGACATGCCGTTGTCCTTGAACGAGCCGGAGGGATTGAGGCCTTCGTATTCCAGGAACAGGCGGCCCGGCTTCATGCCGACGTAGGCGCCGACGCCATCCGACACCGACAGCAGCGTCTGCCCCTCGCCGATCGTCACCACGCTCTCGCGCGGGGCGAAGGGGAGGAGTTCGTGAAACCGCCACACGCCGCTGGTGGCCAACGGATCGCTGCGCCGCATCCACTTCCGCTCGAACACCTCGAACGACGTGGGCGGACGGATACGATCCCAGTCGTAGCTGACATCCAGCAGGTTGCCGCACGAGGGGCAGCTCGTCAGCACCTCGTCGACCGAGTAGGTCGCGGCGCATGCCGGCGCAATGCACTGCTGAAACGCCACGTCGGTGCGGGCGGCGACGGCCACGAAATCTCTCCTCGGGGAGGCCCCGTGTCGCGGCGGCCGATTCGTGGCCGGTGCCGGGTGTCGAGCCTGCAGGGACTCAAAGGTAGGTCACGCCGCCGAGGCTATCAACCGCGGTCATGGGGGACTGCCAGCACAGGTTTTCGGCATCCCCGGCCGGAAACCTTACCCACGACTGCCAGTTTGACAGTTGTGCATTCTCAGACTACTTTGAGGGGCTTGGCGTGTGGCGGCAGGAGGGCGGACACCAATGATGAAAGCAGCAGAACTCAAGGCCTTCAAGGCGGTGCTCGAGCAGTTGCGGGCACGTCTCCGAGGCGACGTGATGACGATGGCGGACGTGGCTCTCCGCAAGACCCGCGCCGAGGCCAGCGGGGATCTTTCGACGATGCCCATCCACATGGCCGACATCGGCACCGACGCCTACGAGCAGGAATTCACGCTCAGCCTCATGGCCAGCGAGGAAGGCACGCTCGAACTCGTCGAACAGGCCCTGGAGCGGATCCGGAGCAAGTCGTTTGGCTCCTGCGAGGAGTGCGGCGGCGTGATCGCCAAGAAGCGGCTCGAAGCCCTGCCGTATGCCCCCACCTGCATCCGCTGCGCTGAAAAGCTGGAGAACGGCGTTCCGGGCCGGCCGCGCCAGCCCCGCTGATGCCCGTTTCGCCGCACCGCAACATGGCACGGATCGCCGCGTGGCCGCTCTTCTGGTCGGTCGCCATCACGGCGGCGATCCTCGACCTGGCCACGAAGTCGCTGCTCTTTCACCACTTGGGCATGCCCGGTGAAAGCCCCGGGATCGTGGTCGTGCCAGGCATGCTCTCGCTGGAAACGAACCTCAACGAGGGGGCGCTCTTCGGCATGGGGCAGGGAATGGGGATGCTGTTCGCAGCCGTGTCGATCGCGGCCCTGGGAGGGATCTTCGCCGCCCTGCGGCGGCCTGATGTGCGCGGCGATGGAGGCGTCGTTCTCGCGCTGGCTCTGATCACCGGCGGCATCGTCGGCAACCTCTATGATCGGCTCGGCCTGCCCGGGCTCGCCTGGCATGCGCCGCTCGCCCGCCGCGGCCAGACGGTGCTCGCGGTGCGCGACTGGATCCACTTCCGCCTGGAAGGAATCATCGACTGGCCGATTTTCAATCTCGCCGATTCGTGGCTCGTGGTCGGAGCGGGCATTCTGCTCCTGCTTTCCCTCCGGCCGCCCCGCGGCGGCACGCCCTGACTCCTCCCCCATGCAGCCCATGACCACGAGCGACCCGACCCTCACCGCGCGACTCGATGCCGCGATCACCGCCGCCCGCCGGGCCGCCGCCGAGACGCTGCGCTGGTTCCGATCCGACCGGATCGAGGTGACCGTGAAGGACGATCGTTCCCCGGTGACGCAGGCTGATCTGGCCGCCGAGGCCATCCTTCGCGAGCAGTTGCTGGCATCGTTTCCGGACGACGCCTTCCTGGGCGAGGAGTCGGGACGGTCGGCCGGCTCGTCGGGATATGAATGGGTCGTCGATCCGATCGACGGCACGAAGTCGTTCATCCGCGGCGTGCCCCTTTACGCCACGCTCGTCGGCTGCCGGCATGCGGGCCGCGGCGTGGTGGGGGTGATCGCGATTCCCGCGCTCGATGAGATCGTCTTCGCCGCGCGGGGCGGGGGAGCCTGGCATGCCTGCGGGCAGAGCCCGCCGCGGCCGGCCCGCGTATCGACCCGCTGCGAACTGGCGGCGAGCCTCGTCTGCTCGAGTGACTTCACGTCTTTCGGACGGCGTGCCGATGGCGCGGCCGGGGATGCAGCCCGCCGCCGGCTGGAGGCGGCCTGCGGCATCGCGCGGTCGTGGGGAGATGGCTATGGCTACCTCCTCGTGGCCACGGGCCGCGCCGAGCTGATGGTCGATCCGCTCCTCAATGCGTGGGACGCTGCGGCCGTCGAGGTGGTCGTCAGCGAGGCAGGCGGCAGGTTTTCCGATTGGCACGGCCGGCAGTCGATTGAATCGGGCGACGGGGTCGCGTCCAACGGCCTGGTGCACGACGCCACCCTCGGGCTTCTCGCGCCGCAGCCGTGAAAGCCGCGGGACACCGCGGCCGGCGGCCCGCTCGGCTTGCGGGAATCGCCGAAAACACTATTCTCTAGGCTCGTTTTCCAGCCCCCGCACGCCTTCGATTCGAAAGAGCACTTCCGTGGCACGCGCCTGTCAGGTCTGTAGCAAGGGTTTTTCCATGGGCAATTCGGTGACCACCCGTGGCAAAGCCAAGTATCTCGGCGGCGTGGGCACGAAGGTCACCGGCATTTCCCGCCGCAAGTTCAAGCCGAATCTCCAGCGGCTGCGGGTGACCGTGGGCCGCGGCACCAACACAACCATCCTCGTCTGCACCCAGTGCATCAAGAGCGGCAAGGTGACCAAGCTGGTCCGCCAGCAGCCGTTCCGCCTGCCCAGCGTGGAGAAGTCGAAGCCGGCCGCCGTCGAAGCCGTGCCCTCGGGCCCGCGGGCCCGTCCCTGACCTGCCGTCCGTCGGGGCACGATCACCATGACGCTCTCGCGGCAGGAAGTGGCCAAGGTCGCGTCGCTCGCCCGCCTCGCGCTCTCCGACGAGGAACTGGCGACGATGACGAGCCAACTCGGCGGCATCGTCGGGTTCGTGTCGCAGCTTTCTGAAATCGACACGTCGCACGTGGAGCCGCTGGCGCATCCGCTCGACGCGGCGAACGTCTTCCGCGACGACGTGGTCCAACCGTCGCTCTCCACGGCCGAAGCCCTCCAGTCGGCCCCCCGGCACGACGGCGAATGCTTCCTCGTGCCCGCCGTCCTGGGCGACTCGGGCGCCGCCTGACCTCATGCAACTCATCGAACGCTCCGCCGTCGATCTCGTGGCCGCCGTGAAACGCGGTGATGTGACGGCCGTGCAGTGCGCCGAGGCGTTTCTCGACCGCATCGGCAGCCTCAACCGCCACATCAACGCCTTCCTCACGGTCGATCGCGAGCGGGCCCTTGCCCGCGCCGCCGACATCGACGCCCGGCGCCGGGCCGGGCAACCGCTCGGCCTGCTGGCCGGCCTACCGGTGGCCGTGAAGGACGCCCTGTGCACGGCCGACATGCCGACGACGTGCGCGTCGAAGATGCTCGCCGGCTACCGGCCGCCGTACGATGCCGACACCGTGCGCCGCCTCCGCGACGCCGACGCCGTGATCGTGGGCAAGACGAACATGGACGAGTTCGCCATGGGGGGCTCCAACGAGAACTCGGCCTTCGGGCCGGTCCACAACCCCTGGGATCTGTCCCGCGCCCCGGGCGGCTCCAGCGGCGGCTCGGCCGCGTGCGTGGCCGCCGACATGGCCCCCGCGGCGATCGGCTCCGACACCGGTGGCTCGATCAGGCAGCCCGCCGGGCTCTGCGGGATCACCGGGCTGAAGCCGACCTACGGCCGCGTCAGCCGCCGCGGCTTAATCGCCTTCGCCTCCAGCCTCGACCAGATCGGGCCGATGGCGAGGTCGGCTGCGGATTGCGCGCTGGTGTTGGAGGCGATCGCCGGCCACGACCCCGGCGATTCGACGTCGCTGCCCGATGCCGTGCCGCCTTACTCGCAGCTGCTCGAGAAGCCGCTCACGGGTGTGAGGATCGGCCGCGTGGCCGAGCATTTCGCCGAGGGGCTCGACCCCGAGGTGGCCCGCGGCGTGGAGGAGGCGTTTGCCGTCTTCAAGGCGGCGGGGGCCACGGTCCACGACGTCCAGTTGCCGCATGCGAAGTATGGCGTGCCCACCTACTACCTCGTGGCGCCCTGCGAGGCCTCGAGCAATCTGGCGCGGTACGACGGCGCGCACTACGGCCTGCGGAGCGCCGCCAAGCCGACCGGCGGCTTCGACTCGCCACTCGTCGAGATGTATTGCCGCAGCCGGGCCGAAGGCTTCGGCCCGGAGGTCAAGCGGCGGATCATGCTCGGCACCTACGCGCTGTCGTCGGGCTACTACGACGCCTACTACGCCAAGGCCCTCCGCGTCCGCCGCCTCATCCGCCAGGACTACCTCGACGCCTTCCAGCAGGTCGATCTCATCGGCGGCCCCGTGTCGGCCACGCCGGCGTTCAAACTCGGCGAGAAGACGGGCGACCCGCTCTCGATGTACCTCGTCGACCTCTACACGGTGGCCACGAACCTCGCGGGGGTGGGCGGCATCTCGTTTCCGTGCGGCTTCTCCAAGGCCGGGCTGCCGATCGGCTTCCAGCTCCAGGCTCCCGCGCTCGCCGAACCGCTGCTCCTGCGGGCGGCCGACCGCTTCCAACGGCTCACCGACTGGCACCTCCGCCGGCCCGCCTCGATCGGCTGACACCCATGCCCACCGCCGCTCCCGCCGCCGCGCCCTTCACGACCGTCATCGGCCTGGAGGTGCACGTGCAGCTGCAGACGCAGACGAAGCTTTTCTGCGGCTGCTCGACCACGTTCGGTGCTCCGCCCAACACGCAGGTCTGCCCCACCTGCCTCGGCCTGCCCGGCTCGCTGCCGGTGATGAACCGCCGCGCCTTCGACCTCGCCCTGCGGGCGGCGCTGGCCCTCAACTGCAGGATCGCGCCGTTCACGAAGTGGGACCGGAAGAACTACTTCTATCCCGACCTGCCGAAGGGCTACCAGATCAGCCAATACGATCTGCCGTTCTCGTCCGACGGCTGGCTCGAGGTGGTCGATCCGAAGGGGGCCTTCTCCCGCCGGGTGGGCATCATCCGCGTGCACCTCGAGGAAGATGCCGGCAAGAGCATGCACGACGAGGCGGCGGGCACGGCCGACAGCCGCATCGACCTGAACCGTGCCGGCACGCCGCTGTGCGAGATCGTCTCGCAGCCCGACCTGCGCAGCCCCCAGGAAGCCCGGGCGTGGCTGAACGAACTGAAACTGCTCCTCGTCTACCTCGGCGTCAGCGACTGCAATATGCAGGAAGGGAGCCTGCGGGTCGACGCCAATGTCAACCTCCACATCCCGCAGGCCGACGGCCGTCTCGCCAAAACGCCGATCGTCGAGATCAAGAACATGAACTCGTTCCGGTCGGTGGAGCGGGCGCTGGCCTACGAGGCCGTCCGGCAGTGGGAGGAGTGGCAGACGACGAAAGCCGAATTGGGCACGATGCCCAAGCAGACCCGCGGCTGGGACGACCCCGCCGGCATCACGCGGGCGCAGCGGCACAAGGAGGAGTCGAGCGATTACCGCTACTTCCCCGAGCCCGATCTCGTGCCGGTGACCGTGGCCGAAGACCGCGTGGCCGCCGTGCGGAACGCCATGGGCGAGCCGCCCGCCGTGCTCCGGCAGACGCTGGAGACGACCTGGAACATTTCGGCCTACGACGCCGACGTGCTCGTCAACCAAGGCCGTGAACTCGTCGCCTATTTCGAGGAACTGGCGACGGCCGTCGGCGAGGGGAAGGTGGCGAGCAACTGGATGCAGCAGGACGTGCTGCGGACGCTCAACGAGCACGGCGGCACGATCGCCGACTTCCCCGTGCGACCGGCGGCCGTGGCCGACATCATCGGCCGCATCGCCAAGGGGGATTTCGACACCAGCCGTGGCCGCGAGATCTTCGCCGAAGTGCTGGCGACCGGAAGGCCGGTGGCCGACGTCGTGGCCGCGATCGGCATCGCCGCGGTGAGCGACGACGAACTCGTCGCCCTGTGCAAGGAACTCCTCGCCGCCAATCCGAAGATCGTGGCCGACGTGCAGGGGGGCAAGGAGCAGGCGGCTGCCGGATTGATCGGCCAGGCCAAGAAAAAAAACCCCAACGTGAATCCGGGCAAGGTCAGGCAGATGTGCCTCGGCCTCATCAAGGGTATGGAGCCAGGAGCAGGCAGAGCGTCTCGTTGATTGGGATGCCTGTCCTGCAGATCGTTTGATTCAAGTGGTGGCTGCTTCGCAGCCAGGGCCATCAATGGCTTTTCCTGGGCCGCAGTACGCTACTCCCATGCCTCAGATCGTC
>JBIIIP010000031.1:0-29290 GCA_044234625.1 Pirellulales bacterium | reverse complement strand
CGGCCGTTGCCCCACCGCCTCCACCGCCAGAGGTGCTGACGGCCGAGGAGGTGTCGGCCCGTCTACGGCCGCTGTTCGCAGCGCTGTGTGAGCAAGGCTTCACGAGCGCCGGCATGTCATCGCCGGCCCGCGATCCTGCAGGCTCGACGCTCGCGCCGCAGCGGCCGATCGCCGCTGCTCCGGTCGCCCAGGAGTCGCTCGCCAGGGAGTGCGCGGCCGCCGGCATCGACGTGGCCGCTGTCACCAAGTGCAGCGCCGATCTGAGCCGCGTGTTCACGCCCCGGCAGGCGCATGACGTCGTGTTGGCCATTTACGCCTCCCAGGCCATCCACGACGCCGAGAATGGCAACCTGCACCGGGCACACGTTCTTCTCGGCGACACGATCGCCGAAATTCTCGCGACCCCAAACGAAGAACTGGCCACGACGCTCTTTCACATCGAGGGGGTTTTTCTCGACGTTCCCGACGAGTCGGTCCTCCGTGCGCTCGGCGGGCATCTGGAGCGGTATCTGCAAGTCCGCAACGAGCAGCTCGTGCTGGGGGGCGAGCACGTGGCGGTGCTGATGGCAGGGGGCCTCGAGCAGGCGGCGGCTCCCCGCCGCGACCGGCTCCTCGCCGACGTGCGGCTCGTGGCCTTGCCGCTCGTCGATCTGGCGATCGCCAGGGGCGAGACCTACGGCTGGCAGATGCCTGCGGCGGTGAGCGAGGCCCGCGACCGCCTGCAGAAGAACGTCGCTGCCCTGGCCGACGGACACGTGAACGACGCGGCCTTTCGCACGGAGGTGGAGTGGCGCAGCGTTGAGGCAGAGCGCGCTGCGGTGACGGCGGCCGCCCGAGCCCATGCGGCGGTTTTTCTGGCCGGCCGCCCGCTGCGTTACGACGGCGAGAAGCAGCGGCTGCAGCCGGTGGGCACGGAGTCGCTGGTCGCCGACGATCAGCTCGCTGCGGTGGCCCGGTGGATCACCGACGCGGCCGCCGCCGATCCCGCGGGCGATGGATCCCTCCATATGCTCATGGCGCTCCACTGGCTTGCCGCGGATCGGCCCGACCGGGCCTGGGAGTCACTGGTCGCCGGGGCGGCGACGCTGCTGGAGGCCGGGAAGGCGGGGGCGACCAACGCGAAAGGCGATGCCACGGCTGTCGCCGCGACGCTCTGCAGGCAGCTCAACGGCTACCGTCTCCTGGCGGCGTCCAAACTGCTCCCTGCCGCGTCCCTGGCGGAACCGGGCGGAATGGCCGGGGGCGTCATGCCCGCTGAAATCGGCATCTTTCTTGCGTCGTGGAGAAACGCCTGGGTGGCAGCGGGGCTGCCCCGGTCGCCGGCCGACGCCATCCTGGCCGACTTCGCTCGCACGAGTGCCCAGGGACCGCCACCGCCACCGGCTGCGATGGCCATCCCGCCGGTGGTTGGCAGGTATTTCTTCTTCGATTACCGGTTTCTCGGTGACGGTGTGCCGGAGGTGCTCGTCGCCAAGGCGGCGGCCGAGGAACTCACCCACACCGCGAAGCAGCCGGAGTTGGCCACGACGGAGCGGTTTCTCGATTTCCTGCGGGCCTTCGGCATGCCCCGTGATTTCAGCCCCGGCTTCCCGGGCCGCTTGCAGCCCGGCTCAGGGCCCTTGAAGGCGCGTTAGAGCGATCTTGAGATCACCCGTGGGATGCCCTCACGTGGCATAGACCTCCGGTCTGTGACTAAAAAGCTCGACAGACCAGAGGTCTGTCGCCACCGTTGGGGGGAGAGGTCAGCTCCCACGTTTTTATTCCCTGGGCCACATGATCCTCGCGCCTGACACCGCGGATTCGTAAATGGCCTGCGTCATCTCCACGCCCGTGCGCGCGGCATACATGCCCGTCTCCGGCTCGCGATCATGCGTGATCGCATCGACCAGATCGAGCGCGGCGCGGCGTCCCCAGGCGGCCCGTTCCGCCGCGCGATCCACATCGCCCGCCGGCGGAACGAACCCCAGGCCCTGGGGGCCGATGGGCTGCCACGGATAGTCCTTGTCGACCCGCCACAGCGGCGCCGGCCGAAAATGGCAGTGCGGCACGTGATCGGGACGGATATGGATCGCGCCCGCCGTGCCCACGACCATGAGGCCGAAATTCGGCTGCTTCATGCCGGCCTCCCGGACGCTCGCAAAATACCCCACCGGCCCGTCGGCCAGCCCGAACATCGCCGTGATGCAATCGCCCGCGATCGGCCCGATGCCCTCGGGGCCTGCCACGAAGTCGCCCGCCGCCACGGGCCTTCCGCCCGCCGTCACCGCGGCCGTGCACCATTTGGGCTCGCCCCCGAGATCGATCATCATGTCGAGAACGTGGCAGCCGAGCACGCACAAGTCTTCGCCGCCGCCGCGACCATCCTCCTTGCCGCGGCCACGGAGTTCGAGCACCTTGCCGATCTGCCCCGCCTCGATGAGGTCGCGGACCGCGAGGTAGGCGTCGCTGTGACGGTTCACGAAGGCCAGCGAGAGCTTCGTGCCGGCCTTCGTGCAAGCGGCGATCACCGCAGCGGCTTCGGCCGGCGTGCGCACGAAGGGCTTCTCCATGAAAATTCCCTTCGCGCCCGCCTCCGCCGCCGCAATTGCCATCTCGGCATGGCAGTCAACGTGTCGCATGCAGATGGCGACGACGTCGGGCTTCACCGCGGCGAGCATCGCCTTCCAATCCCGATACCCGGCCGCCGGGGCGAGCCGATTCCGCTCCACGGCCTGCGCCAGGCCCTCTGCCGACTCGTCGGCCACGGCCACGAGCGTCGCCCCGGGCAGGTCACGCCATATCGTGTCGATCGAGTGCCCCCAATCGCCCCGGCCGGTGCGGCCGATGGCCGCCACGCGAAAACCTTCCTGCATCATGCGCATCCCTCACAAACGCCTAGCCCTGGAGCCCGCCCCACTTCTTCAGTCCGTCCAAAAACATCTGCACGGCTGATGCCACGAGCACCATGCCCATCAGTCGCTCGACGGCCGTGATGCCCTTCTCCCCGAGGAACCGGCTCACGCTGGCACCGGCGAAGAGGATGGCGGCCGACGCCAGCCAGGCCGCCGAGATCGCCAGAAACCAGCCCGCCTGCCGCGCCGGATCGGTGCTCGTCATGAGAAGCACCGTCGCCAGCGCCGACGGCCCTGCCACGTAGGGCACCGCCAGTGGCACGATCAGCGGTTCGCCCTGCACCGGCTCGGCGAGCCGGCCATGCTGTTCGGGAAACACCATGCGGATGGCGATGAGAAGAAGCACGATGCCACCGGCCATCGTGAGCGCCGGCTCCGAGATCGCGAGTGTGGCCAGGAGCGGGCGGCCCGCATACAGAAACGCCACAAGGAGCCCGTAGGCGATGAGCAGTTCACGGGCCACCACCGCCATCCGCCGGCCCGGCTCCACCGGCGCCAGCGCCGCCAGGAAGAGCGGGATGTTGCCGATCGGATCCATCACGAAAAACAAAAGAATCGCCGCGGAGAAGGTGGTCATGGGCGACGTTGCTTTGCGGCTTGCGTGTCGATGGGAAGGAGGCGGCGACGTATACTCGATCGTACTTGTTCCGGCCCTCCCCCGGCCATTCCCCGAGCCCACGCCGGAAGAACTGTGCGATGCATGAGGCTGCCTGGACGAGCGAGCCGCCGCATTCCCCCGCCTGCCACCACGCGCACGGTCTCTCGGCGCGGCGGCTCGACCGGGCGATGCTCGTCGGCGTGGGCCTGAACGCCGCCTTCGTGGCCGTGGAAGTGGCCGCGGGCCTGCTCTCCGGATCGCTCGCCCTCCTCGCCGACGCCGGCCACAACGCCAGCGACGTGCTCGGCCTGTTGCTGGCCTGGGGGGCCGACTACGTGGCCCGCCGGCCGCCCACCCGGAAATACACCTGGGGCTTCCGGCGCTCGACGATCTACGCGGCCTTGCTCAATGCCGTGCTGCTGCTGGTGGCATGCGGCGGAATCCTCTGGGAGGCGTGGCAGCGGCTCGGCGAGCCGCACACCGTGGCCGGCCCGACGATGATCGGCGTGGCGGCGGTCGGTGTGGTGATCAACACGCTCACGGCGCTGCTCTTCATGCGCGGCCACCGCGACGCGAACGTCCGCGGTGCGTTTCTCCACATGGCTGCCGACGCGGCGATCTCCGCCGGCGTAGTCGTGGCCGGCGTCGGGATCCTGCTCACCGGCTGGTCGTGGATCGACCCCGCCGTGAGCATCCTCATCACGCTGGCGATCGTCGCGGGCACGTGGGAACTCTTCCGCGAGAGCATCGACCTCGCCCTCGACGCCGTGCCCCGTGGCATCGATCGCGATGCCGTGGAGGAGGCGCTGGCCGGCCTCGAGGGCGTGACGGCCGTGCACGACCTGCGGATCTGGGGAGCGAGCACATCCGAGGCGTCGCTCACGGCCCACATCGGGCTGGCTCACGGAACCGACCGCGACCGCGTGCTCGCGGCCGCCGAGGAACTGCTCCGCGGGCGGTTTCACCTCGCGCACACGACCCTGCAATTGGAAATCCGCTCCAAGAACTGAAGCGGAGGGGTCGGCAAACGCTCGAGGAGCATCGGGCTACCCCGGCCTATGCGACAATCTGAAAGAGCGAGGAGCGGCGACTTTTGCCACCACGGAGCCGGTGCAGCGTCACGCGGGCAAGGCATAGGCATGGACAGACCAGAGGTCTGTCCCCACGGTTGGGAGAGAGCCGGTGCGTCACCACACGCGGATTCTCGCTACCCGCGCACCGCCGAGCGGGCGATGCCGGCCAGCATGTTCTTGAACACGAGTTCGTGCAGCGGCCAGATCGCATACCAATAGGCGAGGCCCCCGAGCCCCTTCGGGTCGAACACAGCCGTCTGGTGGATCGTCACGTCGCCGTCCCGCGGCACGATCTCGAACTCCAGCCAGCCGCGGCCCGGCAGTCTCATTTCGGCCGCCAGGCGAAGCCGCCGCGGCGGATCGCAGATCTCCACATGCCAGCAGTCGAGCGTGTCTCCGGTGCGTAGCCGCGTGGGATCCGTCCGCCCGCGCGACATGCCCGGTCCGCCGAGGCACCGGTCGAGCCAGCCCCGCAGCTGCCACAGCCAGTCGAACGCATACCAGCCATGCGCGCCGCCGATCCGCTCGATCGCCGCGAATGCGCGCTCCGGCGCCACCGCCACCACGACGTGCCGGTGGTCCACCAGACGCGTGCCTTCCGCTTTGCCGCCATAGCGGTGCGGCAGGTCCTCCACATCGGCGATGTCGGCCCAGCGCTTGTCGGCGAACTCCCGGTCTTCGTTCAGCCCCGCCTCGCGGACGGCCGCCGCCAGGTCGCGCGGCCGGATGGAAAACTCACGACCAGCCGCATCGCTTGTCACCACCGTGGGATTCTTCAAGCCGTCGATCAATTTTCTGCCCACCTTCGAATACCGGGGTGCCACGAGTTTCAGCCACAGGCTCGACAGCCGTGGCGTGAGCACCGGCACCGGAATCATCAATCGCCGCAGGCCGCGCTGCCGGGCGTACTCCCGCATGATAGCGCCGTAGGAGACTTTGTCCGGACCGCCGATCTCGAAGATCCGGGATCCGGCCTCGGGGAGGTCGATGGCGGCCGCCAGATAGGCCACGATGTCGGCGATCGCGATCGGCTGGGTGGGCGTGGCCAGCCAGGCGGGGCAGATCATCACCGGCAGCCGTTCCACGAGCGTCCGCACGAGGTCGAACGAAAAACTCCCCGCGCCGATGATGATGGAGGCGCGAAACTCGACGACCTCCACGCCACTGGCCCGCAGGATCGCCCCCACTTCGTGACGGCTGCGGAGGTGGGCCGAAAGCGAATCGTCGTCGGCCCCGAGGCCGCCGAGATAGATGATCCTGCGAACGCCCGCAGCCTTCGCCGCGGCGCCGAAGCGCTCCGCGGCCAGCCGATCGGCCCGCTCGAAATCGACGCCGCTCTCCATCGAGTGGACGAGCCAATAGGCCACGTCGACGCCCGCACAGGCACGGGCCAGCGCCGCCGCATCCGAGGCATCTCCCGGCATGATCTCGGTCTGCGGCCCGGTCTTGCCCGCAAGTTTCTCCGGCCGCCTCACGAGGCAGCGGATCACGTCTCCGCGCCGCTCCAACTCAGGGAGCAGGCATCTGCCCACGTAGCCAGTCGCACCGGTGAGCAGGATTTTCAATCGCTGTCACTCTCTGCCTAAGGGCTTTCCACCTCGAACGCCCGATCCATCAGTTCGGGATTGCCCGTCTTCAGGCCATACAGAAACCACCGCACGCGCTGCTCGCTGGTGCCGTGCGTGAAGGCATCCGGCACGATGTAGCCTTGCGTCTTCTTCTGGATGCGGTCGTCGCCGATGGCGGCCGCGGCGTTGATCGCCTCACGGATGTCCTCCTCGTCGACGATGCCCGCGTAGCGGGCCACATGGTGGGCCCACACGCCGGCGAGAAAATCCGCCTGCAGCTCCATCCGCACCGAGAGCTTGTTGTATTCGCGCTCCGAGAGCCGCGGCCGCATGCCCTGCACGTTCTCGCTGATACCGAGCTGGTTCTGCACGTGGTGGCCGATCTCGTGGGCGATCACGTAGGCCTGGGCGAAGTCACCCGGGGCGCCGAACCGCCGCTTCAGCTCCTCGTAGAAGGCGAGATCGATGTAGACCTTCCGATCGAGCGGGCAATAGAAGGGGCCGGCAGCCGCGCTGGCGAAGCCGCAGGCGCTTTTCACCTGGCCGGTGAAGAGCACGAGGGTGGGCGGAGAATAGGTGCCTTGGAAGTGTTTGGGGAACAGCCTGCTCCACACGTCTTCATTGTCGGCGAGCACGACCGAGACGAACTGCTTCATCTCGTCGTTTGCCTGCTCTTGCTCCTGCGGGAGCCGCTGCTGCGGGGCGGGAGCGGCGATCTCCGGGGCGAGTTGGGCCACCTGCCGCGGATCGACACCCAGAAACATCAGCACCACCATGAAGAGGAGCGTCAGCAGTCCGCCCCCCACCATCATCGGCGCCGCCCGCATCTGGCGACGGTCTTCCACGTTCTTGCTCTGACGGCGGCCTTCCCAACGCATCGGCGGCTTTTCACTCCGGAGGGGTCCTGGAAAGCCGGCAGTTTACCACGGCAGGCTGGCGAAAGCGCGGCTGCCCGCTTGCTTCGCGGCGTCCCCACGACGGGCCGGGGGCCGGTCGCCACTTCCGCTCGGCCGCGGCCGGTGCGGCCGTCGTCAGTCCTCGGGCAGAGGCCGCCCCTTGGTTTCGGGGAGAAACACCAGGGCCACCAATCCCAACAGGAAGATCACACTCATGTAGGAGCATGCGTTGCGAAACGCCACGAGCTTCGCTTCGGGAGTCGTCGCACCGGCCTTGAGGGCGGCCTGGAGGCTGCCCAGCGTGAATGGCCCGCTGGCCGCCACGAACCGGCCGACGTTGTAACAGAAACTCGTACCCGTGCTCCGCAGGCTCGTGGGAAAAAGTTCCGGCAAGTAGATGGCGAAGCCCGCAAACAAAGCCAACTGGCAGCCGCCCATGATCGCGCTCATCCAAATGTCGCCACGGCCGTTGAACAACTGAAAATAGCCGACCGTAGTCACGAGGGCCGCTATGAATGCGATCGCGAAGGCCCGCCGGCGGCCGATCCCCTCGGCTATCCGCGTGAAGAGGAGCATGCCGAAGAAAGCGCCGATATTCTGCACGATCGAATTCACGCCGATCCAGAATTGCTTGCGTCCGGCGACCTGCTCGGGCGGCACACCCGCGGCCACAAGCGACTGCCCGATCACATCGCCCACCAGTTCGGGGCTGAAAAATCCGATGCCCCACAGGCCGATCACGCCCGCCACGCACAACACCATCCCCAGGAGCGCGGATTTGCGCCATCGGGGATCACCCAGCAGCGACGCATACGAGCCGAACTTCACGCCCACCGCCTTGCCGGCCGCACGGGCCTGCACCCACTTCTCCGGTTCCTGCAGCCGCAGTTGGATGAACACGCAAAGAAAAGCTGGGATTGCACCGACGAGGAACATGTATTTCCAGGCCGTACCCGGCTGGATCGCCTGGCGTGATTCGAGGTGGCCGAGATACATGCTCACGCAGCCGGCGGTGATATTGCCCACGGCGGAAAGAGCCTGCAACAGGCCGAGGGCACCGGTCCGCGAACGGTCGGGGAGCGTGTCGGCAACGAGAGCCACGGCCAGACCGAAAACGCCCCCCACGCCGAGGCCGGTGAGGAAGCGATAGGCAGCGAAATCGACCCAGCCGGTGGAGAATGCCGACAGCCCCGTGCAGACGGAGTAGATGAGCACTGTGAGCGTGAGCATCCTGGCCCGGCCAAAGCGATCGCCCAGCGACCCGAAGATCAGCCCGCCAAGCGCCCAACCGGCCACGAAGATGCTGGTGGCGTAGCCGCCGTAGACCTTCGTATCCATGCCCGGCGGCAGCAACGATTCCATCGCTCCATTTCGGGCCAGCAGAAACAACTGCTGATCGAGACAATCGAAGAGCCACGCGAGGGAGGCGACGAGAAACACGAACCAATGATAGGCCGTCAGGCCCTGATACCAACGACGATCCGCATCAGCCATGATGCCCCCGGTGCGGTGCTATCCCGGACACGAAGCGGTCCGCAGCATGTATTCGATGCTTTCACGGGCCAGCCGTTCCGGCCCGGGAGCATAGTCGAACACCTCCACGCTCACCCAGCCGGCGTAATGAATCTCCTCCAGGGCGCGGAAAATCGGCCCGAAGTCGATCGCCCCGAAGCCGGGCCCCTGGAGATTCACGTCGTTGGCATGGAAGTGCTCCAGCCATGCGGCGCTGGCCCGGATGATCTCGGGGATCGGCGTCGGCTCGCTGGCCATCGCCTTGACGTCGAGATGCAGCCGCACGTGGGGCGAGCCGATGCTCTCGATCAAGTGGCAGGTTTCCACAGCCGTCGTCAGCACGTCGGTCTCGACCGGGGAAAGCGGTTCGAGGGCCACGACCGTGTCGGTGGCCTCGAGCATCGGCACGAGCCGCGAAAACACCTCGTGCAGGTGGCCGGCGGCCTGGTCGGGCGTCACGCCGGGCACGAGGCTACGCTGCTTCGGCGAGCCGAACACGAGCACCCGGCCACCGAGCTCGTGGCAGAGCCGGGCGATGTCGCCGAGGTAGGCGACCGAGCGGTCGCGGATCGCCGCATCCGGATGTGCGACGTGGAAGCCCTCGGTCTTCGCCAAAAGCCAGTGCAGGCCCACGCACTCGAGCCCCGCGCGGGCGATCGTGCGGCGGATCTCCTGCCGCCGGAGGGAGGAAACATCGGTGACGAGCGGGGCGAGTGTGAACGGTGCTATCTCGATGCCCGTGTAGCCACAGGCGGCGGCGAAGTCGCAGGCCTTCTCCAGCGGCCAATCGACGAACGTCTCGTTGCAGATGGCGTATCGCATGGCCGGTTACCCTCGCACCGTCGCAAAACCACCCGTGCGGGCCGACTCGTAGCACGCCTCGATGATCGCCACCGCCTTGCGGCCCTCGCGGCCGTCGAGGCCGGGCTGTTTACCGGCTTCGATCGCCCGGACGAAGTCGGTGAAGTTCCGCGTGTGGCAGGAATAATCGATCGCCATCGGGTCGGCCGCGCCGCCGCTGGTGCCGCTGGTGCCGCCGAATCTCGCCCGCGTGGCCGCATCGTCGGGCCGCTCTTCACGAAACCGCCACGCCACCAGCTGCTCTTCGAGGATTTCCGCCGTGCCGTCGCGGCCGCCGAAGAGAAACCGCCGCAGTTGCCCCGGGTAAAGGCTCGTGGCGGCCAGCAGTTGCCCCAGCGCGCCGTTTTTGAAACGCAGCACCGCGACGCACGTGTCTTCCACCTCCAGCCGTGCGGCATCGTGGCCGCGCACGGCGGTGAGGGCGAGCACGTCGGCCACCGGATTCTCGTCGGCCGCGAGGCCCGGCATCGTGGCCCCCGCGATCCATTGCAGGGCATCGACGCCGTGGATCGCCTGGTTCATGAGCGCGCCGCCGCCGTCGAGGGCTTTCTTGCCCTGCCAGCGTCCCGGGCCGTAGTAGGCATCGTCGCGCCACCAGGGCACGTAGCTCGCGGCGACGGCCAGGGAGCCGAAGCGGCCCGCGGCTGCGGCGTCGTGCACGGTGCGGATCACTGGGTTGAACCGTTGCGGGAAGATCGCGCCGAGCGTGATCCGCGCCCGAGCCGCTGCGTCGAGCATGTGGTCGATCCGCTCGAGCGTGATCTCCAGAGGCTTCTCACAGATCACGTGCACACCGGCCTGTGCGGCGGCCAGCGCTGCATCGAGGTGCGCGCCCGAGGGCGTGGCGACGGTGACGAAATCGGGCTTCGTGGCGGCGATCATCGCCGCGGCGTCGCCAAACCATTGGCAGTCGAACTCGGCGGCGAAGGCCCGGCCTTTCTCTTCGGTGCGGCAGCAGGCGGCCACGAGCGTCACGCCGGGAATGTCGCCCAGCGCCCGAGCGTGCATCCGCGCGATGGCTCCGATGCCGATGATGGCTGCTTTCATGTGGCAGAGTGTGGCGGGGCGTCGGACGCCGGGCAAGGGCATGGCGAGCGTGCGGTGCTCAACTGGCTCAACCCGGCACGGGGCTACCCACACCCTCGCTCGGTCGTTCGCTGCGCCCATCCTGGGCTCCGCTCTCTGCATGTCCGCTGCGCTACGGCATCCTGCGTATGCTTGCTCCCATAGCCCGCTCGAGGGCATGGGTAGCCCCGTGCCTCACCGTTCCCGAACGTGGCATAGACCTGCCCCAACGTGGCATAGACCTCCGGTCTGTGACCAAGAAGTCCGACAGACCGGAGGTCTGTCACCATGTCCTCAGCATCACCATTCACCCTAGGCCCGGAGGGCCGAGTTCGAGCCAGCGGGCGGAGCCCGCCAAGGCAAGCTCGGCACGATGCCGAGGCTTGCCGTGAAACAACCCCTCCGGTCTGTGACCAAGAAGTCCGACAGACCGGAGGTCTGTCGCCACGATAGGGGAGAACTCGCGCCACCCTGTCGCCACTCAGAGCTGGTCGCGGGAGCTGACACGGGCCATGAATGGCCAGCACCACACCCCAAGCAAGGGCCGGAGGCCCGCTCGTTGCCCGCGACGGAGTCGCGGAAGCTGACACGGGCCATGGATGGCCAGCACCACACCCCAAGCAAGGGCCGGAGGCCCGCCCGTTGCTCGCGACGGAGTCGCGCGAGCTGACACGGGCCATGGATGGCCGTGTCAGCGATACATATAGAACCAATCAAACAGCCTGTCGCAGGCGCGGTGGGCGTGCGGATGGCGGCAGTGGTCGTGGCTGCCGGTACGCGGGCAGCAGGGGCCGCCGTAGATCGGCCCGCCCGTGGGAACGCCGCGCACACCGACGAGGTCGTATGGCTGCGGCGGCTCGCTCGGATGGCAGGGAGGAGGCGGCACGCACGGTGGCAGGGCGTATGGTTCGCAGGGACCGTGGAGGCACTCCAGTGGTGCGAACCAATCGGCAAGCGAGTCGGAACGCGGCGGCAGCATCCGCGCGAGCATGAGGTCGGCGTTCCTCGCCGTCTCAGCGGGATCGACCTTCGGCGAGCCGGCGAGCGGGTCGGGAGGATACGTGACCGGAGGCGGATTGGCGGGGAACCGGCGCCGGGCCCCGGTGCCGGGGGTGGCCTGCGTGGAGGGGTCTTCGTCGGTGCCGAGATCGCCGCGGGGCGTATCGAAGGCGCCTGGCGCGTTGGGATCGTCGAACCGCGATTCCGGACTGAACCCCGGATCATCGATGGCATCCTGCCCCGGGGCGGCACGGCAGCCGAGGGCCACCATGACCACGACGATCGACAAACGGGTTATCATGTTGAGCCCCTCCCGCTGAAACCATCGGCACAGTCGCCCGATCTGCTGGAGCGGTTTGGGCGACGGATCGGACCGCACGCCGAAACCGCGCAGGCTCGGTGGGACGGGCAAGGTGGCGATCAGCCGCCGCGGCAATCCGGTGCCGGAAAAGTCCGCCGGGGCTTCCTGGTTTGAGCGATGCATCTTCCTGACGCTGCCAGCCTGATCGAGCAGCTTGCGGCAGCCCGTGCGCAGGCCGTCATCGTGGCGACCGGGGGCGGAGCCGAGGCGATCTCCCACCTGGTCTCCACTCCCGGGGCCAGCCGCGTGGTCCACGAAGCGGTCGTGCCCTACGCCCGTGCGGCGATCGATGGTTTTTTGGGAAGTCCGCAGGAGAGCTACTGCTCGTCACGGACCGCCCGACGCCTCGCGGTGATGGCGTGGCAACGGGCCTGCGGCTATGGCGCCTCTCCGGAAGAGGCCGTGGGTGCGGCCGTGACGGCGAGCCTCAAGACTACCCGCCCCAAGCGCGGCCCGCATCGGATCATCGTGGCCACGCAGACGCTCAACGCCACGGGCGTGGCGGAGCTCGTCCTCGAGAAGGATGCCCGCTCGCGGGCCGACGAGGAGCGGCTCGCGGCGCGTTTGCTGCTCGACCGGCTCATGGCCGCGGCTACGAACCTCAC
This sequence comes from Pirellulales bacterium, assembly GCA_044234625.1. Classification (GTDB taxonomy): domain Bacteria; phylum Planctomycetota; class Planctomycetia; order Pirellulales; family UBA1268; genus CACORA01. The sequence goes on along the minus strand of JBIIIP010000031.1, from coordinate 16,861 downwards.
GCCGTCGCCGCTGCCGGGCCTCCGGCCAGGCGAGGCCATCGACGTCGACGTGGCCCTCGCCTCGCCAGCGCGACGCGATCTTTTCGCCGGCCGCGTCGGCGCGGTCTGCGTCGATACCAGCGGCGACGACGGTGCCACCGCCGAGGCGGCCGTGGCCGAGCCCCACGCCGGGCGGCTCATCTTCCCCGGCTCTTTCGATCCGCTGCACGAGGGCCATCTCCTCATGGCGCGGATTGCCGAGGAAATCGCGGAGCGTCCGGTGGAATACGAGTTGTCGATCACGAACGTCGACAAACCGATGCTCGATTATGTGGCCATCCGGTCGCGGATCGCACAGTTCTCCGGGCAGACGCTGTGGCTCACCCGGGCCGCGACGTTCCTGCAGAAGCTCGATCTTTTTCCACGGAGCACGTTCGTGATGGGCGCCGACACCTACCTGCGGCTGGCCGATCCGCGGTATTACGGCGGATCGCCCGTGGCGGCTGCTGCGGCCGTCGCGCGAATCGCCGCCGAGGCGGCGGGGCTGGTCGTGTTCGGCCGCCAGCGTGATGGCATGTTTGCCGACCCCGCCCAGTTCGACGTCCCCGAAGCGCTGCGGAAGATCAGTTATTATGTGTCGCAGCGAGAGTTTCGCTGCGACATCTCCAGCACGCACCTTCGGCGCGCCGCCGCCAACATGGAGCCCCCCGGATGAGTGTCGGCAGGATCGTTTCCGCAAGGCTGTGGTTCGCGGTTGTCGTGGCATGCGTGCCTGCGGTCGCCGCGGGGCCATCCGAAGACAAGGCGCTGGCCTCGCGGCTCGCCCCGCACGTGGGCAGAGCGCTCGACGTGGTGGCGCTGACCAGCGGCAAACGGCTTATGCGGCCGATGCTCGATGGCGTGACGGAAACGAACGGCGCCGTCAAGGCGCTGCGGCTGAAACTGGATGGCGAGAAGAAGGTGACCGTGATTCCGATCAAGGGGGTGACGGAGATCATCGCCGCCCGCGAGTCCGTCTACAAAGTGGAAATGAAGGCCTCCGGCGCGGCGCAACTCCGCGGCAAGGCTGCCAGGAAGCCACAAGAAAAGGAGGCGGCGGCCTCCGTCGAGCGGATGAAGGCCAATGGCGTGAGCCCGTGGCCGTCGCTGTCGGCGGAAGAGCACGCCGCCGAGGTGGAAAAGTTGCGCACCTTCATCGCAGAGGTGAAGGAGCTGTTTCCCGGGCTGGTCTCCAGCGAAACGCACGAATTTCTCGTGCTCACCGACATCCCGGCCGCGCAAATGGCTCCCTATGTGGCCCGGCTCGACGTCATGCACGATTTCCTCTGCGACCTCTACGGCATCCCCCGCGGCGAGCCGGTATGGAAGGGGAAGTGCCTCGTGGTGGCATTCCTCAACGAGGCCGACTTCCACGCCTTCGAGGGCAAATTCTTCGGAGTGGATCCCTCGACAATTCTCGCCAACGTGCATGGGCTGTGCCACTCTTCCGGCGATGGCCGCGTGGTGATGGCCTGCCATCGTGGCGAAGACGCCCCTGCCTTTGCCCACATGCTCGTGCACGAGACGAGCCACGGCTTCAACCACCGCTGGCTGTCAACGCAGACGGTGCCCAACTGGCTCAACGAGGGTATCGCCGAGTGGGTGGGCACGCAGGTCGTTCCCGGCTGCGATCAGGTGCCGCTCAAGGAGGCCAGAGCGCTGGCGTATATCCAGCAGAACGGCTCGCTCGGCCCCGATTTTTTCGAGGCCGCCAACATCGAATCCATTCAATACGGAATGGCGTCGGCGCTGGTGAAGTTCCTGGTGTCCAGGGATCGCAAGCGGTTCGCCCGGTTCGTCCGGGGCATCAAGGAGGGGAAGTCGGTCGACGAATCACTGGCTGATTCTTTTGAGGCATCGCTCGACGAGGTCCTCGCGGCCTTCGGCAAGGCGATCGGCAAGCCCGATCTCAAGAAGTAGCGGCGATCCACTTCACCACGAAGTGCCGCAGACCTCCGGTTGTGATGCCCCCACGTGGCATAGACCTCTGGTCTGTGACTAAGGACTCCGACAGACCGGAGGTCTGTCGCCACGGGGTTGAGAGTTCTGTCGCCACGGCGGTTGGGGCGCGCGTGTCTCGCCACGGTGGCTGGCGCGCGTCTGTCCCCGCATTCTTTTCATCTCACCCCCGCAGCTCACTTCACGCGGTGGGCGAGGCCGGCACCGATCCGTCCGAGCGTGGTGCTGTGGTCGTCGATGGCGATGTGGGCGCGGATCACGCTCATCGCCGACGTGTCGGCCAAGGCCTTCGTGATCGCCGCATCGAATTCGCCTTCCGTGCGCACCTCGTAGCCCGTGCCCCCGCCAAGCACCTGCGGCAGCAGTTGATACTGCCAGGGGTTGATGTCGTTGAAGCCGCCCTCGTGGATCAGCCGCTCCGTGCCATAGCCCTTGTTGTCAAGCACGATCACGGTGACGGCGAGGCCTCGCTTCACGATCGTCGAAAGCTCCATGCCCGTCATCTGAAACGCACCATCGCCCACCAGGGCGATCACCTTCAGGTCCGGCCGGGCCACCTTCGCCCCGAGGGCCGCCGGCACGGCGAAGCCCATCGACGTGTAGTAGGCCGGCGAAAGGAACTCCGTCTGCCCGCGCACCACGAGCTCGCTCGATGCAAAGAGGGCGTCGCCGACGTCGGCGATCACGATCGTCTTGTCGTCGAGCGATTCGTCGAGTCGGCGGACCAGCCGCGTGGTCGTGATCGTCGCCTCGGGCCGGAGCGTGAACGGCCCCTGGGCCTCGGCGGGCCCGGGGGGCAGGGGCCGCTGGGCCGCCTTCGGCTTGGCCGCGGCGAGCGCCCGCAGGAAGTCCTCGAGCAGCACGCCGTGGAAGTGGTGATGGCTGATCCGCAGTTCGTCGCTCGTGGCGTAGATGCTCTTCGCGGCATCGAGCTTCGCGGTGAAGATGCCCAGGTCGATGTCGGTGAGGATCGTGCCGAGGAGGATGATGCAGTCGCTCTCCTCCACGAACCGCGTCACGTCTTCACGGCCCAGCGCGCCTTCGTAGAGGCCGATATAGAGCGGGTGCACCTCGCTAACCACGCTCTTGGCCAGCATCGTCGCCGCGATGGGGATCCCGCTCGTCTCGGCGAGGGCCACCACCTCCTTCTGCAGGCCGTATCGATGCAGCTCCACGCCGGCGATGATGACGGGCTTTTGCGCCGCCCGGATCCGGGCCACTGCCTCCTTCACGGCCTCGTCGAGTGCCTGCGTGTCGCTCGACGGCTGCGGCCGCGAGAAGGGCCGGATCTGCTCGGGCACCACGGCCACCATGTCGCGTGGCAGCTCCAGGTAGACGGGCCGTTTTTGTCGGTGGGCGGTGTCGAGGAGGAAGTCGATGTCGCGGAAGGCGGTGACGGGATCGACGATCTCCATGCTCGCCGCGCAGATCTTCTCGAACACTTCCAGCTGCGTCCGCCATTCCCGGACGCGGTGGTGGAGCAGCGGGTTGCTGGCCCGCTCGCGGATTCCCGGCGCGCCCGAGATCAGCACGACGGGGCTCTTCTCGGCGAACGCTCCGGCGATCGAGTTGGCGAGGCTCAGGCCTCCGACGCCGTAGGTCACGCACACCGCCCCCATGCCGTTGACCCTCGCGTAGGCGTCGGCGGCGAAGCCCGCGCAGTCTTCGCGGGTGCAATTCACGAGGTCGAGCGGGCTCTTCTCCAGCATCGAATAGAAGGAGAGCACGTAATCGCCGGGCAGTCCGAACACGTGGCGGATGCCGTAGTCGGAGAGCCGGCGGATGAGGTATTGGCCGATGGACAGGCTGGTGACGCTTTCGGCCCGTTGCACGGCGGGCCGGCCGTCGGTGATCACGGCAAGGCCGTTGTCGAGGCTCGAGCCGAGGACGATAGGCATGATAGACCTCCCGCGTGAGGGTGAGACGATGCGTCGCTCACTGCGGGGAATTATTCACGCGGCGGCGGCGTGCGGCCAACAGCGCACTCCAGAAACCCAGGAATGCGGCGACGCAGGCCAGCACGACCAGTGGCCGGCGGGCGTCATGATTGAGGGTCCATGCGCCAATGGCGTGGATGCCGCCCCAGACGACGATTCCGGCCATGATCCAGCGGATGATTTTTTCGGCGTCGGGAGGGGTGGGCGGCATGCCTTTTAAGATAGCCGTCGGGTGGCGATTCGACAGACCGGAGGTCTGTCGCCACGGTTTGGAGCGCGCGCGTGTCGCCACAGTTTCAGGGCGCGCGCGTCTGTCGCCACGTCCTTTTCCTCTCTCCATCCGCACCAGGCCCGGAGGGCCGGGTTGCCACCAGCGGGCGGAGCCCGCCAAGAAAACCGAGGCCACGATGGCGAGGTTTTCGTGAAGCTAGCCGGCCGGGTTGCCACCAGCGGGCGGAGCCCGCCAAGGCAAGCATCGGCACGATGCCGATGTTTCGCGTGCAATCAGTCCCCGTGCTTCTCCCGCAGACGGCCCGAGAGCCGCAGGATCAGCTGCACGCGCTCGAATTGGTCGAGCCAATCCGACGTGGCGGCGGCGATGGAATCGGTTGGCGGGGCGACGATTCCCGTGGCGCAGTTCGTGCCGGCCTGCGCCGCCGCGGCTGCTCGATAGGCCGAAAGCGTCTTGTCGCCGTAGAACACGACGAGCTGCCAATCCTCGCTCAGAAAAGCAACCGTCGGCACCCGTTGGCCGCCGCACACCTTCAGATGGGCGGCGATGTCGGGCCGGGCATCACGATCCAAAAATCGCAGATCGATTGCGGGCGAGGCGGCTGCGAAGTGGTCGAAGATCGGGCACTGCGTCATGCAGTCGCCGCACCAGGCGCCCGACAGCACGAGCACCGGCATCCGCCGCTTGAAACCGCCGAGGAGGCCTCGTTGAGCGGGGGTGAGGGCGATTTTTTCGTGAAACGCGTCCCACCGCACGCGTTGCTCGGCCGTCGCGTGGCGGTCGAGGTAGTCGCAGTAAGGCACGGCCGCGGCGAATGCCGCTTCCCATGCTTCCGGGGTGGGGGGAGTGCCGGCGCCGGGAATGGGGGGGGGGGGGGCGGCGCTGCCGGCCAGGGGGATCGTCGCATGCATCTGGAATGGTCCTCGTTTCGATCGCGGGCGAAACGACCCGGTAGCATACCGTCTTCCCAGGTCGCGCGGACTTCCCAGCACCGCCTGATGCGGTGGACGGGGCAGGATAGCGGGCACGAAAACCCCGCTTCCGGTCCGCGAACAGGGCTTGACCCTCGAAAAGCCGTCTTCTACTGTCCGCCGCGCCTGAGGGCCGAGGGGTTTGCCAACGGCTGAAACCCCACTCGAAGCAAGCGGTGGCACGGATGCCCGCCGCCTCTTCGAGCAGGGTCGCAGGCACCACAACCCGGCACGTTTCCGTCCAATCGCTCCCGGAAACGGTTCAGTTTCTCCGCCCCCCTGGGAACTGGACCGTTCCGGGGGCCTTTTTTTTGCGCCGCTGATCGCGTCCGACTTTGCGTCGGGCATCCGGCCTGCGTCCCGGCCGCTGGACCGCCGTTCCGCGGTAAACTATTCTTTGGCGACGATGGCGGCGGCCGCCACCGAATTCTGGACGGGCGCGGGCCCCGGGCAGCCTGGCCTACCCCGCCGTCACCTGGTGGAGATGTTGTTTTTCTCCCTTCCCACCATCGCTTCCAGATATCCTTCCAGCGCGAACCCGTGCCATCGATGGCAGCGCGACTAGAAATAGGTTGACCGCGGTCTGGCCCCCGCGTCGGAGTTCTCCCATGTCAGCAGCCCACACCCCTGCCCGTGACCCGTCGATTCGCTGGCAGCAGTTCCTGTCAGCGGTGTCCAGTTGGGTGATCTCGATCGTCACCGTCGCGGCGCTTTCGGCCGTCGGTTGGTATGGCCATGCAACCCACTGGACATTCGGCCTCGCCGGGCACGCCGGACACGGCTCGGACGACGGCGGCGCAGGGCATCATCCCGCCGCTGTTTCACGCGAGCCTTCCGTCCCCGCCGCCGCCGACGTGATCCGCTTCGATTCGCCCGAGTCGCTGGCCCGCTCGGGCATCGAACTGGTGGACGTCGAAGAGCGGCCGATGGTCAGCGAACTGCTCGTCAACGGGGTCGTGAAATACAACGAGCGGAAGGTCGCCCAACTATCGACCCGCGTATCCGGCATCATCTGGAAAGTGGAAAAGCGGCTCGGCGATCCGGTGCACAAGGGAGATGTGCTCGTGATCGTGGAAAGCAGCGAAGTGGGTACGCGAAAGGCCGAGTTCCTCAACGCCATGGTGGCTTACGAGGCCAAGCGGGAACAACTGGCGATTCTCGAGGAGGTAAAGGGGGCCGTGATGGGCCGCCAGTTGCGGGAAGCGAAATCGGCCCTTCGCGAGGCGACGAACCATCTCATGAATGCCGAGCAGGCTCTGGTGAACCTCGGCTTCGACATCTCGATCGCCGATTTCGAAAAGCTCGACGACGCGGCCCGTGCCAGCCGGATCCGTACGCTGGGACTTTCAGACGAGGCTCTCGCCGGCACCGATCCGCAACGAGTCACGTCGAACCTGATTCCCATCCGCGCCCCCTTCGACGGACTCGTCATCGGCCGTGAGGCGGTGGTGGGTGAAATCGTGGAGGCTGGCCGCCAGATCTTCGAGGTGGCCGACGTATCCAAGATGTGGGTGGTGCTCTTCGTCAGCAAGGAAGACGCCTCGCGGGTCGCGGTCGGCCAGCCGATCCGCTTTCATCCGGATGGCGCCGCCACCGAATGCGAGAGTGAGATTTCCTGGATCAGCACGGCCGTCGACGATGAAACACGCACCCTCGAGGTGCGGGCGGAAATCAATGGCCAGGCCTCGCAGTCGCTGCGGGCCAACACCTACGGCAGCGGCCGCATCGAACTGGCGCGGGTGGGCACGGCCGTGGTGGTTCCCAGCCAGAGCGTGCAGTGGGACGGCAGCCGGTGGGTGGTGTTCGTGCCGGCGGGCGAGACGGCCTTCGCCGCCCAGCCCGTCAGCCCCGGCCTCCGGCAGGGAGACCACGTCGAGATCAAAGGCGACTTTGCCGGCGGCCCGCCGAAGCAGGTGGTGGCCGAAGGCAGCCACCTGCTGAAGAGCAAGATCATGCTCGACAAAATCGAATCCGGCGAGATGTGACGGAAAAGTCGGGGCAAGATGCTCGAGAAAATCATCGCCTGGTCGCTCTCGCATCGGATCGCGGTGCTCGCCGGGGCGGCTATTGTCTGCCTCGCCGGTTACGCCTCGGTGAACGGCCTCGTCATCGACGCCTTTCCCGACACCACGCCCGTGCAGGTGCAGATCAATACGGTCGCCGCGGGCATGGTTGCCGAGGAGGTCGAACGGCAGATCACGTTTCCGGTCGAGCTGGCGATGGGCGGCATGCCGGGGCTCCAGGAGCTCCGCAGCGCCAGCATGTTCGGCCTGTCGGTGGTGATCGTCACCTTTCGCGACGGCACCGATGTGTATTTCGCCCGGCAGCTGATCAATGAAAGGCTGGGCACGGTGCCCGTGCCGCCGGGCGTTGAGCGACCGGAGATGGGGCCCGTTTCGACGGGGCTGGGGGAGGTGTTTCACTACCTCCTCGTGCCCCGCGGCCTGAGCCTCACCGACGTGAAGACGCTCCAGGAATGGACGCTCAAGCCGGCCTTGAAGAGCGTACCCGGAACCGCCGAGGTCAATGCCTGGGGCGGCCTCAACAAGCAGTATCAGATCTGCGTCGACCCGGCCTTGCTGCGGAAATACGACCTGTCATTCGACCAGGTCATGGACGCCGTGCCGCGCAACAATTTCAACGTGGGCGGCGGCTCCATCGGCCGCTCCGGCGACGCGGTGCTCGTCTACGGGGTGGGCCGCACCACCGACGTCGACCAGATCGGCCGGATCGTGATCGCCTCTTGCGAGGGCGTGCCGATTCGCATCCGCGACGTGGGGGAGGTGGTGATCGGCCATGAGATCCGCAAGGGCGCCGTGACCTACGGCGGCGAGGGGGAGGTCGTGCTCGGCCTCGGCTTCATGCTCATGGGCGAAAACAGCTACGCCGTCACCACGCGGCTCCGCGACCGGTTCCTCCAGCTCATCAAGACCCTGCCCGAGGGAGTGGAGCCGAAGATCGTCTACGACCGCACGCTGCTCGTCGACCGCGTGATCGCCACCGTCCGGCAAAACCTTCTCGAGGGGGCGTTCCTCGTCGTCGTGATCCTCTACATCATGCTCGGCAACCTGCGGGCCGGGCTCGTGGCCGCCACGGCCATTCCCCTCTCGATGATGTTCGGCTTCATCGGCATGTACCAGGCGGGCATCGCCGCCAGCCTCCTCTCGCTCGGAGCCATCGACTTCGGCATCGTCGTCGACTCGTCGGTGGTCGTGATCGAGAGCATCCTGGAAAAGATCGGCCACCATCCCGGAGCTTCGGGCGCGGCGAGGCTGAAGCTGGTCCTCGAGGCCACCAACGCCGTGAAGAAGCCCGCCTGCTTCGGCCAGCTGATCATCATGATCGTCTACATCCCCATCCTCACCCTGGAGGGCGTCGAGGGGAAAATGTTCCGCCCGATGGCGCTGACGGTCGTATTCATCCTCATCGGCTCGCTGGTGCTCTCACTCACCGTCGTGCCCGTGTTGTCGAGCTTCTTTCTCCCGAGGCGGATGGATTCCCACGATGTCCTCCTCGTGCGGATCGCCCGCGCGGTCTACCGGCCGCTGCTGCGCGGCTGCCTGTCGGCGCGCGGGTTCGTGGCCGTGGTCGCCACGATGCTCCTGGCGATCACGTTCGCCCGGGCCCTCTCCCTGGGCACGGAGTTCGTTCCCAAGCTGTCCGAGGGCGACATCGTGCTGGGCATCATCCGCGCCCCCGGCACGAGCATCGAGGAATCGTGTCGGATGAACACGCGGATCGAGAAGGCCCTGCTGGAGCAGTTTCCCGACGAGATCGCGCATGTCTGGAGTCGCACGGGCACGCCGGAGGTGGCCACCGATGCCGGAGCGATCGAGGCCACCGACATGTTCATCGCGCTCCATCCCCGCGACCGCTGGAAGCGGGCCCGCACGCAGGCCAATCTGGTGGTCGTGATGAACGACGTCGTCAAGGACATTCCCGGCCAGATCATCTGGTTCACGCAGCCCATCGAGCAACGGATCAACGAGATGGTGTCGGGCGTGCGGGCCGACATCGCCGTGAAGGTGTTCGGCGACGACCTCGAGCCGCTCGTCCGCAAGGCCAACGAGGTGGCGGCCTCCATCCGTGGCGTGCCGGGCGCCGCCGACGTGGCGGTCGAGCAGGTGGCCGGCCAGCCGATCCTGAAGATTGCCGTCAAGCAGGACGAGATCGCCCGCTACGGCATCTCGGCCCAGGCCGTGCTCGACGTGGTGGAGAGCGTGGGGGGCAAGGCGGTGGGCCAGATCGTCGAGGGCCAGATCCGCTTCCCGATCGTGGTGCGGCTTTCGGAGTCGCTCCGGTCAGGGCCGGAGGCGATCGCCGAGATTCCGGTTCGCGGCCCCGCCGGCGAAAGCGTGCCGCTGGAGCGGATCGCCGACATCCAGACGATCACGGGGCCGAAATTCGTGACCCGCGAATGGAGCCAGCGGCGCGTGGTGGTGCAATGCAACGTGCGGGGCCGCGACGTGGGCGGCTTCGTGGCCGACGCCCAGCAGGCGATCGCCAGGCAGGTCGAACTGCCGGCCAGCGAGTTTCGCGTGGAGTGGGGCGGCCAGTTCGAGAACATGCAGCGGGCCCAGAAGCGGCTAGCCATCGTGGTGCCGCTGGCGCTGCTGCTCATCGTGGCCTTGCTCTATCTCACCTACCGAAACGTGGCCGACACGATCCTTCTCTTCGTGAGCGTGCCCTTCGCGTGCGTGGGCGGGATCTGGGCGCTCACGCTGCGGGAGATGCCCCTGTCGATCTCGGCGGCCGTGGGCTTCATCACGCTGTCCGGCGTGTCGGTGCTCAACGGCATGGTGCTCGCCAGCGCCCTGCGGGAGCGGTTGACCAGGGGCACGTCGCGCGACGTGGCGATCGAGGAGACATCGGTGGGCGCCCTGCGCACGATCATCATGACGGCCCTGGTGGCGAGCCTGGGCTTCATTCCGATGGCCGTCAGCGAGGGCACGGGGGCCGAGGTGCAGCGGCCGCTGGCCACGGTGGTGATCGGCGGCGTGATCACGAGCACGCTGTTCACGCTGTTCGTGCTGCCGGCCCTCTACCGCGTCGTCCTCCGGGTGCAACCGGCTGCGAACGCCGGTCTGGGTGACTGACACGACTCACATGTGAGCCTCTCGCGAAACGCTTTTCCCGTGAACCAGACCAGGGGAGGGAATGCCCGTGCCCTGTGAGCCGGGCTGTGGGAGCAAGCGAAGACAGGATGTCGAAGCGCAGCGGACACGCAGTGAGCGGATGCCACGAAGGCATCCGTGAACGTCCGGCGACGGGGCTGGGCGTTCCCGACCAGCGAAACGCGCGAGGTTCAATTGGGAGCCGTATGACGCCGGGCCTCCAGCCCTTGCCGCCCTCCTACGCACCAATACGCCCGGCAGGACTCGAACCTGCAGGCTCCTTCACGCAAAGCCTCGGCTTCGTGCCTCGCTTTGCTTGGCCGACCTCCGTCGGCCATTGACCATCGGGCCTCCAGCCCTTGCCGCCCTCCTACGCACCAATACGCCCGGCAGGACTCGAACCTGCAACCCTCGGTTCCGAAGACCGATGCTCTATCCAATTGAGCTACGGACGCGACTGCGCGGATTATACCGCCCACCCGCCCCCTCGCAGCGGCGGGCCGCATGACCCGGATTATCGTGTATCTTTAAATCATGGCCTTTGTCACGCTCCGCGTTCTCCACGGCGCCGACCGCGGCAGGATTTATGCCGACGTCCCCACTCCGGTCACGATCGGCCGCGAGGAGGGCAACACCATCCAGCTCAATGACGAGCGGATCAGCCGGTATCATCTCAAGGTCCAGGAAGACAACCACAAACTCGTGCTCACCGACCTGGAGAGCACCAATGGCACGCGGGTGAATGGCGAGGAGATCCGAGTGCGGATCCTGCGCGATGGCGACATGATCGCCTTGGGCCGATCCGTGTTGCTGGTCGGCTCCCACTCCGACATCGACCGTCGGATCCAGGAGATCGCCGCCAAGCTGCCCACCGGCAAGGCGGCCTCGGCCCGCGCCATGCGCGACCAGCTCGATGACCTCGCCGACCGGCAGTCGGACGTGATCGAAGACCTCGGCGATGCCCGGATGCCGCTGCTGCCCGGCGGCCCGCCGCCGCTGCCCGAGAAGCTCAGCCCGGCGCAGTCGGCGGAACTCTGCGAACTGCTCAATTACGTGCAGACCGTGCTCGGCGGCGTGGCCGATGGCGCCGTCATGCGGCCGGGGGGCGAGCGCGTGGAGATCGATTTCCCCGATTGGCAGGCGCTTCTCGACCTGCAAGCCACACTCGCGGAACTCCTCCGCCGGGCCAGCGATCCGCGGTAAGTGCAGCGCGGCGGAACCGGCTGACCGCGGAAGTTCCGCAGGCCTGACGCGACTCGCGGCTCAAAAAGCGGGGGCCGCGTCGCCACTCTCTCCAGCCGTTGTGTTTCCGTACAATGTCGGGCTCACCTGCGAGGCCCACGGATGAGCACGCCCCGGTTCGCCCACCTCCACTGCCACAGCCACTACAGCCTGCTCGACGGCGCGAGCACGATCGAGCGGCTCGTGGACCGCACGGTCGAACTGGGCATGAACGCCCTGGCGATCACCGACCACGGCAACCTCCATGCGGCGCTCGAGTTCTACCAGGCCGCGAAAGCGGCGGGCATCAATCCCGTGATCGGCTACGAGGCCTACATCGCGCCCGGCAGCCGGTTTCAAAAGGATGCCGGCAGCCAGAAAGACTCGAGCTACCACCTCACGCTCCTGGCGAAAGACCGCACCGGCTTCAACAACCTGCTCCAACTGGCCACGAAGGCCTACCTGGAGGGCTTCTACTTCAAGCCGCGGATCGACCGGGAACTGCTCGCCCAGCACAGCGAAGGCATCGTCTGCCTCTCCGGCTGCCTGTCGAGCGAGTTCAGCCGGGCCCTCATCGGCAGCTCCCGCGAGCAACGCGAATCGCTCGCCCAGGCCCGCGACATCGTGGGCTGGTTCCAGCAGCTCTTCGGTGACCGCTACTTCATCGAGATCCAGGACAACGGCCTCGATCTGCAGCGGCAGATCACCGACGTGGCGCTGGAGTTGTCACGCGAGATGGGCGTGCCGCCGGTGGCCACGTGCGACTGCCATTACGTGAACCGCGAGGACGCCGAGGCGCAAGACATCCTCCTCTGCGTGAACACCGGCCGCTTTCGCAACGATGCCAGCCGGATGAAGATGGATTCCAGCGAATTCTACCTGAAGAGCCCCGCGGACATGCATGCCGCGTTCTCCGGGCTCGACCGGGCGACAGTCGCCGCGGCCGTGTCGCGGAGCCAGGAAATCGCCGACTCGGTGGCCATCGAACTGGATCTCGGCAAGCGGCATTTCCCCGGCTTCGACGTGCCCGGGGGAAAAACCGCTTCGGAGGAACTCCGCCGCCTGTGCCTTGCCGGGCTTCGCGAACGCTACGCGGCCGCGCCCAAGCGGTGGGTGGATGGCGCGGTCGGTGGCGATCTTCACCCGGACGTGATGGACCGCCTCGACCGGGAGCTCGGCGTCATCGACACCCTCGGCTTCGCCAGCTACTTCCTCATCGTCTGGGACTTCGTCCGCCATGCCCGCGAGCGCGACATCCCGGCGGCGGCCAGAGGCTCGGGCGTGGGCGCGCTGGTCGCCTACTCGCTCTATCTGTCGCACGTCTGCCCGCTCGAATACGACCTGCTCTTCGAACGGTTCCTCGACATCAACCGCCGCGAGGCGCCGGATATCGACATCGACTTCTGCAAGGAGCGTCGCGGCGAGGTCATCGACTACGTCAAGAAAAAGTATGGCGAGGCCAACGTCGCCCAGATCGGCACCTTCGGAACCCTCGCCGCGCGGGCCGCGATCCGCGACGTGGGCCGGGCCCTGGGCATGTCGGTGCCGCGGGTCGACCAGATCGTGGCCCTCGTGCCCGACCAGCTCGGCATCTCGATCGAGCAGGCCACGTCACCAGGCTCGCAACTTGCCGCCGCCTGCGAGGCCGATCCGGAAGTCCGCGAATTGGTCGACCTGGCCGGCCGGATCGAGGGCCTGGCCCGCAACGTCGGCACCCACGCCGCCGCCGTCGTGATCGCCGACCGGCCGCTCGTGGAATATGTGCCCCTGCAGCGGGTGACCGGCAAGGAGGAAGTGATCACGCAGTGGGCCATGGGCGACGTCGAACGCGCCGGGCTCATGAAGATGGACTTTCTCGGCCTGCGGTATCTGACGGTGGTCGCCAAGACGCTCGAGATCATCGCGGCCACACGCGGCGAGCGGCCCGATCCGTTTGCCTTTCCGCTCGACGACAAGCCGACGTTCGCGACGCTCTGCCGCGGCGAGACGAAGGGAATCTTCCAGCTGGAAAGCGGCGGCATCCGCGACCTCCTCCAGCGGATGAAGCCCGACCATTTTCTCGACATCGTGGCCGTCAACGCGCTCTACCGTCCCGGCCCGCTCGAAGGGGGCATGGTCGACGAATACGTGAACGTCAAGCACGGCCGGAAGCAGGCCGCGTTTCTTCATCCGGTGATGAAGGACGTGCTGGCCGAGACCCACGGCGTGATGGTCTACCAGGAGCAGGTGATGCGGATCCTGGAAAGGCTCGGCGGCATCGAGCTCTCCAGCGCCTACACCTGCATCAAGGCCATCAGCAAGAAGAAACTGGAAACCATCGCCGCCTTCCGCGAGCAGTTCGTGAAGGGGTCGCAGGAGAAGGGCCTTTCGAAGCAGCAGGCCGAGGAGGTGTTCGCCCTGATTGAGAAGTTCGCGGGCTACGGCTTCAACAAGAGCCACTCCACGGCCTATGCCCTGCTCGCCTTCCAGACCGCCTACCTGAAGACGCACTTCCCCCTGGAATTCATGGCGGCCCTCCTCTCCGGCGACATCACCGGCCGCAACTTCAAGAAGAAGGACGCGCTCGTCGAGCACATCGAAGACTGTCGGCGGATGGGGATCGAGGTGGCTTCACCCGATGTGAATGCCTCGGGCGTGGATTTCACCGTCGCCGACGGCCGGATCCTCTTCGGGCTGTCGGCCATCAAGGGCTGCGGCCAGCAGGCGTCGGAGGCGATCTGTGCGGAGCGGGCCGCCAACGGCCCCTACCGCGACCTCTACGACCTCTGCGGGCGGCTGGATCCCTCGGTGGTCAACAAAACCGCGGTGGAGAGCCTTGCGAAGGCGGGGGCGCTGGATCGTCTCGCCAGTCAGCAGGGGCATCGGGGGGCGATTCTGGCCGGCGTCGAGCGGGCGATGGCGGCCGGCGCCTCGCGGGTGGCGGATCGGAGGAGCGGGCAAAAGAATCTTTTCGAGGCGCTGGACGACGAGCCGCAGGCGGCGGAGCAGCCGTCGGTATTGCCCGATGTGCCGCCCCTTTCCGATCTCGACATGCGGTCGAAGGAAAAGGAGGTGCTAGGCTACTATGTGCACAGCCATCCGCTGGCCGAGTTTGAAGACCTGCTGGCGACGATCTGCACGCACGGCTCCGGCAGCCTGGCGAGCGTGCCCGCGAAGGGGGATGTCGTGATCGGCGGCCTCGTCGCCGCGGTGAAACTTTCCAACACCAAGCAGCCCCGCCCCGGATCCACACACACCCGCTACGCGATGTTCGACCTCGAAGACATGGACGGCCTCGTGCGCTCGATCTGCTGGCCGGAGGACTATGCCCGGCTCGGCGAGTGGCTCCAGGCCGATGCGGTGGTGGTGGTGAGCGGCTCGATCGACCGCCGTGCCGGCAGCGAGGAGACGAATCTCGTCATCAACGACCTCATGCCAATTGCAGAGGCCTGGAACAGACCGGTGAAGAGCCTTACGGTGAAGCTCGTTGACCCCCGACACGACACCCGCACGCTCGACCGCCTCGTGGAGACCATCCGCCGCCACCCCGGCCCCACGCCGCTGCGGCTGGTGCTGGAGCTGGCCGATGGCCGCCGGGTGCTCATGGAGGCCGACCGCGAGAAGGTGGCCTGGTCGCAGTCGCTCCACGCCGAACTCGTCGATCTGCTGGGAGGCGGCTGCATCCGCGCATCGCTTTCGCTGCAAGGCAAGCGGCGCGAGCCGGACAACGGCCGGCGCAACGGCCGCTCCGCGTTTCAGCCTGCCTGACGGCAGCGCCACGCGCGTCGCCATGGCCCGCGATCAGCCGGTTTTCATCCCTGTTTTCTGGCATTGCGAGGCGTTCAAAACCTCGCCTACTATCCTCACCGACGTCCTCTCGCCCATTTTCTCAGCCACGCGTGGTTTCGATGAGCGGATACCCTCCCTCCCGCCGATTTTCCGTCGTGTTCTTCCTGTCTTTGGTTGCCGGGGTGTACGTCGCCGCAGCGCCGGGTGTTTCATACGGCCAAGTCGCAGGAGCCCAGCAGGTTGCCGGGGTGCTCATCGACGCCGCGGGCGTGCTCCGCACCGTGTCTTCCAAGGCCGAACAGGCCTCGCTCGCCGAGCAACGCAAAGCCGCCGCCCGGGCTTTGCCCGGTGAACTTCAGAAGAAGTCGAGCCTCCGGAAGGTGGCCCTCTCGAGGCTCGAGGCCGAGGTCGCCAAAGCCGCGGCCACCGGCCGGGGCATCCCGCCGGAAATGCGGGCGCTCGCCGGGCTGACGAGACTCCAATATGTCTTCATCTACCCGGCCGAGGGAGAGGGCCGCGGCGAGATCGTGATCGCCGGTCCCGCCGAGGGATGGATGACAGACGCCGTGGGCCGCACGGTGGGCCTCGACACGGGCGCGCCGACCGTGCTCCTCGAAGACCTCGCGACGGCGCTCCGCGCCTTCCCTCCTGGCAAGGCGGCCGACCCCATGATCGGCTGCTCGATCGATCCGAAGAAGGAAGGCCTCGCCGCCCTGCAGACCCTGCTCCGCAAGGTGGGCCGCATCAATCCGCAGGTCAACGTCGATGCCCTCGTGCGCGACATGCAGCAGGCGCTGGGGCTGCAGACGGTCCGCGTCGACGGCGTGCCGGCCGGCACGCACTTCGCTCGCGTGATGGTGGAGGCCGATTACCGCATGAAACTGATTGCCATCGGGCTCGAGCAGCCACCGGTGAAGATGAGCACGTGGATTGAGCTGGCAAGCGCCGGCTCGGTCGCTCAAAACGCCCTGCAGCGATGGTATTTCGTTCCCGACTACCAGTGCATCCGCATAAGCGAAGACGACCTCGCCATCGAGTTGGTCGGCCGCAGCGTGAAACTCGTAGCCGCCGACGAGGTGGTGATGGCCGACGGGAGCCGGATGCAGGCCGACCGGGCGGACCGGGCCAGCAAACTCTTCGCCGACGCCTTCACGAAGAAATACCCGGAGATCGCCGGACGCAATCCGGTGTACGCGCAGCTGCGCACGCTGGTCGATCTGGCCGTGGCCGCGGCCTACCTGCAGGAGCACGACGCCTACGGCAAAACCGGCTGGGCTGCCGAGACGCTGGGCAATGAGGCGGCCTACCCCATCGAGACGCTTCCCGCTCCACAGGAGGTGGAGAGCGCGATCAACGCCGTGTGGCGTGGCCCGCGGCTGCTCACGCCGATCGGCGGAGGCGTGACGATGCAGCCACGCATGGCCCTCGAGTCACCGAATCTCCTCATGGATGAGAAGGGTTCGGTCACGAACGCCCGCACCGCGGCAGCTGAGTTGCCGGCCGACAGGTGGTGGTGGGACTGATTACACGCGAAACATCGGCATCCTGCCGATTTTCGCTTGGCGGGCTCCGCCCGCTGGCTCGAACCCGGCCCTCCGGGCCTGGTGCGGATGACAGGGCACCATCGGCATCCTGCCGATT
>JBIIIP010000116.1:0-9214 GCA_044234625.1 Pirellulales bacterium | reverse complement strand
ATCGACGTGCCGCTCAGCGAGCCGTAACGGCCGCCTGGCAGGGTCGATGGGATGCCCGCGCCGGGTGCACCGATGTCGACCGACTGCAGGCCGTAGTTGGAAAAAGATGCCAATTGCCCCGCGGAGGAGATGGCCGCCACCGAGATCACGCCGTCGAAGGCCGCGGGCGCGAGCGTGGAATAGCCCTGCGGATAGCGGGGCTGGCGATCGACGTCCGCCGCGTCGTTGCCGGCGGAGGCCACGACGAGAATGCCGGCGCCGACGTGGCGGCTGATCGCGGACTGCAACGCCGCCGAACCCACGTTCGTGCTCCAGGAGTGATTGGAGACCACGAGGTTGATGCCGTGGCGGATTTTCAGGTCGGTGAGGTAGTCGATGGCCTTGATGGCGTTGGCGGTGCTGCCCGACCGTCGGCCGATGAATTTGGCCGCGATGAGCGTCACGTTCCAGTTCACGCCGGCCACCCCCTGGCCGTTGCCGCCGCTGGCTCCGATCGTGCCGGCGACGTGCGTGCCATGGTCGTCATCCGCGCCGTCGTAAACGCTGCTGTCGTTGGCGGCGAAGTCCCAGCCGTGGATGTCGTCGGTGTAGCCGTTGCCATCGTTGTCGATGCCGTCCCCGACGATTTCGTAAGGATTTACCCAGATGTTGCCGCGGAGGTCGCGGTGGTTGATGTCGATGCCCTTGTCGACGATGCCCACGACCACCGACCGGGAGCCGGTGAATCCGGCCTCCCACGCCGGCGCGGCCTGACTGCCATATGGGTTGCTGCCGCCGCCGGCGGCGGGCTCGTCGCCAGACATGCCCCAAAGTCGCCCGCCGGT
Source organism: Pirellulales bacterium (assembly GCA_044234625.1). Taxonomy (GTDB): domain Bacteria; phylum Planctomycetota; class Planctomycetia; order Pirellulales; family UBA1268; genus CACORA01. The sequence goes on along the minus strand of JBIIIP010000116.1, from coordinate 8,390 downwards.
AAAGAGGGGGTCGTTGCTGGTGGCCGCCACGTCGATCGTCCAATTGGGCTCGACCGATGCCACGCCGGGCCGGCCCCGCAGCGTCGCGATGCCTTGCTCGATCGACATGCCCGCACCGAGCGTCACCCGCTCGACGGGGCCGGCTCCCAGTTGCTGCATGGTGACGGTGTCGATGAGTTCCGCCAACGTGCCACCGAGGTCGATGCGGATGCTCTCCCGCGCGGCCGCCGAGATTCCCGCCTCGTATTGGACGAGCAGTTCACCCTCGGTGGAGGAGGCCGCGAGCAACCGCCGATCCTCGAGCGGTTCGGCCCATCCGAGGATGAACCGGCGAACGGCTTTTCGTCGGGGGCGGCGGGGGGCACGGTCCATGGCGCGGGCTCCGGCGGATGACCAGCCGGATCATAGGAGCGGCCGGGAAGGGGAACAAGCAATCGGCCGCGGTGCGGCGGTGGCTTGCGCGCAGCGGCCCTGTCACTTCACGGCCGCTCCCGGGCGACCGGCCGTGAGCGTGCCCGCCTGGCCGTCATCGAAGATGGTCCACACCGGTGTGCGTTCGCGGAGCCGATCGAGGTAGTCGTTCATCTGCCGCTGCCGCCGCTCCTCGTAGAGCGTCGCCTTGATGCCGACCTGTGCTTCGAGAAACGGCATCCGGCCGGCGGGGGTGCGCTCGATCACGCGGACGATGTGCAGGGTGTTGCCGTCTTCGATGATCGGGCTCAGCTGGCCGACGGGCAGCGAAAAAACCGCCTCATCGAGCGGCTTCGAAGCCAGACTGCCCTGGGCGGTCCAGTCGTAGGCGCCGCCGTCGGCCGCCGTCGCTCCCTCCGAACGGGCCTTCGCCACCGTGGCGAACGGGGCGCCGTGGAACACGTCGTTGCCCATCGCGGCGAGCTTGTTCCAGGCCACGGCGCGGGGCTGCTCGGGCGTGATCCGCACGGTGAACTGCTCGAACCTCGCCTTGGCGGGAAAGTCGTATTCGGAAAGATGGTTCTCGTACCAGGCGATCATCTCGGCATGCGGGATCTCTTCGTCGATCTCCACCTTTGATTGCAGCCACTGCTGCGAGAGCGCCCGCTCGAAGAACATCTTCCGCATCTGGTCGAGCGACTGGCCTCGTGCGCGGAGGAGCTGCTCGTATTCCAGCGTGTTCGCCGCCCCGGCCTCCTTCATGAGCCGGGGCAATTGCGTCTCGTCGAACGCCTGGGCCACCTTCTTCTGGATGTCCGGCAGCTTGTCCTCGGGGATCGTTCGGCAGGCGTCCACATACACGAGCATGGATTCGACGTGGGGCTTCAAGACCTGCCTGAAGATCTGCATCTTGAGGTCGCGGATCTGCTCCGGCTTGAGGCCGGGCGACACCTTCGCGAGCCAATCCAGTGCCGCCGGCGTGAGCAGGTCGCTCTCCAGCACCACCTCCGAGCCCACGCGGGCCACCACCATCGCCGTGTCGAGCGACTGCATCTGCAGGGCGGCCAGGTCGCGCGGCGGGGCCGTGGCGCCGGGCGGCAGCTGCGGCGGAGCGAAGGCCTGCTCGAACTGTGCCTGCACGACTCCGCTCGACACCGTCGCGGCCGCGGCCTCGCCGATCGGCTCGAGCGGCGCGCCCGGATCTTCGCGGATGCTCGACAACACGTGCTTGTCGATGGCGTCGTTGCCCGTCTTGCCGGGAGGTTTCCCGGAGGGCCATGCCGGTGGCCGCGACGTCTCCTTGGGCTGCGTGGGCACGTAGGCCGCGGGCCGCGTCTGCCCCGGGATCGACGGCGACTCGGGCTCCGTGGCGCAGGCCCACGCTGCGGCAACGACATTGGCGGCGACGATGATCGCGCGAATGCGGAAAGGGGGCATGCGAGGCGTCCGGCTCCGGAAGACTGCGGGGCGGGACTATAGATATCCCGGCGGATGGCTCGCAAGACGTTCGACCGGGTGAAAAACGGGGTCAATCGCCCCCTTCCGCCCGGTCGCGGACGATGGCCGGCGGTGCGGGAGGGTGAAGCAGGGCCCGTAGTCCGGCCACCACCGTGTCGGGATCGGCAAGGACGTGATCGGGCAGCGGCAGCACGGCCGTCTTCTGATCGACGACGCGCACGGCCGTGCCGCGGCGGGCCGCCGCCGTCGCCAGCCGTTCGATGGACCGTCGGTCGTGGTGGCCGATCACGAGCATGCCCGGGTGGCGGCTGATCGCGTCGATGCCGTGCCTTCCCGCGGCCACGCGGATCCGCGCGAAGTCGACGAGCCGACGGGCTTCGGCGGGGAGTGGCCCGAAACGGTCGGCCAGCTCGGCCGCGAGGTCGTCAAGGTGTCGCTCGTCGGTGGCCCGCGAGAGCCGCCTGTAGATGTCGATCTTGGCGCGGAAATCGGCGACGTAGTCGCGGGGCAGCCACGCCGCTCCGGGCAAGTCGAGGTTCACCATCGGTGGCTCGTTCGGTGGCAGGGCCTTGAGGCCGCGCACGGCCTGTTCGAGGAGCCGGCAGTAGAGCTCGTAGCCCACCGTGGCGATGTGTCCGCTTTGCTGCGTGCCGAGCAGGTTGCCCGCACCGCGGATTTCGAGATCCCGCATCGCCAGCGAGAAGCCCGCCCCCATGCTGGAAAATTCCTGGATCGCCCGGAGTCGCTTGGCGGCGGTGCTCGTCAGCGTGGCGTGTTCATCCACGAGCATGTAGCAGTAGGCACGGTGATGCGAGCGGCCGACGCGGCCCCGGAGCTGGTGGAGATCGGCCAGCCCGTAGGCATCCGCCTCGTCGATGAAGATCGTGTTCGCGCGGGGGATGTCGAGTCCGCTTTCGATGATCGTTGTGGCCAGGAGGATGTCGATCCGCCCCGCCACGAAGCCGAGCATCACGTCCTCGAGTTCGGCCTCCGAGAGCCGGCCGTGCGCGATGCCGATCGTCGCCTCCGGGGCGATGGCGTGCAGCCGGGCGCGGACGGCGTGGATGTCGAGAATCCGGTTGTGGACGAAAAACACCTGCCCGCCGCGGGCCAGTTCGCGGTCGATCGCCGTGCGGATGAGCCGCTCGTCCCACCGGGCCACGCGGGTTTCCACCGCGATCCGGTTTGATGGCGGCGTGGTGAGGTTGGAGATGTCGCGGATGCCGAGCATCGCCATGTGGAGCGTGCGCGGGATCGGCGTGGCCGTCATCGTGAGCACGTCCACGCTCGCCCGCAGCGCCTTGAGCCGCTCCTTCACGTCCACGCCGAACCGCTGCTCCTCATCCACCACGAGCAGGCCGAGGTTGGCGAAATGGATGTCGCCCTGGGCGAGCCGGTGGGTGCCGATGACGATGTCGACCGCGCCGCTCGCCAGGCCTTCGAGCGTGTCCCGTTCCTCGGCCGAGCTGGTGAGCCGGGAAAGGGAGCGAATCACGAAGGGAAACTCCGCGAAGCGGGCCGCGAAGCTGCGGCGGTGCTGCTCGGCGAGCACGGTCGTGGGCACGAGCACGGCCACCTGCGCGCCCGCCTCGGCCACCTTGAAGGCGGCCCGCATGGCGAGCTCGGTCTTGCCGAATCCCACGTCGCCGCAGAGCAGCCGGTCCATCGGCCGGGGCCGCATCAGGTCCTCACGGATCGCCTCGATCGCCGTCAGTTGGTCGGGCGTCTCGTCGAAGGGGAATGATTCCTCGAAGGCCCGCTGCCACGGCGTGTCGGGGGGAAACGCCGTGCCCGGACGGCTGGCGCGCCTGGCCTGGAGCGCGAGCATGTCGGCGGCCATGTCGGCCAGCGCGTCGCGCACGGCCTGCTTCTGCTTCTCCCAGAGGGTGCCGCCGACCTTGGCGAGCTTGGGGGCGAGCTTGCCGCCGCCCACGTATTTCTGCACGAGGTCGATGGCCGAGGCGGGCACGTAGACCTTCGTCGCCTCGGCAAACTCGATCTCCAGGAATTCCTCGGTGCGGCCGTGCTTCTCCAGGAGCTTGAGTCCCTTGTAGCGGCCGATGCCGTGGGCCACGTGCACCACGTAATCACCCTCGCGCAGGTCGAGAAACGTGTCGATGGCCCGGGAGAGCCGCTGCTTCGGGGCCCGCGCCGCCGCCGCATCCTCGCGGCGAAACAGCTCCGCGCTGCTCACGAGCACGATCTTCTCGGGAACGAGGCGAAACCCGCCGGAGAGGTGGCCGCGGGCGAAGTGCAGGCGGCCCGAGCGGTCGGGGGCGGTACCGGCGAGAAGCTCCGCGAGCCGCTGCTCTTCCGCGGCCGAGGGGGCGATCACCCACACGTCCTGTTCGCGGCCCACGGTCTCAAGTTCCTCGCGCACGCGATCGAGCACGCCGGTGAACCGCTCCACGCTCTCGACGGCGAGCGTGGCGGTGGCTTCGAGGCTCGACGGGGCGACGGCCGCGAGCGTCACCGACGGAAACCGGTAGATCCGGGCGAAGACGTCGTCGGGCTCGCCGACGCCGGCCACGCCCGCGAGCCGCTGTTTCGTCCGCCGCGCCTCCTCGGCCAGTTCGCCCGGCTCGACGAGGGCCCACCACGACCCGGTGGGGAGGATGTCGGCGAGGTGCGTGCGGCGCACCGCCGCGGCGCCGTCGGTCGCGCGGTGGACCAGCGCGGTGAGGTCGACGGCCGGGAGCGTGTCGACGCTCCGCTGGGTGACCGTGTCGAACGTGCGCAGCGACTCGATTTCATCGCCGAAGAACTCCACGCGCACGGGCCGCTCCCAGTCGGCGGCGAACAGGTCGACGATGCCGCCGCGGCGGGCGAACGTGCCGGGGCGGTCGATGGCGTCGGCCTGCTCCCAGCCGCGGGCGATGAGCCAGTCGCCTAGTTCACCGGGATCCTGCCGGGCCCCCACTGCCAGCCGCCGCGTGCTCTCCCGCACCTCGCGCGGGTCGTCGAGGAGCGTGAGCAGCGCCTGGATCGTGGTGACGACGATCCGCGGCCGGTCTGCGGCCGGCCCGGTGAGCCGCTTGACGAGCGCGAGGCGGTCGGGCTCGGCCGGGTCCGCGAGCGACACGTCGTCGGTCTCGCCGAGCGTTTCCAGCGCCGGGAGCACGGCCACGGGATCGGACGTGAAGACGGCCAGGTCGTCGGCGCAGGCGTCGGCGTCGGCAGGATGGGGAAGCACGACGACGAGCAGGCCGCGGACGTCGCTTCCCTCCTGTTCCCGTGCCTGGGCTTGGGCAAGGGCGGCCGCGGCCAGCGCAGAACTCGACCCCCAGGTTCCGCCGATCGTGCCGCCATGCCCCTGGGAGAGACTGGCGACGACGTCTACGAACCCCTTGTGCTTTTCTCGCGATTCGAGCGTGCGGGCGAGCCCGAGCAGCCGCCCGGGCTCGGTCCTTTCTTTTTTGACGGGCACTGCCCGGATTATGGCGAGCCTGCGGGCAGGACGGCAAAAACGGCCGTTTTCGGCCCCTGCCGCCGCCCCCCGTTTATCGTGTATTTTTGAGGGGTCGCCGATTCCAGCCCCTTTCCACCAGGAGCCTCCCATGGCCACCGCCTCTCGCACCAAAGCCGCCGAAGCATTTGCGAGCGGGGCCGACGTGGTCGTCGAGTCGCTGGTGCGGCATGGCGTGGACGTGATCTTCGCGTATCCCGGCGGCGCCAGCATGCCGCTCCACCAGTCGCTCACCAAATACAAGGACAAGATCCGCACGATCCTGCCGCGGCACGAGCAGGGGGGAGGCTTCGCGGCGCAGGGCTATGCCCGCACCACCGGCAAGCCGGGCGTGTGCATGGCCACCAGCGGCCCGGGGGCGCTGAACCTCGTCACGGCCATCGCCGACGCCAAGATGGACAGTGTGCCCTTGATCGCGCTGACCGGCCAGGTGGGCACGAACGTGATCGGCACCGACGCGTTCCAGGAGACGCCGATCGTCGAGGTGTGCCGCGGGATCACGAAGCACCACTACCTCGTCACCGATGCCAACGACATCGCCCGCGTGATGCGCGAGGCGTTCCACATCGCCACGACGGGCCGGCAGGGTCCGGTTCTCGTCGACCTGCCGAAAAACATCCAGCTCACGAACATCGTGCCCGACTACGACGCGCCGATGAACCTGCCGGGCTACCATCCGGAAGCCCGCAAGGCCCAGCCGGAGCAAATCGCGCAGGTGGCGGCGGCTATCAAGCGGGCCAAGAGGCCGGTGATTTACGCCGGCGGCGGCGTGATCACGGGCGATGCCGCGGCGGAACTGCGGCAGCTGGCGCAGAAGACCGGCATCCCGGTGACGATGACGCTCATGGGCCTCGGGGCCTATCCGGGCGACGATCGCCTCTCGCTCGACATGCTCGGCATGCACGGCAGCGTGTATGCCAATTACGCCGTCGACGAGGCCGATCTGCTCATCGCCGTCGGTGTGCGGTTCGACGACCGGGTGACGGGAAAGGTGAGCGAATTCGCCCAGCACGGGTTCATCGTCCACATTGATATCGACCCGTCGGAGATCAACAAGAACAAGCTCGTGCACGTGCCGATCGTGGCCGACGTCAAGGAGGCCCTGGCCCAGCTCAACAAGGTCGTGGAGAAGCCGGCGGCCTCGCTGGCGCCGTGGTATGAGCGGATCGACGCCTGGAAGAAAGAGGATCCATTCTCGTACGACGAATCGTATCCGGGAATCGTCGCCCAGCGGGCGATCGCCGAACTCTCCCGGTTGACGGCCGGCCGCGACACCATCGTCAGCGTGGGCGTGGGCCAGCATCAGATGTGGGCCGCGCAGTTCTTCAAGTTTCGCAAGCCGCGCACGTGGCTTTCCTCCAGCGGCCTGGGCACGATGGGCTTCGGCCTGCCGGCGGCGATGGGGGCGAAGGTGGCCCATCCCGAGGCGCTGGTCGTCGACATCGACGGCGACGGCAGCATCCTCATGAACATCCAGGAGTTCGCCACCTGCAAGACGGAGAACATCCCCGTGAAGGTGCTGCTCCTCAACAACCAGCACCTCGGCATGGTGGTGCAGTGGGAGGATCGGTTCTTCAAGGGCAACCGGGCCCACACCTACCTGGGCCCGATCGGCAACCCCGAGGCCTGCGGACAGGGCGACGGCATCTCACCGGACTGCCGGTATCCCGACTTCGTGGCGATCGCCGCGGGCTTCGGCTGGCAGGCGGAGTCGATCGTGGAGCAGAAGGACCTGCTGCCGGCGCTGGAGCGGATGATCAACGCCCCCGGCCCGGCGCTGCTCGACGTCCAGGTGCCCTACCAGGAGCACGTGCTGCCTATGATTCCGGGCGGGATGACGGTTCGTGACCTGATCAAGAAATAGCCGCCGGCTTCCAGCCCGATCATTGGCCGAAGGGGTTGGCCTCGAAAGGATTGACCGCAGGCTCCGGTTCGGGGGCCGCGGCTTCCGGCTGGGCCCCGGCCGGGGCTGCCTGCGGTGGTGCGGCCCCGGGTGCAACCGCGAGCGATGTGATCGCCTCCATCACCGACGCCCGGTTCGGTGCCGCATCGAGCGTGCGGGCATTCTCACGCAGCTTCTTCGCCAGTTCGGCGGCCGCGTCGCCGGCCTCGGCGGCGAGCTTCGCCAGGCCGCGGTCGCCTTCATCGTCGAGGACGGCATCGGCGAGCAACGCCATCCGCCAAGCGTCGCGACGGGCCGCGTGTTCGGGGATCGGTGCCGCATCCGGCGTGGTCGCGCCCGCTCCCGCGTCGCCCGTCGCCTGGCCGGGGGCCGTGCCTCGAAAGAGCTGCTCGCTGCGGCGGCGGTCGGCGGCGGCCACGTCGGCATCGAGGGCCGCCACCGCCAGCCCGCGGACGGCCTCGAGTGCGTGCAGTGCGTCCACACCCGACTCCGGCTTGGCCGTCGCCCCGAGCGCGGCCGCGGCCCGGATGCGGACGTCGATCGGCCATGATCCGTCGGCCATGATCGTGGCCAGCGAGGCCGCGACCTCCTGGGGCGCCGCCCGCATCACGATGGGGAGGATCGTCAGTGCCCGCGACGTCATCCAGGCGTTTTCCACCGTTCGCGAAGCCGCCTCCGCAGGCTTGGCAGCGTCGGCCACGAGCGCCACCACCGTCGGCAATGCTTCCTTGGCGAAGGCCTCGGCCACGTCATCGGCGGCCGAGCGGGCGGCCTCGGCATGCCGCGCGAGCCCGGCCAGCGCTGCCACGCGCACGCCCATCGGCAGCGTGGCATCGCCCGCGGCCGTGGCCAGCGGTGCCGCCGCGGCCGGCCACGGCTTGCCGTTGGCGGCTCTCAAGTCACCGACCATCAGCATCGCGTTGACGCGCACGGCCGGATCCGCCTTGGCATCGCCCGCCATGACCAGCATGAAGTCGCGAATGGTGCGGCTGGCCTCTTCGAAGGCTTTTTCATCGCCGATGTCGGTCAGCAGCAGTTCGCGTATCCGCCGTCGCACGCGGTCGATGATGCCGCGGTTGGCATCGAGTGCGAGCTGCGGGAGGGCGATCTTGTTGAGGAAGGCCTTCGCGGTGTCATCGATGGCTCCGCCAT
>JBIIIP010000030.1:0-29543 GCA_044234625.1 Pirellulales bacterium | reverse complement strand
GGGTGAATGTGACAGCGACGATGCCTTCCGGTTTCGCCGCGCCGGTGCGAACCAGGCCGAGCATGCGGTCGACCATGCAGGTGGTCTTTCCCGTACCGGCCGCCGCTTCGACCAGGAGCGAGGTGCCGAGGTCGTCGCGGATCCTCCGCCGCACGGACTCATCGGGAGGGGTGTCGGGCACGGGCGGGTGCGGCGTGAGCCCGAGCGGCCGGGGATCGGGGCGGCGCAGGACGGGCGGGGTGGCCGGTCGCGAGCCCGTGATCAGGCCGGCGAAGCGTTCCATCAGAGGCGCGGATGCCGCGAGCATCCGGCCGGCCTCGCGCACCACGCGGGCGGGCTCGCCGCAGACCGGTCGGTAATCGCACAGCGCACAGGTGTCGCGGTTCGTCGTCGGCAGGAAGAGGCCGTCCGCCGCAATGTCGGCGAGCTGGCGCACCAGCCGCGTGCAGTCGGCGAGCTGGTCGGCGGTCCATTCCAGCCGCCGGCCCTTGCCGGCGCGGCCGGGAAAGAAATAGGCGAACCGCTCGACGGCGCCGGGGGCCGCGGCACACCCCGGCTGGCCGAGCCGTGCCCGCAGCATCACCACATACAAGCCGTGCTGCAGCGTTTTGCCTTTGCCGAAGGGGTCTGCGGCGCCGACGGCGGGAAACCGATAGGCTGCGCCGCTCTTGTAGTCGACGATCGCGTAGGCCGGCTGGCCGCCGTCGTCGCGGACGTCGATGCGATCGATGCGGCCGCGGAGGCGGATCGATTCGCCCGGGGCCAGGGGAATCTCGACGGCAGCGGGAGCATCGAAGGGCGTGCCCGCCCCGGCAGGCTCCAGGCCGATCGCCGCCTCCAAGGCCACCGGCCGCAGGCCTGTTTCCCGGGAGGAACGTTCCTCATCGTGGAGAAACGTGCGCATGCTGGCCCGCAGTTCGTCGCGACGAGCCTCGAAGGCGAGCTCGGTGAGCGGGGGATGCGCGCGGCGGCTTTCCACGAGCGCGTCGTCGAGGATGCCGAGAAGCTCGTCGAGGTGACGGTCCACGGCGGGGAGCTCCGCACGATCGATGAGCCGGCGCACGAACCGTTCGAGCACGGTGTGCAGGAGGCTGCCGGCATCGCGAGGCGTGAGCCAGCGATCGGCGTCGTCGTCGAACACCTCGAGCGGCTCGACACCGAGGCCATACCGGAAAAAATACCGCCGCGGGCAGCCGCCAAGCGTCTCCAGCATGTTGGCCGAGGTGGCCTTCCCGCCGGCCTGTCGGGGATCGAGGCCGGCGCCGGCCTCCGGCACGAGCCCATCGTGAGGCGTGAAGGCGCCGCTGGCCCGCGCGGCCCGCGCGGCCTGGCCGTGGGCGAGGTGATCGCGGTGTGCGGCGACCGCCCCGGCCACCGCGTCCGGCGTGGCATCGGGGCCGAGGTTGGCCAGCCACCACTGCGTCGCATCGAGCGCGGCATCGGCGGCTGCCGGCACGAATGTCTCGGCTGGAGGCAGCCCGTGGAGCAGGTCGTCGACAGTGGCCCGGGGCTGGCCGGTCGACGCGGCGAACAGGGGGAGCAGGACGGGGGAGGGAAAGACCTCCGCGTCTTCGGTCGCGTCGCGGCAGGAGAAACCGAGCCACACCTGGCCGCGGAGCCGCGCCAAGAGCCGCTGCCAGCGGGCGAGGTTTCGCTTCGCGGCGTCGGGAGAGACCGGGAGTTCGGCGGCGGGATCGAGGGCGTTCAGCAGCGACCGATCGCCGTCGGTGAGCAGCGGGTCGGTCGCGCCGCCACCCGGAAACCGGTTTTCGTCGAGGCCCAGAACGAAAGTGAAGGGCCGTCCGGAATGCCCGCCGTTGGCGAGGTTGCTCACATGGAGGCAGCCGGGCCGCGGCCCGGCGCCGAGCACGACCATCTCGGCGGGCAGGTCGGCGAGCCAGTCGAGGATGTCTTCCGCGGTCGCCGGCGAAGTGTCTCCCTGCCACTCGAGCTGGGCCTCGATTTCGTCAAGCAGCAGCCGTCGGGCGTTGCCGTCGAACTCGCTGGTCGCCGGGCAGAGCGTCTCCAGAAAGCGTTTCGCGCCGCGGAGCACGTCGGTGGCCGACGGGTTCGTCGTGGGCGTGGATGCCGCGAGCTGCATCACGATCGATTCAAGGGCGGCCAGCCGCGCCACGGCGCGTTGCTTGCGGGCGTGGAGCATGTCGGTGGCGAGGAGCCCCGGGTCTTCCGCCCATTCGTCGTCATCCTCGCGGCCGCGGGCGAAGGCCTCGGGGGGCAGCGCCTCGGCGCGGCTGCGCGCGGCGGCCACCAGCGTCACGGTGCGTTCCAAACCGCGGCCGATCTTCACACCGCGGAGGCCGCGCACGAGCGTGCGCGAACGGGGCGGCTCGGTCGCCGCGTCCGTGCGCGGCGGCTCGATCAGGCCGTCGCGCAGCATCCGTTCGAGACCCGTCTGCGGATGGCCGTCGCGGTGCCAGGCGAGCCACGCGGCCAGGCCGCGGCCGGGCTTCGAATCGGCCAGCGGCAGGCCATCGGCGAACGTCACCGGAACATGATCGGCGGCGGCTTCTTCGCTCCGCGAGGCGGTGGCCAGCGGCAGGGCGGCCACGATCTCGCGAACGAGCGCCGGATACATGGCGGGATCGGTGTGCACGATCTCCACCTCGTCGAGCCGCAGCCCCCGCTGGATGATCGTCCGCAGCACGAACCGCACCTCGTTGGCCTCGCCGGCGGCCCGAAACAGGAACCAGTCGGCGGCTGTCCCGCAGGGAAGCGGCGCGGGTGCTCCTGCGTCGCCCTCGAGCCGCACGGCATCCACGCCGGCGGCCGCGAGGGCGTCGAGGAGATCTCGCTCCAGGCGGCGCAGTTCCAGCCCCTCCGGCACGAGGAGCCGCGCCAGTTGTGTGGGGAGCCGACGCGCGCGGGCATGCTCGGCGGCGGCACGCAACTCGTCGGCGACATCGACGAGTTTCATCGCGCGGAGCCGGGCTTGGTAGCGGTCCATCAGCAGGGCGAGGTCGCGGGCCTTGCCCGCGTGCCGCAGGCCGCGGGCCACCTGCTGCGCCGCGAGGCCGGCCATCCGCAGGGCTTCGATGCTGTGCAGTACCCGCTCGGCGCGACGGCGAACGGAGCCTCCGGCCGCGAGACTGGAGAGCTCACCGTGGTGTTCCACGAGCAACTGCTCGATGGCGATGATCTTCGCCCGCGGCGGTGCGAGCCGGAACGACTGCCGCGCGAGCGATGCGGCGATGATGTCGTAGGCCAGCGCCGACACCGTGGTCACGTGGACGTTGGCGGCGGGCCGCCCGGTGCGGGCCAGGGTTTCGAGCCACTGGTTGCCCACGCGGCGTGAGGGGGCCAGGAGCCAGGTGGCGGGCGGAATCGCGTCTCCATCACCCTGTGGGGCCAGCGCCGCGGCGATGGAATCGACGAGCGTGTTGGCGTGCGGCGGCGCGCGGCCGGGGAGGCCGCCCACCACCGGGGCCAGCCGGGGCTCGGCGGGCACCGCCACCTCGATGTGGTGGCAGGGGGGAGCCGATGCGGCCGGCTGCGCGGCGGTCTTCATCCGTGACGACGTCATGGCCGTCATTGTGGCCCGCGGGCCCGCGGGGGCAAACGTGGTGGGGACCAGGGTTGTCCGCCGCCGCTGTGGCCCGTGTTCAGGGCGCGGCCAGATCGATCGCCAGGAGGTGATACTCCAGGCCGCCGAAGCCGTCGCCACCGGGCGCGGCGCGGGCCCCGGTGATGAACAACCGCTTGTTCGCCAGCACGGGGGCCGTCCAGCATGGGTAGCCCAGTTCGGCGAACGTCGCCCGGCTTCTTTCGCGGAGCCCGTTCGGATCGGCCTCGAGGAGAGCGAGCGTTCCCCGCTCGCCGAGCGCGATGAACCGGCCGTCGGCGAGAATGGCGGAGCCTCGGCCGAAGAGGGTCGGTGCGTCGGACGCGGCGGCGGCATCATCCGGAGACCGCCACATCACCTTTCCGTCGTGGGCCCGCACGCACCGCAGGTCGGCCCCGTTTTCGTGGCGGCCGCTGAACCCGTACACGAAGCCGTCTCGGGCGAGTGGCGTCGACCAGTGGCATTGCATCGCCTCCTCGTCCTGCCACGCCACCCTGGCCGACCGCCCATCGGCGGCCACCTCGACGAGCGCCGCACCCGTGTCGTACGCCGCGGTGAGGAAGATCGTGTCGTCGATCACCACCGGCCGGGCGGCGTTGACCGAGTCATGGAGCCGCGAGCGAAACCACACCGTGAAGTTGACGGCGCCCGTGGCCGGGTCGAGCGACACGAGCCCCGGTCGCATGAGGCAGAGAAGATGCCGCGTGCCATGGATCGTGGCCAGGCTCGGCGCGGCGTAGCTGGCCAGTTTCACCGGTGGGCGATCGCGCTGGATCGGCCGCGTTGCGTCGGGGAAATCGTCGGGGCCGACCGCTTGCCAGAGCGTCTTTCCCGTCGCGGCGTCGAACGCCACGACCCCGGACCGTGGCTGGCCTCCCACCATCACGAGCAGCCGCTCGCCGTCGAGAACCGGCGACGCTCCCACGCCGAAGAAGGCAGGGGGCACGTTGAACTCGCGGCCCGTGTCGCGTTGCCACACGATGCCGCCGGATGCGAGATCGAGGCAGGTGAGCATGCCCTCCGCCCCAAACGTGTAGCAGCGGTTGGCGGTGAGGAGCGGCGTGCACCGCGGGCCCCCGTTGTATCCGTAAGGATCGACGAATCGCGTCGCATAGGCCTGCCGCCAGGCCGTCGCGCCCGTCGTGGCGTCGAGGCACTCGACGACCTCCTCGTCGCCGCGGCGATGGAAGAACACGACGCGCTCGCCGCGCACGCTCGGTGCTGCGTGGCCCTCTCCGACCTCCTTCTTCCACAACACCCGCGGGCCGGCGGCGGGCCAGGCCTCGAGGAGTCCCGTCTCCGCGGACGAGCCGGTGCCTTCGGGTCCGAGAAACTGCGGCCAGTCATCCGCGCGGGCTGCGACGGCGAAGACGGCCAGCACGAAGCTGCAGGCGAGGCGCCGCATGGCGGGTCTCCGGCCGGACCGAAAAACTACTCCCGACAGGGATCGAACCTGTAACCTTCAGCTCCGGAGGCTGACGCTCTATCCAATTGAGCTACGGGAGCGAGACCCGCGAGTCTACCAGACGGCTTGCCGGCGCAGGATGCCGCTGCCTCCGCAAGCGGGAAACCGCGGCTTTTTTGCCGGCCCTACGCCGAGCGCCGCAGCGGGAAGTCGGCCGCGCTGCGACCTGCGACCGCGGGGCGGCCGGCGCCGGAATGGGCGGCATCGATACGAATCGTGGGTTGCTCGTCCGTGTCGGCCAGCGCGAGCCGGGCGAGTTGGCGGAGCTGTTCGTACCGTTGGCGGTAGCTGCCGAACTGCATCAGGGCGACGAGCCTCCCCACCAGCATGGGCACGGTGCCCAGGGGCGCCCGGGCCACGGCATGGCGAAGCACTTCGAGTGCATGCAGGCACAGCGCCGGCATGAGCGGGCGGCCCGCGACCGATCGCCAGAAGAGCCGCTCGGCATGCAGGCCGGCGGTGAAGCCACCCGTCGGCCGCCGCGCCGCGCCGCGCACGACGACGGACGATTCCTCGAGGGCCACGGGACAACCGATGCGGTCGAGCGTGACGGCCATGTCGGCGTCGGCGCAGTCGTCGCCGCATGCCAGGCTGAAGCCGCCGCCGGCGATGTCGAGCACGTCAGCCCGCCAGAAGCCGGCCTCCAGCGCCGGCGCCATCGGCACGGCCGCGGCCCCCATCCGCCGTCCACCGCGGCGGTAGCGCACGCCGGTCGGCACCGGCCGGGTGCGATCGGCATCGGTGACCGCCAGCGGCACGACGGCGCCCGCCATCCCTGATTCCAGGATCGCGAGCGGAGCATCCGTCCATCCCGCCGTGGCCCGCCACCCGGCGGCGAGCACGTGCACCGTCTGCCCTTCGCTCGCGGCGATGCCGAGGTTGATGCAGCTCACGAGGCCCGCCCCCGGCGGCGCGTGGACGAAACGCACCTCGTCGCGGATGTTCCATGGGTCGCCATACTTGCAGGCCAGCACGGCCACGATCTCGCAGCCGGCGGGCCGGTTTTCCAGCACGCTGACGAGCGTTTCTTCCAGGGCCGTCGTGTCGGATGTCGTCGGGACGACGATCGACAGCCGTGGCGGCATCGGCATCGCATGTGGCATCGGTGCGCTTCCCCAGGCGCAGGAATCTGTCGATGAGAGTCTGCCGGCGGCGTTCCCCAACACCGCCCGCACGGAACGGATCAGGCCGCGGCCCGGTGCGGCTGCAGTTCGGTGAACAGGTTCACCGTGTGGAGCATCTCGCCGTCGGCGTCATAGAACTGCAGCACGCCGACATCGATCAGCCACATCGCGAACATCTCCGCCACACGGTAGCACCGCGCCACGCAGCGGCCGCGGTCGATGCGGATGTTTTCCTGCACCTCGGCCACATCGACGGCATCGGCGCCAAAGTCGAGGAAGTACCGCGTGACCAGTTCGCGAACGTCCGCGGCGTGCATGTGCAAACGCATGGCAACCTCCTGTTGCGGGCTGTCGAACGACTTCCTGTCGAACGGGGCGGGAACCTAACGGCGAAATGCTTTCGGCGAAAGGCTGTTTTCGGGTCCGGTCCATCGCCCCCGTCCAACCGCCATGGAGAGTCATCGTCCGCAGGAAGGATCGGGAATCATCGCCCGGCCGGCAGTCTCTTCAACCCCACCGCCCGATACATCTTGCCAGGTTGCCAGGTCGACGCAGCCCGCACAGTCACAACCGTCGCGTCCAGTCGGCGTCGGCGTAGCGCTCCCTGACGAGCCGTTCCACGGCGTTCCTCGGCCAGTCGCCGCGGCGGGCCGTGGCATGGAAGGCGGCCCGCACCGCGGCATCGAGGCGGTCGCGTCCGAGCCCCAGGTTGGCGAGGAAGGCGGCGTGGGGTCGGCTGCCACGGTAGGCAGGTTCCCGTGGCGGGTGCCGCAACACCCGCGGCATGAGATCGAGGTCGAAGGAGTCGAGGAGCGTGCCGTGGTAGAGCACGCCATGGCGGCGGACGCGCAGGGCGTTGCCGGAGACCTTGCGTTCGTCGTCGGCGCCACCCATGGCGAGGTCGCTCTGGCCTCGGCGGACGATCTCCCTCGGCGCGACCGCCGAGAGGGCCGCGGCGAGCGGGTCGAGCATCGCCGCATGGATCCGCTCGATGGGCGGCGCGCCGGAGGGATGGTGTGTCACGACCGACCACATCAGGCAGCCGGGACCGAGGATCACGGTGCCGCCGCCGCTCGGGCGGCGCACCACGCGCACGCCGAGGTCCCGGCAGGCCTCGGCATCGACCTCGTCTTCCAAGCGGCATGACGAACCGAGCACGATGACGTGCTCGGTTGCCATCCACGTGCGGACCACCACGTCCGTGCACCGGCCTGCGTGGGCTTCATCGAGCAGCGCCTCGTCGAGCGCGAGCTGGCCCTCGACCGTGGGCGGCATGGCATCGAGCCAGACGGCCGCGGGGCTGTCTGGAAGCTGTTCTGCGGCGGGTGTTCCCTGCATCAGACGTTGACTCACGGGGTCGTCACCCTACACTTTCGTCATGTCCGATCCCATGCACCGCACAGTGACCCAGAACGATTCACTGCCGCCGGTCGAGCCGCCCAGTGCCGCGTTCCTCGTGCAGTTGTTCCTGGTGCCGGCGGTCATCGTCGCCATCATCGTGTGTGTTTGGCTGGCGTTCCACTGGCTGGCCCATCTGGGCAGCGATCCGCAGGCCTACATCCGCACGCTGCGTCGCAACAACGAGGGCCGCTGGCAGGCGGCCCTGAACCTCGCCAACGAACTCCGCTCCCCCGGGAGCCCGATGAAGACCGACGAGCCGCTGGCCGACGCGCTGGCCAGCGTCCTCGCCGACGAGGTGGCCAGCGGCCGCACGGGCGAGCAGTCGCAGACCCTGCGGATGTATCTGTGCCGGGCTCTTGGGGAGTTTGCCATCCCCGCCGCCCTGCCGCCGCTGGTCGAACAGGCCGGCCGCACCTCCGATCCGCAGACGGCTCGGGCCGCTGTCGAGGCGCTCGCGGTGCTGTGGACGAGCCTCGACGGCGCGGCGCGGCAGGCCGCCGATGCGAGCGCCCTCGTGGGCGCGGTGGAGACGGCTTCGCGAGGCGACGATGCCGGTCTGCGCGGCGCCGCCGCCTTCACGCTCGGCGTGGTGGGCGGGGATGCAGCCGTGGAGCGACTCGTGCAGTTGGCGGCCGACGAGACCGACGACGTCCGCTACAACGCCGCCCTCGGCCTGGCCAGGCTGGGCCGGGAGGAGTCGCTCGACGCGCTCGGCGAGATGCTCGCCCTCGACGACCTCCCGTCCACGGCGGGCGACCCAACGGCAATGGAGCAGTCGCAGCGCTACAAGCGGGCGCTTGTCGTGGTCAACGCCCTCCGCGGCGTGGCCGCGCTCGTCGACGCCACCGGGGCCGCCCCGCCGGGCGCCGTGACCGATCGGATCGACGCGTTGCAGCAAGATCCGGTGGCCGACGTGCGGACGAGTGCAGCCGCGCTACTGAAGAAAATCGAGAGGCTCGCGGCGCCCGCCGTGGGCACGTGAACGGTTTCCCACCCGCGAGGAGTTTTTCCATGGCCGCGTCTTCCCAAGAAATCATCACGCTCCTGCTCGAGAGCTACAGCATGGAGCTGGAAACGGTCGTCAACTATCTGGCTAACAGCACCAACCTCGACGGCGTGCGGGCCGAGGAGATCAAGAAGTCGCTGGGGGCCGATGTGACCGGCGAGATCACCCACGCCCAGCAGCTGGCCAATCGCATCAAGCAGCTCGGCGGCCACATCCCCGGCTCCAAGAGCCTGGTCTTCGGCAAGCAGATTCAGCCGGTGGCGAACACCACCGACGTGGTGGGCGTGATCAAGTCGGTGATCGCCGCGGAAGAGGCGGCCTGTGCCCAATACAAGAAGATCATCAAGGCCGCCGAGGGCGAGGATTACGTGACGCAGGATCTCTGCATCCGTCTGCTCGCCGACGAGGAGGAGCACCTCGTGCAATTCAAGGGCTTCCTCAAGGAATACACCTCGGGCTGACGGGGGGTATTTTTCGACAGACCGGAGGTCCGTCGCCATGTGGTGTGGGTTGGAGGCGCGTCGCCACGGGCCACGTGGGAGGCGGCTAGGCTGCGAAGAACTCGTCGAGCGCTTCGCGGAGCATCTCCACGTCGGGCTCGATGCCCGTCCACGTGTGGAAGTCGATCGCGGTCTTGGCGCAGTGAATTTCCAGGCCATCGACCACGCACGCGCCCACGCCCGTGGCCAGCGCGATCATCGGCGAGGGCTGCGCGACCAACGGCAGGTCGGCCAACACCATGTCGCTCCGCAGCCCGGTGAATTCCAGCGGTGGCCGGGGGGCCGCGGCAGGCAGGGCCGACACGATGATGTTCACCTCCGTCGGGATGTCGATCGTGGGCCGCCATTCGAGCGCCGCGGCCGGGCAGGCATCGAGTCCCTCGAGCGACGTGACCAATGCGGCGGCCCGCTCGGGTGAGCGATCGGCGACGATGATTCCCGCCGTTTTCGCCAGGGCCAGTTCCAGGGCCACGGCCCGCGCCGCCGGGCCGGCTCCGAGGAGGAGCACGTGCGCGTCCGCGGGATCGGTGTGCCCGCGCAGGGCCTCCACCACGCCCCGCCCCTCGGTCATGTGGCCCACGAGGCCCGCCGGCTGACGTTCTACGAGGCTCACCGCCCCGGCGAACGACGCCGCGGGCGTGGCCTCGGCCACCAGCGGCAGCGCGCTGGTGCGGAGCGGGCCGGAGAGCAGGCAGCCGCGAAAGCCCAAGGCGGTCACGCCGGCAAGAGCGTCGCCGACGGCCTCGTCGGCCACGTCGAGCGTTAGGAACCGCCAGTCGAGCCCGGCAGCCTCGAGCGCCCGCTCGAACAGGTATTGCGCGGGGTGGCCGGCCGCCGGGCGGCCCAACAGGGCGATGATTTCCTGCAGCGCCGGATTTGTCATGGAAAGCCTCGCCCGTCGGCCGACCGTCAGTCAGACGGTGACATGCGTGACGGCGAGAAACCGCGGATCCTTGCGGATCGGATCGAAGTCCGGCTCGGCCTCCGTGAGGTCACGAAACCGGCCGTCGAGGGCGATCGCCTGGGTGAGGTGCTCGATGGCCGCCGCCACGTTGCCGTCGAGCGAGTGGTAACAAGCGAGATTGTAGAAGAGGATCGGCTGCCTCGGCGAGCCCTCCAGCCCTTTGCGGAGCGTTCCGATCGCGTCCGCGAGGCGGCCCAGCCGTTTCAGGCACCAGCCAAGGCCCAGCCAGGCCTCGACCCGCTCCGGCGCCTGCTCCGTGACCGACGTCAGGGGAGCAATGGCATCCTGCCACCGGCCCAACGCCCGCAGCGCTTCGCCCTCCAGAATGCTGGCGTCGGGCTTTGAACGGGTGGGCTCGGGAAGGAGATCGAGCGCCGCAAGGGCGCGATGCAGCAGGTTCTCCGCGTGCGGCGGCGTGACGGTATCGGCCTCCACGAGGAGTTCGCCCAGTTCGATATAGCCCGCCGCTTCGCGCAGGATCGCCTGGCGGCGGTTGCGGGTCATCACGGTCATGGGGAATCCTCCGGGTCTCTCAGGAGTTATACGCAGATGGGGCAAACCTGGATCGAGGAGCCGGGCGGGAAATTTTGTACGAAAATCCGCCGCGGGCGCCACCCATAGATATGAGTGGGCTGGCGACTGCGGTCCGCCCATGTTTCTCTGTCCCAAGTCTCTGCCTCACGGTGTCCCATGCGACTCACGCTGCGATCGCTACTGGCCTACCTCGACGGGGTGCTGCCCGGCGAAGACCAGGAGAGCCTGGCCGGCCGCGTGGCCGCCAGTGCGGTCGCCCAGGCGCTCGTCGCCCGCATCCGCCGCGTGACCGGCCTGCCCGGCATCGGTGCGCCGCGGCCGTTGGGCCGCGGCTTGGCCGAGGACCCGAATTCGGTGGCGGAGTATCTCGACAACAGCCTGCCCGGCGAGCGGCTGGAGCCCTTCGAGCGGATCTGCCTGGAATCCGACATGCATCTGGCCGAGGTGGCGTCGTGCCATGCGATCCTGGCGGAGATCGTGCGCGATCCGGCGGCCGTGCAAGACCTGGACGACGCAGGGCGGCAGCGGCTGCTCCTCGGGGCGCGGCAGCGGCTGGCGGAGATGGCGGGAGAATCGCAGCGTGAGGAGGCGCGCGCGAATGCACGGGTCGTCCGCGTGGCGGTGGATGAGGCCGAGGCTGCGGCAGACATGGTCTTTACGCCGCAGGAGCGGGCCGCCACGCCTGCCGCACGGGCCGGCCGGGAACAGCGCGGTTCGCCATGGCTGGCCTGGGCCGCCGCTGCCTTGTCGCTGCTGTTGATCGTGACGCTGGGAGGCGTGCTGGTCTGGTCGGTGGGCGGCCGCGGGCCGCGGGGCGGAGGAAAAAAACCGGCCGTGGCCGCCGCCCCGGGGAAGGAGGATGTGGCTGCCGTTGCGCCGGCGCCCATGGAGAGCACGGAGCCGATCGCTGAGCCGGCGGTGCCCGCCAAAACGCCCACGGCCACCGCCGAGGCCCCCGTGGCCCCGCCCGAAGCGCGTGAAGTGAGTGAAGCAACTGAAGTGTCTGACGCGACTGAAGCAACTGGTCATGGGCAGCCTGCCGCGCCCGCCGCGGTGGCGGCCATGGAGCCCGAGGCCGAGGCGGAAACCGTCGCCGAACCCGAGCCATCGGCCGCTCCCGAGCCATCGGCCGTGGTGTCGCCGCCGGAGCCGCCCGGTGCATCGGCCGCCGCGCCGCTCGTGCCGCAGGGCAATGCCCTGGCGATCGCGGCGCCCCCTGCCCAGCCGGCCACCGCGCCGCGCGGTGATCCGACGCTCGTGGTCGAACCGCCTGCGGCGCCGCCCCCGGCCGGCTTCGTCGGCACGAGCGGGATCGTGCTCCACGGCCTCGAGAACGGCGAATGGGCGGTGCTGCCCCCGGGCGCGGCGCTCGCGCCCCACGAGACGCTCATCGCCGTGGCCGGCTCTCACCCCGAGATCAACATCGGCGGCGTGACGATTCGCCTGATCCCCGGCACGGAGGCGACGGTCTCCATCGACGAAAACGGCACGCCTTGGATCGGCGTCAACCGCGGTCGCCTCGTCGCCCGCGCCAGCCGGGCCGATGCGCGGCTGGGGATCGCCGCCGCCCGCCTCATCGGCGCGGTGACGGCCGGCCTCACCGCGCCGATCGCCGTGAGCGTCGACATCTCGCGGCCGGACGGTGCCGCCAGCCCGCCGCGCACGCGGGCGGAAGTGATCACGACCGCGGGTGCGATCGGCTGGCTGCAAAAGCCACAAGGCGGTTCGATGCTCGAGGGGATCGCCGAGGAGGGGATGCTCGCAGCTCGTTCGGCGCTCGTCTGGGATGCCGCGGCTCCGACGCGCGTGGCGATCCAGAAACGGGACGCCGATCCGGAATGGGTGGCTGCGGCGGCGCTCGACGCCGTGGAGAAGCGGGCGGCCGAGGCGCTGGCGGCCAAACTGCTGGCCACGCAGCCGCTCTCCCGCGCCCTCCGCGAGATGGCGGTTGACCGCCGCGCGGAAAACCGCAGTCTCGCCGCGGCGACGCTGGCCGAGATCGGGGAATACGACGTCGCCGTGGAGCTACTCTCGGCGGATGCCATGGGGCGGCGGCTGGAAGCCAAGCAATGGACGATGCTCGAATCGCTCGTGGTGCCGCTCGCACTGTCGCGCGGCCCGGATCATGCCGCGGCGCTCGAGCAGGCGTTCGTGACGCACGGCCCGCACGGCAAAGGCGATCTGCTGATGAAGCTCGCCGGGCGATTCACCGACGAAGACCTGGCGGCCGGTGCGGCCGAAATGCTCGTCGAGGCGCTCGACGATCCTGATCTCGTGGTTCGTCGGTATGCCATCCAGAATCTCACCGAGATCGTGAAACCCTCCGCGGCCGACCGTCTGCGGTATCGCGCCGACGGGCTTCCCGATCTGCGGCGCGAGGGAGCGAATTGGTGGCGGGCTCAACTCGAGCGGCGGCTGATTCGCCGGCCGCCCGCCGGCTAGAGCGCATCCGAGAAAACCGTCGCAGTCACCTGGTGAGCCTGGCGACGGAGGCGCGGCATGCGCCGGTCGCGAGGATTACGCCCGCCGTTTGTCGAAGCCACGAGGAGGGTGATATGCTTCGCCGGAAGCCTCCCCGAAGGCTCGCGGGGCCATGGCCACCGCTTCCGTTTACCGGACAGGAAGGAGCAATCGTGCAAATCAACGTGTCGGCGAGGCATGGCCACCTGAGCCCTGCGTCCCAGTCGCGGATTTCAGAGAAGGTGTCGCGCCTGCAGCGCTATTTCGACGGGCTGACGGCGCTCAACGTGACGATCGACCTGGAGAACCCCGAACTGCCGGCGGTGGAGATCGTGGCCAAGGCGGAGCACTTCCACGACATGGTGAGCCATGAGAACTCGGCCCATCTGTGGCGGAGCGTCGACGGGGCGGTGCAGAAACTCGAGCAGCAACTGCGGAAGCACAAGGAGAAGGTACGGGACCACAAGAACGCCCAGACGGCCCGCCGCTCCTAGCTCCTCCCCGACACCCATGAGCCACGCATGAAGTTTTCAGATTTTGTCACGGTCGATGCCATCCGGGCGCACGTCGATGCGACCACCAAGGAGGGCGTCATCCGAGAAATGGCCCAGTCGCTGGTCGATGCCGGTCGGATCGCCCCCGCCGACATGGACGGCATCGTGAAGGCGATCATGAAGCGCGAGGACCTCGGCAGCACCGGGATCGGCCGCGGCGTCGCCGTGCCGCATACCAAGCATCCGAGCGTGAGCCGGCTGGTGGGCACGGTGGCGGTGAGCCCCGAAGGCATCGATTTCGACAGCCTCGACGGCGAGCCGGTGCACCTGTTCTTTCTCCTCGTGTCGCCTCCCGACCGGCCGGGCGACCATCTCCGGGCGCTGGAAAACATTTCCCGGCAGCTGCGTGACGATGGATTCTGCCGGTTGCTGAAAGCGGCCAAGGATCCTGCGGCGATTCAGCAACTGCTCGAAGAAGCCGACAACCACAGGTTCGTATCGTGATCATGGGCGAGCAGACAGCATCGCGAGAAGTCGTCGTGGCGATCCCGCAGGGGCTCCATGCCCGCCCGGCCGATCTGCTGGCCCGCGAGGCCCGCCGATGGCAATCGCGGATCGAGCTCGTGGGCGGGGCGAACCGAGCCGACGGCAAGAGCATCCTCGAGCTGCTCACGCTCGCCGCCGAGGCGGGCACGCGGCTGGTCGTGGAGGCCACCGGGCCCGATGCCGACGAGGCCGTGGCGGCCATCGGCCTGCTCTTCGAACGCAATTTCAACGATTCCGAGATTTCTTCCCAGACGTGACATCCGACGCCGGCCCGCGCGGCACCCGCGCGACGGCATGAATCCCGAACGATCCAAGATATCCCGACCCCAAGACAACCAGACACAGGAGCCGCAACGACCCGCCGGGCTTGAATCCCGTGGAGATGCCGATCGCAACGCCCCGCAGTGGCCGTCGTGCGATCTCTCCGCCGGTCGATTCAGCTCCCGGCGCGCGGACTGCGCCCGATGTTGAAACTCCAAGGCATCGCCGTTTCCGCCGGCGTGACGATCGGCGAGGCGCTCGTGCTCGACAGCGAGGGCTTCCGCATCCCGCGGAGGTTCGTCGCCCGCAGCGCCGTCGATACGGAGCTGGAGCGGCTCCAGACGGCCGTGGGCGAGACGGCCCGCGAGATCGAGCGCAACCGCGACGCCATCAAGTCGGAGCTCGGCGGCCAGTACGCGGCCATCTTCGACGCCCACCTGGCGATGCTCCACGACCCGAAGCTCCAGGCGGAGCTGGCCAGTGCCGTCCGCGACAAGAACTGGTGGCCCGAGTATGCCGTCAGCCGCACGCTGCGCCGCTATGCGAAGGTGTTTCAAAACCTCGACAACCACATCGCCCAGCGGGCGCACGACATCTACGACATCGAGAAGAGCCTGCTGCGAAACCTTCTCGGCCAGCGCCGCGAGACGCTGGCGGCGATCTCCCAGCCGGTGATCGTGCTCGCCCACAATCTCACTCCCAGCGAGACGGCCACGCTCGATCGGCGGTTCGTGAAGGGCTTCGCCACCGAACTGGGCGGGCCGGGCAGCCACACGGCGATCGTGGCCGAGGGGCTGGAGATTCCTGCCGTCGTCGGGCTGGGGCCGTTTCTCTCCGACGTTTCCGGCGGCGAGCCGGTGATCCTCGACGGCAACCAGGGCGTCGTCATCCTCCAGCCCGACGAGGAGACGATCGCCCGCTACCGCCTCGAGGTGGAGGCGGAGCGGTCGGCCCACGAGCGGCTGGCGGCGATCCGCGACCTGCCCGCCGAGACGACCGACGGCGTGCGGGTGCAGATCACGGGCAATATCGAGTTTCCCAGCGAGGCGGAGCAGTGCCTGTCGCGCGGCTGCGACGGCATCGGCCTCTACCGCACCGAGTTTCTCTACCTCACGAGCAAGCGCGAGCCCACCGAGGAAGACCATTTCGCGGCCTACAGCGCCGTCGTGCGGGCGATGCCCGACAAGCCGATCGTCATCCGCACGCTCGATCTCGGCGCCGACAAGATGCTCACCGAGACCAGCCTCGAAGACGAGCGGAATCCCTGCCTCGGCCTGCGCAGCATCCGCCTCTCGCTGCGGCAGCTGCCGATGTTTCGCACGCAATTGCGCGCCATCCTCCGCGCCAGTGCCCTGGGGGATGTGCGCGTGATGTTTCCGCTGATCTGCACGATCGTCGAGCTCCGCCAGGCGCGGATGGTGCTCGCCGACGTGATGGAGGATCTCACCGAACATGGCATCCCCTTCAACCGCAACATGCCGGTGGGGATGATGGTGGAGACCCCGGCCGCGGTGATGATGCTCGACGCCTTCATCAAGGAGGTCGACTTCGTCTCCGTCGGCACCAACGACCTGATCCAGTACACGCTGGCGGTCGACCGGGGCAACAAGGAGGTCGCCGACCTCTACAATGCGTGCGATCCGGCGGTGCTGCGGCTGTTGCGCCGCTCGCTGGACGTGGCGCGGGAGGCCGGGGTGCCGGCCAACGTGTGTGGACAGATGAGCGGCAGCGTGATGTACACGCAGCTGCTTCTGGGGCTCGGTCTCCGGCAGCTCAGCGTGCCGGCCAGCGCCATCCCGGAAGTGAAGCAGGTGTGCCGAAGTGTCTCGGTCGCCGATTGCCGCAGGATTGCCGAGCGGGTGCTCGAAATGGACGGAGCGCGCGAGGTGAAAGCCTTTTTGCGCGACCAGATGCGCCGCCTGCTCACGGATCAGCCCGCCTGAGGCGGGCCCGCCCGGGAAGGGCGGAGGAAGAAAGAGGGACGAAAATGAAACAGGAAATGCTCATCAACGTGTCGCAGCCGGAAGAGTGCCGGATCGCGATCATGGAAGACGGTGTGCTGGAGGAGCTCTATGTGGAGCGCACCAGCCAGGACAACTACGTCGGCAACATCTACAAGGGCCGCGTGGTCAACATCGAGCCGTCGATCCAGGCGGCGTTCGTCGATTTCGGCGTGGGCCGCAACGGCTTTCTCCACATCAGCGACATCGAGCCGCAGTACTACCGTCAGGGCGGCCTCGACCCCGACAAGGCCTTTGAACTCGTCGATTCCGCCGGCAAGTCCGCCGACGCGGAGGGCGAGGGCCGGCGTGGCGGCCGCAAGCCGCGGATTGGCGACCGCCCGAGGGTGAAGCCGCCGATCCAGGACATCCTCCGTCGTGGCGACGAGGTGCTCGTGCAGGTGATCAAGGAAGGCTTCGGCACCAAGGGGCCGACGCTCTCCACCTACATCTCCATCCCCGGCCGCTACCTCGTGCTCATGCCGCCGCTGGGCCGCGTTGGCATCTCCAAGAAGATCGACGACGAGCACGAGCGGCGGATCCTCCGCGACATCATGCTCGAACTGCGGCCGCCCAAGGGGGTGGGCTTCGTGGTGCGCACCGCGGGCACGGAGCGGACGAAGTCGGAGATGGCCCGCGACATGGCCTACCTGCTCAATCTCTGGAAGAGCATCGTGCGGCGGATGCGGAAGTATTCGGCGCCGATCGACATCTACCAGGAAAGCGACATGATCATCCGCACGATCCGCGACATGTTCACGGAAGACGTGGGGCGGATCCTCATCGACGAGCCGGCGGCCTTCGAGCGGGCTCGTGAGTTTCTCGAGCTCGTGATGCCGAAGTATGCGCCGCGGCTGCAGCTCTACGAGGGCAAGGAGCCCCTCTTCCACCGCTTCGGCCTGGAGGAGGAGATCAGCCGCATCAACCAGCGAAAGGTGCCCCTCAAGGGAGGCGGCTCGATCGTCATCGACACCACCGAGGCGCTCGTGGCCATCGACGTGAACTCGGGCAGCTTTCGCACGGAGAAGAGCGCGGAGGAGAACGCCTACCAGATGAACCTGATCGCGGCCAAGGAGATCGCCCGACAGCTGCGGCTCCGCGACCTCGGCGGCGTGATCGTCAACGACTTCATCGACATGCGGAAGGAGAAATACCGCCGCAGCGTGGAGAAGGCGTTGCACGACGCCCTAAAGCGCGACCGAGCCCGCACGAAGGTGCTGCGCACGAGCCCCTTCGGCCTCATCGAGATGACGCGGCAGCGGATTCGGCCGTCGCTCCGGAAGAGCATCTTCCGCGACTGCCCCACCTGCACGGGCACCGGCATCGTGAAGACGCCGGAGAGCATGGCCATCGAGGCGATGCGCACACTCCAACTCTCGGCCACCCGCGACGATGTCACGAGGCTCAACATCACGGTGCATGACGACGTGGCCACCTGGATCAACAACCGCAAGCGGCGGGAGATGGCCCAGTTCGAGGACACGACCCACATCCAGTTGCACGTGGTGGGCAAGGACGGCGTCTCGCCCGAGCACCTCGTCTTCGAGGCGTGGGACTCGGCCGGCCGGAGCGTGCGTTTTCCCTGACGCAACGCAGGCCGGCGGGCTAGGCTTTTCGACAGACCGGAGGTCTGTCGCCACACGGGGAGAGAGGTCTGTCGCCACAGGGAGAGGGGGTCCTTCGCCATGTGTGGGAACGGCCTGCGAAGGCGCCTTCTACACGCCTTTCCCCGGACCCCTTTCCTCGGGGTCGGGGGAAAGGTATTCTCTCGAAACCCGTTTTATCGCCCGTTCCGACAGGTTGAACCATGGCCGCTTCTGCCCCTTCCACCGCCGCCTCGATGGCAGATTCGAATCACCTCTACGCCGTCGTCGTCGATGGTGGCCGGCAGTATCGCGTGATGGAGGGTCAGGAACTCGAGATCGACTTCCGCCATGCCGCCGCCGGCAGCGAGGTGGTGTTCGACCAGGTGCTGGCGGTGAGCAAGGCCGGCTTGCTGACCCTCGGCGCGCCGCTGGTGAAGGGGGCCAAGGTGAAGGCGGAGGTCGTCAGCCTCGTGCAGGGCGACAAGATCTACGTGCAGAAGTTCGCCCGGCGGAAGAACTACCGCCGCCGCACCGGCCACCGGTCGCTGGCGACGAAGGTGAAGATCACCTCGATCGGCTGACGCCGACGACCGCGGCCGGGATCGCCGCGGAGCGAGGCCTTTCGACAGACCAGAGGCCTGTCGCCACATTGGGGAAGGAGGTCTGTCGCCACAGTGTGTGTGACGAGGTCCGTCGCCACGTGAGCGAGGGGTCGGCCTGCGGAACGAAGGCTACTCGATCAGCCCCGCCAGCGGGCCACCGGCCTTGCAGAGGTCGTCGACCCGCGCGGTGACGGCCGGGTCTTCCTCCACCGGCGGCGCGTGATGAGGCTTGAGCCGGGCGTCGATCACCAGCGGGCCTCGGCATCCCCAGTGCTTCTGGTGGGTGAACGCGTCGATCCCGTGCACGTCGGCCGCCGGGTTCGACCGCGTGAACGTCACCCAGAGGAAATTCTCGACCGATGCGGCGGCGAAGGTTGCATCGTCGACGATCACCACGAGCGGCCACTTTCGCAGCGGATGGTCGGAGCCGACCGCCGCGGCCAGGCGGTCGATGTCGCGCGACCACGGCGCTGCGGCGGCATGCTCCCAGA
The DNA here is from genome assembly GCA_044234625.1 of Pirellulales bacterium. Lineage (GTDB taxonomy): Bacteria > Planctomycetota > Planctomycetia > Pirellulales > UBA1268 > CACORA01. The sequence continues at coordinate 10,529 of JBIIIP010000030.1, read as the reverse complement.
TCGCGGCGTCGCCCGGCGCGTCGAGCCGTGGCCGCGGCTCGATCCGCGGGCCCGCGATGGCGAGCACCCCCGGCAGGCAGACCCGTGCGTCGCGGAAGCCATCGGGCAGCGGCATCTCGCCGGGCGGGTCCACCGGCAGATCCCGGATCGCCGGCCCCCGTGCTGCGACGACGAGTTTCGAGCCGACGTTGAAGCCGCTGCCTGAATAATCGAGCGTGTCGATCGTGGTCTCGGTGTGGAAGTGGCAGTCGCGCCGCCAATCCACCCGCCCGAGGAGGTGCGCGAGGAAGACCACCACGTCGTGGGCATCGAGGCCTGGGGCATCCCCGCCGGCCACGATGAACAGATACTTCGCCAGCGAGAGCTGGCCCTGTCCGAGGATGGCCGAGGCCTGCGTGAGCAGTTCCCCGGGCCGCTCGGACGGCCTCCAGGGCAGGTAGCGTTCGCTGCCCACGGCCAGAAGGAGCGGGTGGACGCCCGAAGCATCGACGGCATGCACGCTCCTCACGCCGGGCAGCACGGTGGGGATCACCGGCCCCGTGAGTTCGTGCACGAGCCAGCCGAAGAGCGTGTCTTCCTGTGGCGGTCGGCCGACCACCGTGACCGGCCAGATGGCGTCGGCGCGGTGCCACACGTGATCGACCCGCATCACCGGGAAGTCGTGCCGCCGCGCATAGTAGCCGAGGTGGTCGCCGAACGGCCCCTCGGGCTTGGTCGCGCCCGGCATCACGGTGCCCTCGATGACGAAATCGGCCTCGGCGTAGACGGCGGGGCGGTTCGTGCGGCGGATCATCGGAATCCGGTGGCCCGCGAGCACGCCCGCGAAGGTGAGCTCCGACAGTCCCTCGGGCAGCGGCATCACCGCGGAAGGAGCCAGCGCCGGCGAGCCGCCGACGAAGATCGCCACCTTGAGCGGCTCGCCTCGGGCCAGTGCCGCAGCGTGGTGGATGCCGATGCCGCGGTGGAGTTGGTAGTGAAGACCCACTTCGCGGTCGTGCTCGTAGGCGTTGCCCGCCAGTTGCACCCGATACATGCCGACGTTGGCATGCGCCGTGCCCGGCCGGTCGGGATGCTCGGTGTAGACGGCCGGCAGCGTGATGAAGGGCCCACCGTCTCCCGGCCAGCCCGTCACGCGGGGCAACCTGGAGAGCGGGATCTCACGGGCCAGGGCCGGGCCCGACCGCACCATCTTCGGAAGCATGGAAAGCGCATCCAGCGGCGACCGCCAGTAGCGCCACGGCTTCCGCAGGGCCGCCGCGGGATCGATCTTGAGTTCCACCAGCCGCTTCACGCGGTCGAGGCTGTCGGCGAAGATCCGCTCGATCCGCCGCTGCGTGCCGTAGAGGTTGACGAGCACCGGAAAGCCGCAGCCGCGCGGCTTCGTGAACAGCACGGCCGGCCCGCCGGCGCGAAACAGCCGCCGCTGGATCTCGGCGATCTCCAGGGAGGGATCGACGGGATGCTCGATCTCCACCAACTGCCCTTCCGAGCGCAGCATGTCGACACAGCCGCGGAGCGTGCGAAAACCCATGGATCCGGCGAACCTCCGGCACCATCGTAGTCGCGACGCGGCAGGTGTAGGATGCGAACCTGCGATTCCCCTTTCATTCCGCCTCGGGAGCGTTCCGCATGGTCACCCTCTCCAGCACCTACGAAGGCGGCCTGCGCTGCCGCGCCGTCCACGGCCCATCGGGCACCACGCTGATCACCGACGCGCCGGTGGACAACCACGGCAAGGGGGAGAGCTTTTCGCCCACCGACCTCGTCGCCACGGCCCTGGGCACCTGCATGATGACGATCATGGGGATCATCGCCGAACGGCACGGGATCGATCTCGCCGGCATGCGGGCTGAAACCGTGAAGGAGATGACGAAGGAGCCGCCGCGGCGGATCGCGGCGTTGCGGACGCGGCTCACGATCCCGCTCGCCCCCGATCACCCCCAGCGGGCCGCGCTGGAACAGGCCGCCCACACCTGTCCGGTGCACAAGAGCCTGGATCCCGGGATCGATGCCGCGATCGAATTCGTCTGGGCAGGCTGATGGCGGACCTCTTCAGCGCGTCGCGGGCGGCCAACGTGGCCCGGGCCGCGCCCCTGGCGGCACGGATGCGGCCGCGCCGGCTGGCCGACTACGTGGGGCAGGAGAAGGTCGTCGGCCCGGGCAAGCTTCTCCGCCGGCTCATCGAGGCCGACCGGCTCGGCTCGGTGATCCTCTACGGCCCGCCCGGCGTGGGGAAGACGACGCTCGCCGAAATCATCGCCCACGAGACGAAGCGGCGGTTCGTGGAGCTCTCGGCCACGGCCTCGGGCGTCAAGGAGGTGCGCGAGGTGCTCGATGCCGCGCGGCGGCGGCTGGAAGACGACGGCCAGCGGACGTGCCTGTTCATCGACGAGATCCACCGTTTCAACAAGGCGCAGCAGGATGTACTCCTGCCCGATGTGGAAAACGGCGTGATCGCGCTCATCGGCGCCACCACGCAAAACCCCTTCTTCGCCCTGACCAGCGCGCTGGTGAGCCGGAGCCGGATCTTCGAGCTGGAGAGCCTGTCGCGGGACGACATCGCCCGGATCATCCACCACGCCCTGGCCGAAAAGGAGCACGGGCTGGGGCGGGAGGAGGTGACGCTCGCGCCCGAGGCTCTGGAATTCCTCGTCGAGACCTCCGATGGTGATGCCCGCCGGGCGCTCGGGGCCCTGGAGATCGGCGTACTCTCGAGTGCCGACCGGCCGCTCGCCTTCACCCTCGAGCTGGCCCAGGAAAGCGTGCAGCGCAAGGCGATCCGCTACGACGCCGGCGACACGCACTACGACTGCGCCAGCGCCCTCATCAAGAGCATCCGCGGCAGCGACGCCGATGCGGGCCTCTATTGGCTGGCCCGGATGCTGGAAGGGGGAGAAGACGTGCGGTTTCTCGCGCGGCGGCTCGTGATCCTCGCCAGCGAAGACATCGGCAACGCCGACCCGCGGTCGCTTTTGGTCGCCGTGGCCGCGATGCAGGCGTCGGAATTCGTGGGCCTTCCCGAATGCCAGCTCACCCTGGCGCAGGCGGTGATTTATCTGGCGCTGGCTCCCAAGAGCAACGCCTGCACGACGGCCATCGGCGCCGCCCGCCGCGACGTGCGTGAGAAGGCGGTGATTCCCGTGCCGCGGCACCTGCAAGACAAGCACTACTCGGGGGCGAAGCGGCTGGGCCACGGGCAGGGCTACGAATACTCGCACGACGCGCCCGACGGGATCGCCGCGCAGGATTATCTCGGCGTGGAGAAGCGGTATTACGAGCCGACCGACCGCGGCCTGGAGCGCGACCTTGCCGAACGGCTCGCCGAGATCAGGCGGCGGCTCCACGACCATCCGCCGGCCGCGGAAGGCTGACGTCGGCCTCGATGGTCGCCAGCTCGGCCACCAGGTCGTGGCGCAGCACCTCCTCCAGGCGGGCCAGCGCCCGGGCCGCGGCCGCGCCGTCGAGCACCCGGTGATCGCAGATGAGCGTCACGAGGCCGCGGCCGTCGGCCTCCAGCGGGGCGTAGGAGAGGCTGGTGGTGCAGAGCGTGGGATGGAAGCGGTTGATGGCGCCGAATCCCGCGAGCGTCGAGAGGCTGAACGTGCCGATCCGAGTGGCTCGCTTCGGGGAGAAGGAGTTCATGTTCCAGCGGAGGATCGTGCGCCGCAGCGGGCCGGGCAGCCTCTCGAACTGCAGTTGCCGATGAAACACCTCCTCGATCGGTTTCGTGCCACACTCGGTGATGAATCGCTGGATGTCGACGAGGCTGCGGGATTCGGGCGTCGGCAGCCGGGCGAAGAAGAGCCGGTCTTCGCCCGCTTCCGTGCGGTTCACGGCGAGAGTCGCCACACTGGTGGGCGCCGTGGCCAGCCGGGGCACGATTCCGCGCACGAGCCATGTGCGGAGCACGGGCATCTCGGCCGCGACGAGGGCGTAGGCCTTCACGAAAAGCGCCGCCCAGCCGACCCGCAGCGGGCTCGCCGCGCGGGCCGCGGCGACTTCGGCCAGTGCCAGCGGGCGCTCGACGGGGAAAAGCGGCACCCGTTGGGCGAGGCGGGCGATGTCGGCGACGCCGCCGCGGGCTGCGGTGAAGCGGCTGCGGGCGACCGGGGGGAGGGCGGAGCGACGGGACCACATGACCGGATTCAACCTGATCGAGCCGCGTTGCGGAATGCCAAATTTGCGGCTCCGGCGCGGGGCCCGGAGCCCGTGAACGATGGGAAAAGTGTGGTAGAATCCTCGGTCCGCATCAGGCGTGGTGGCTGTAGCTCAGTCGGTTAGAGCATCGGTTTGTGGTACCGAGGGTCGCGGGTTCGAGTCCCGTCAGCCACCCCTTTGCCCGTTCGTGGCGCATACCGTTCGGAAATCCCGGGAGCCTTTCGTCATGCCTGCCCGCTCGACCTCCTCCGCGGCCGCGTCGCGCCGTGAGTTTCTCTCCCTCACCGGGGCCGTCGCCGCCGGCTACTGGATCGCTCCCGAAGCGCGGGGCGACGACAAGCCCGCGACGAGCGCCAACGAGGAGATCCGCTTCGCCTGCATCGGCATCGGCGGCAAGGGGCAGAGCGACTCCGCCGACGCGGGCCGCAGCGGCAAGGTCGTGGCGGTGGCCGACGTCGATGCCAACCAACTGCGCCGCGCCGAGAAGGGGTTCGAGAGCGCGAAGCAATTTTCCGACTTCCGCCGCATGTTCGACGAGTTGGGCCACGAATTCGATGCGGTCACGATCAGCACGCCGGACCACACGCATGTCACGGCCGCGACGCTGGCCATGGGGATGGGCAAACATTGCTTCTGCCAGAAGCCGCTCACGCGGGCCATTGCGGAAGCTCGGCTGCTCGGTGAACTGGCCCGCTCGCAAAAGGTGGCGACGCAGATGGGCAACCAGGGCACCGCCGGTGACCCGTTGCGCAAGGCCGCGGCCTTCATCAAGAAGGGCGGGCTGGGCACGGTGAAGGAGGTCCACGTATGGACCAACCGGCCGGTCTGGGCGCAAGGTGGCAACCGACCGGCCGGGGCCAAGGTGCCGCCTCATATCTCATGGGATCTCTGGCTTGGGCCGTCGCCCGCGCGGCCCTATGGAGCTGGCTACCATCCCTTCGCGTGGCGTGGCTTCTGGGATTTCGGATCGGGTGCCCTCGGAGACATGGCCTGCCATACGTTCAACATGCCGTTCATGGCCCTCGCCCTGCGCGATCCCGCCAGCGTGCAGGCCACGACGAGCGGCCACAATGGCGACACCTTCCCGAAATGGTCGATGATCGACTTCGATTTTCCGGCTCGCGGCGAGCGGGGCCCGGTCGCGGTGAAGTGGTACGACGGTGGAAAACTGCCCGACCAGGGCCTGTTCGCCGGCTTCCGCGGTGAAATCAAGAAGAACGCCGAAGGCCAGGACGAGGAACTGCCGTTCAAGGCCGTGGCCAGCGGGGCCCTCGTCGTCGGCGACGAGGACTCGCTCTATGCAACTGGCGACTACTGTGGTGCCGTGCAATTGAAGAGCGGCCGGGAGGTCGGCGAAGTGGCCTTCGAGAAGTCGCCGGGCCACTTCGCGGAATGGGTGAATGCCATCAAGGGCGGGCCCGCGGCGGTGAGCAACTTTCCCGACTACGCCGGACCCCTCACGGAGACGATTCTCCTCGGCAACCTCGCCGTGTGGGCGGCCGACGTCGCCGAGACGCCGGGCAAGAGGATCGAATGGGATCCCGTGAAGCTCGTCGCCACCAATGCGCCGGAAGTCGACCAGGTAATCCGGCCGCTCTATCGGCCGGGCTGGAAGGTCTGAGCAGAAAGGCGTTTGGATGGGCATCCTGAACCGTCGTGTCGGCGTCGCTGCGCTCGTGGTTGTGGCGGTGCTCGCGCTGCCGCGGGCGATGGCGGTGCCGCTGCCGGACGAGGCCCGGGCCGTCGCGCTGGTGGAGTCGCGCGGTGGCACCGTGGCCTATGACGACGCCGGTCACGTGAAGGCCGTCGATCTCGCGGAGCGGCCGGCCACCGATGCCGACCTGGCGGTGCTGGCCGACCTCCCGAAGCTGGTCGCCATCGAGGTCTGGGGAGCGGAGATCACCGACCGCGGCATGGCGGCGATCGCGCGGATGCGCGGGCTCGCCCAGCTGGCCCTGGAAAACACCGACATCACCGACGCCGGGGCGGCCGAGCTGGCGAAGCTGCCGGCCGTCCGGGTGCTCAACCTGCGGCGCTCGTCGAACCTTACCGATGCGGCGCTCCAGTCGCTCGCGCGGATCGATTCGCTCGAGCAACTCGTGCTGCTCTACAACAACTTCACCGATGCCGGGCTCGCGCATCTGGCTCCGCTGCGCAGGCTGCGCGTGCTCGATCTCCGCGGCTGTGCCCAGATCACCGACGCCGGGCTCGAGCAGGTGGTGAAGATTGACAGCCTGGAGCGGGTGAAGCTCCGTTGCCCGAGCGTCACCGATGCCGGGCTGGCGCACCTGGCTTCCCTGCCGAAGCTCCGCGGCTTCGCCGCGGAGGATGGCCAGGTCACCGATGCCGGCCTCGCGGCCTTCGCCGACAAGACCGACATCGACGAGATCAATCTCATGCGCACCTTCGTGGGCGACGCCGGGCTGGCCCACCTGGCCGGTCTGACGAAACTCAAGCGGCTTGAGTTGCGCGGCACGCTCGTGGGCGACGACGGGCTGGCCCATGTGGCCGCGCTACCCAACCTCGTGCTCCTCGATCTCGCCGAGACGAGCGTGGGCGACGCGGGCGTCGCCCATCTGGCCGGCCTCGAGAAACTCGCCGAGCTGGATCTGTGGGACACCCGGGTCGGAGACGCGGGCATGGAATCTCTCGGCCGGATCGCCACGCTCGTGAAACTGAACCTGCAGAACACATCGGTGACTGATGCCGGCATCGCGCGGCTCACCGGCCTCACGAAGCTCAGGTCGCTCGTCCTTACCGGCACGAAGATCGGCGATGGGGCGCTCGAATCAATCGGCCGCCTTGCCGCGCTCGAGCGGCTGGAGGCGGGTTTCACCGCGCTGACGGATGCCGCCGTGGCGGCCTTCGGGGCGGCGCACCCTGGCGTCGCCATCGGTCGGTAGCGGTCGTGCCCGGCGGGGAAGCTGTGCGGCTGGCGGCGGGCGTGCGGTGTCTGCGGAACGTGCCGGCCGTTTGACTCGCTTTCCGCCCCCCGGTAAGACGAGGTCGTTTTCGGCGGCGGCGGGTGCCGGCGCCCTGGTTCGGCCGTACCGGCTTCGTGGAGATCTGATCATGATCCTCGGCAAACTCTGGAAGGCGTTGGCCGCCCAGATGAACAAGCTTGCGAACTTCTTCTGGACCAGCGACCCCATCGCCCAGTTGCAGTACGAATACGACAAGGCCGTCGATCAGATGAAGGAGGGCCGTGAGGGGCTCGAGCAATACCGTGCCCTCGTTGAACGGGTCACCCGGCAGGTGAACGGTGACCGCGACCACGTCGCCTCGCTGGAGGCCCGCGTCAAGGCCTACCTGCAGGCAGGTGAGCGGGAGACGGCATCCAAGTTCGCCCTCGAACTGCAACGGGCGAAGAAGGAGTTGGCCGAGAACGAGGCCCAGCTCAAGCTCCACGAAACGGCCTACGGCAACAACGTGATGAAGATCAAGCACGCCACGAAGAAGCTTGCCGACCTCAAGCAGAAGATCCACAAATACGACGCCGAGCTGAAGCTCTCACGGGCCGAGGCCGAATTGGCCAAGCTCGCCACCAGCTTCAATTTCGACATCACCACCGATTTCGGCCAGATCGAGGACGTGATCCAAGACAAGATCGGCCTCAATCGCGCGAAGGTGCGCGTGGCGGCCGATCTTTCCGGCGATGGGCTCGACAAGATCAAGACGGAGCAGGCCGTCGAGCAGCAGATGGCCGATCAGGCGCTCCGCGACTTCGAGATCCAGATGGGGATGGTCACTCCCGAGACGGCGGGTGTGAAGGCCGACGACAAAGAGCTCGGCAACGAGCGGCAGAAGCAGACGGCGGGCTGATCCACCATGGCGACGAGCATCAGCGGCTCCGCCGCGGCCCCTCCCGCGCTCGGCACGTCGGCCGCGGCCGGGACCGCGTCTGCCGCGCTGCCGGCATGGTGCCCGGCCTGGGCGGAGCGGCTCGGCGACGCCTACCTGGCCGGCCGGAGCTGCCTGTTTCTGCTCCATGGCAACGTGCGCGACCTGGTGCCGCTCACGGCTCCCGACCGCGAGCCCACCTGGGGCACGGTGCCCGACTTCCTCTCGCGGGAACTCTTCGGCCGCTGGGACGTGGTGCTGGCCTACGACGTCGGCAAGGGGCTGCGGCCGTTGGCGGGTGCCGACGGCAACCGGTTGCGCGCGATGGCGCAGTGGCTCACCGACAAGATCGGCCCCGCGGTCAATTGGCCCCGTGATCCCGACGCGGCCATCGCCACCATCGATGGCTTGCTCGAGCGCAACCTCATCGATCCGCCGGAACAGCGGAAGCGGATTGCCGTGGTGATCGACTACGCCCAGTATCTCGCCCCGTCCGGCGATGCGGCGTCGGCGGCGCGGTCCGGGGCCGGGCGGCTGGTCCGCCTGCTGGCCTGGGCCACCAATCCGCTCCTCCGCCGCGTGAACGTGGCGATCGTGCTGGTCACCGACTCCCTGGCCGAGATGCACGCGCGGCTGGTGACGAACCCGGCGGTGACGACGATCGACGTGCCGCTGCCCGACGCAGCCGAACGGGAGGCGTTTGCGATCGCCACGGCCAAGGCGGCCGGCGTGCCAGCTGGCGAGTTGGATGCCGTGAGGCGGGTGGCCGCGCTTTCGGGAGGCCTCACGCTCGAGAGCCTGCGGGCGGTGATCACGATGGCGGCCCGCGAAGGTACGGCCCCCGACGGGCCGGAGTTTGCCCTCACGAAGAAAGACCTCATCGAGCGTTCGTGCCAGGGGCTCGTGGAATTCGTGCAGCCCCGGCTCACGCTCGACGCGGTCGCCGGCCATGCGGCGGCGAAGGATCGCCTGGAGGCCGATGCCCGGGCGATCAAGCGCGGGCAGCTCGACAGCGCGCCGATGGGCTACCTCATCTGCGGGCCGGTGGGCACGGGCAAGAGTTTCATCGCTGAGTGCTACGCGGGCAGCGTGGGCATTCCCTGCGCCGTGCTGAAGAATTTCCGCAGCAAGTACGTCGGCGAGACGGAGGGCAACCTGGAGCACGCCCTCGACGTGCTCCGCAGCCTCGGTCCGGTGGTGGTGATCATCGACGAGGCCGATGCCGCGCTGGGCAATCGTGACCAGGGGGGGGATTCGGGCACGTCGGCCCGTGTCTTCTCGATGATCGCCAGGCAGATGGGCGACACCCGCTACCGCGGCAAAATCGTCTGGATGCTGCTCACCAGCCGTCCCGACCTGCTGCCGATCGATCTCAAGCGCCAGGGTCGGGCCGAGGTGCACATTCCCCTCGTCTATCCGCACGACCAGGCCGAGATGGAGGCGATGGTCGTGGCCATGGCCCGCAAGGCGAAGGTGAAGCTGGCGGCCGGGCTGCCCGGGCCGATCGACCTGTCGCTCGGGCTTTCGGGCGCCGACATCGAGAGCGTCGTGTTGGCGGCGAAGCGGAAGGGGCTCGATCGGGCATCCGCTGCCGGCCAGCCGGCACCGGAGGTGATCTCGGTAGAGGACTTCCGCGAGGCGCTTGCCGACTTCATGCCTTCGGCCCAGGGGCTCGAGAAGGAGATGCAGGAGATCGCGGCCGTGCTCGAATGCACGGAGAAGCGGTTTCTCCCCGAGCGCTGGCGGGAGGAGGTGGGCAAGCCTGGCGGTCGCGCGCGGCTGCAGGAGCGGCTCAGCGCCATTCGTGACATTGTCGGTTCGTAGCGATCAATTCCCCGAGGAGAAAGGTTCATGGCCAAGGCATCCGCAGCGAAGACCCCGTGGTTCGACGAAGTCAGCGAGGCGCCGCTGCTGTCGGAATACGCCCGCAAGCTCGATTCCTTTCTCGACGCGGTGGCGGACGGGAAGGTGACGACGAAGGAGCTCGGCGAGCAGGAGAAGCGGGTGGTGGCTTTGATGAAGGAGCTGGAGCCACTGCTTTCTCCGGAGGCGCACGAGAAGGTCACGCAGTTGCTCTGCGAGGTCACGGCCTACGACATGATGAACACGTTCCACATGGCCTCGAAGGCCAGGCCCCGTGCGGCCTTCCGCGGGTAGCGGCGAGGAGCGACGCGTGCGGCTGGCGCGGAAAGTGGCGATAAACCGCTGGTCTGCTGAAAACGCAGGAGGTGGTCTCCGCCTTTCCGAAAGTGGCGACGGACCCCTGGTCTGTCGAGCAGGATGGTGATGGGTCGGGGTGACCCGTGTCACGTCGCCGGACGTTCGCTACGGGCCTCCAGCCCTTCGCTCACTGCATGTCCGCTGCGCTCCGGCATCGTGCCTTCGCTTGCTCCCATAGCCCGGCGTCATGACACGGGTCACCCCTCGTGTCAGTTGGCTGATTCAGCGGAGAGGCACAGACGGCCGGCTGGATGCCGGCCGGACGCAGGCGAGGGCAACCTTGGCTTGCCCTCCGCCTGCGCAAGCCCGCA
>JBIIIP010000026.1:0-30050 GCA_044234625.1 Pirellulales bacterium | reverse complement strand
TCAAAGTGCTCGACGGTTAGTGCAACATTCTTTCTGTAAATCGCCGGTGTGTTCCTGACCGAGGCGAGCTTGCGAGCCGAGGGAAGGAACACACCGGCGGCCCGAGTTGAAGAGGTGGGCCATCGAGGTTTTCTTGGAAGTGCTTACTCCACCAAGAAGGAACCTGCGATGACCCACCAAGATGAATGTCCGGCGATTAACGACCTCACGGCCTTGCTCATCGAGCACGGCCCATCTGCCATGGCCTCTGCCCTCGCCACGCTCATGAATCACGCGATGCAGATCGAGCGCGAGCAGGTGCTCCAAGCCGAGTCTCATCAGCGAACTGCCGATCGTCAAGGCTACGCCAACGGATTCAAACCCAAGACCCTAAAGACCCGCGTCGGCCAGGTAGACCTGCGGATTCCCCAGACCCGCGGCTACCGCGACGACAGCGGGCGGCCGTTCTACCCTCGGGCTCTGGAGCGGGGCGTTCGCAGCGAACGGGCGATGACGCTCGCCGTCGCCGAGATGTACGTCCAGGGCGTCAGCACCCGTAAGGTCACGGCCATCGTCGAGGAGCTCTGCGGCCTCGAGATCACCTCGACCCAGGTGAGCCGCGCGGCGGCCGAACTCGACGAACAGCTCGGCGCCTGGCGGAACCGGCTGATCGGCGAGATCACCTATCTCATCCTCGATGCTCGTTACGAAAAAGTGCGTCACGACGGGGCGATCGTGCCCTGTGCCCTCCTCACGGCGATCGGCGTCGGCCCGGATGGCAAGCGCAGCATCCTCGGCTGCAGCGTGCAACTCTCCGAGGCCGAGACCCACTGGCGGAAGTTCCTCGAAAGTCTTGTCTCTCGTGGCATGCACGGCGTGAAACTCGTCGTCAGTGACGACCATGCCGGGCTCAAAGCCGCCCGGCAGGCCGTCCTTGCCGGCGTGCCTTGGCAACGCTGCCAGTTTCATCTCATGCAGAATGCGATGGCTCACGTGCCAAAGGTCGCCATGCGACCGGAGGTCGCCGGCGACCTCCGCCGCGTCTTCGATGCCGACGAGCCAGCCGAGGCCGAACGGCGGCTCCGCGATGTCGTCACCCGCTACCAGAAAGCTGCTCCGCAACTCGCGGCTTGGCTCGACGAGAATGTCCCCGAGGCCCTCACCGTCCTTCGAGTGCCCGCCGCCCACCGGCGGCGGCTCCGAACGACCAACGGGCTCGAACGGCTCAACAAAGAGATCAAGCGAAGGACGCGGGTCGCTACGCTCTTCCCGAACGAGGCCTCCCTCCTGAGGCTCGCCTCCGCCGTCCTCTCCGAAATCAGCGACGACTGGGAAACTGAACGTGCCTACCTGAACATGGAAGCCAGATGACCCACCTCTGAAAACCGCCATTTACAGAAGAGATGTTGCTTTATCAACGGTCACTGTCTTGAAGGAGAAATCCAGGGCGGGTGCACTCTTGGGTGAAATGACGATCGCCCAACACATTGCCACTGCACAGGAAAGCAGCCGCCACGACATCCGAGTTTCTCCTGCCGAACGATTCCGATCAATGGCTCACGCCGTGAAGATTGTCCACACCGCAGGGCTTCATCGCGAGTCCATTGCATCGGGTGGTTCGAGTTTCCCGTCGCTGACGCGACGCATTGTGGCGAATAACCGCTCAAGATCGCGATCAGCGTGCGGATAGGTCAGGAATTTTCCGCTTACCGGCCTGATCGCACGCACCACATCGGCTTTCGACGACGACTTTGGATCGATGGCAAAGTTGATGGTCGTGTAGCGAGAACGGTCTTCGCCCAGATCCGCCAATGACTGGGGCCAGCGGCCCTGAGACCGGACGACATACTCCTCGGTGTCGCGAATCACAGCCGCAGTGACGTACTCGGCCGTCATGTTCCACAGGCGGGGAACAGGGCCTGCCGCTAGCACCGCGACGAGACCACTGATGACCAAGGCAATGGCGACGAGAACGCAACGCGAGGTCATTTGGTAGCTCGAACGCGAGCGATCAGCGGCTCGCGACCTTGGGATTATCCACACCGCCGGGCTTTATCGCGAGTCCGCTGCATCGCTTCGTTCGCCGCCGCGGTCAAGGGGAAGCGTGGCCAACCTGGAGCACCACGGGCTTGTCGGTGGAGCCGGGCTGGCAGCGGAGTTCGAAGCCGGCGCCGGTCGCACGATACTCCACCGGCCCGTGGCCCGGGATCGCGCTCCCACGGATCGCATCAGCTCCCCGACGCTGAACCTTGATGGCCAGAAGCAGGAGTTGCCGCCGCACGTCGGCCGCGTCCACAGCATCACAGAAACCCGCGACGGCAGGCATCAACAAGTCGGATAAAACGCGCATCGCCTGCTCGCGGCTGCCGGCAGGTCCGGCTTTCGGGATTCCGGCCTCGAACTCGGCCCACCGGCCGCGACGTTCAGCCGCCGGTATGTCAGCGATGGTGGCCGCCCATTCGTAATCCGCCCGCAAGAGCCGGAGCGACTCGCGAACGTCGGCGACTGAAAGGATCTCGAACATCTCGCGCCGCTCGGCTTCGTTCGCGTCGGCATCCGACCCCGCAAGGACCTCCCTGAACAGGGCCGCCACAACCTTGCCGCCAGCCTTCGGGTTGGCGACCGTTGCCGCCTCGGCATCGATCACACGCGCCAGCCAGTCTCCGAACGTTCTGCCCTCGTGCCGGATGCAATCCGCCGGGGATGGCGTTGTCGGCAAGGCATCGATCACTTCCGCCAACTGGTCAAGTTGTTCAGGTGACAGTCGGCCCAGATTCGCCGTGAGCACCTCCGTCGCCGACTTCTCGATGGCAGCATCGACCAACAGCGAGACAAGCACCGGACTGCTGCCGCAGTCGCGGGCCAGTTTGAGCACGGCTATGACATCCGCAATCGCCTCGTCGGCCTTCCCGGCGGCAAACTCGAGTCGCGCCCGCAACAGGGCCGCTTTGGAGAGCGTCCGGGCCTTCTCCAGATGCGGCAACTGACATTCCGCGCCGGCTTCGTAGTCGAGATGCCAGTCGCACGCCGCGACCCGCGTTGCGCGGCGCAGCGCAGCGAGCGAACCCTCGAAGCTCATGACGATCGGCTTCAGATCGTCCGTCACGTGGGCGGCGGAATTGGCGACTGCGGCGTCATACTTCTTCTTCTCCGGTTCGGCGAGCGGTTCGGGCAGCAGGGCGAACGCCTGCCAGTAGATGACCGCGGCATTGGGTGCGGTTGCGGCCGCGACTGCCGCCCGTTCAGCGGCGGTCAGAACCCCGGAAAAAGTGGTCGGCATGGCGAGGACACCGGCCAGGAAAAGCACGCGGCGACTTGTCATTGCAGAAACTCCTTCAAGAGGTCTCGGGGACGGGATGTGGAACCGGTTGCACCGAACGTGGCGGATCCGTAGTGCCGGCGCAGCGCTTCGTCGAACTCGGCATCGGTGTCCGCATGTGCCAACTCATGGATCGCGAGGTGGATCCGTGATGGGCTTTTGGCCAGCGGCGGAGTTGCCCGGTGGTCAGCCATCCACCAGGCAGCCAAGAGCAGCGATGCCGCGATCGCGGCGGCGAGCGCAGGCGCAAGCGACCGCGTGCTCCGGGCCGGCGGGCGTGGCAGGCCATCGGCCGCCAGCGCGTCCCACCGGCGGAGAATCGCCTCGGCGGGGGCCGTTGCGGGACGGCTGCGGGCGAGGCTGCCGCACATGGCGGTCAGTTCGGCGAATCGTGCGGCACAGGCCTGGCACCCGTCGAGATGGCCGCGCACGGCAGCCTGCTCCTCAGGCGGCAGGCATCCCGCCGCGAGCAGGCTGATCGGCTCGTGCAGGGCGTCGCAGGAAGATGGCTGGGCGTTCATGGTCGGGCTCACGGGGTGGACACGGGTGATTCCCCGGCTGCGTTGAAAAGGTTCACGCCCTCTTTTCCAAGCCGGAGTTTTTCGAGGGCGTGATGCAGTCGGCTCTTCACGGTGCCCAGCGGGCAGCCGACGAGCGTCGCGATCTCGTCGAGCGAGGCACCGGCGAAAAACCGCAGTTCCACCACCACGCGATGTTCGGCGGGCAGGGCGGCCACGGCGGCCTGCACGAGCCGCGCTTCTTCCGCACGTTCGGCGGCGACCGTCGGCGAGGTGTCGCGGCCGGGGCGGTCGGCGGCCTGATCCTCTCCGCTTGCCACGGGCCGCAGCTTCCGCCGCGCCTTCAGGAACCTGTGCCTGAGAATGCCGTAGAGCCAGGTCGAAAACCGCCGACTTTCGTCGAATCGAGCGAGCGACCGCCAGGCCTCGACCAGCGTTTCCTGGGCGAGGTCCTCGGCTTCGTGGTCGTCGCGGCAGAGAGCCCTTGCGCACCGCCAGAGCGGCTCGGCGTGAGTTGCGACGAGTTCACGAAACGCAGCCACGTCGCCGCGGCGCGTGCGGCGGACCAATTCGGCTTCGTCAGGAATGGATTCGGCCACGATGACAAGTATTCCCACCGACGCGGCAAAAGGTTCACGGCTTGTTCAGGCCGCGGGCATCGATTACAATTCGGTTGTACGACGTATCGATCGATCCTTTCCATCGACCAGGGAGCCAGCATGCACCACGTCACGATTTCGCCGAAGTTCCAGGTCGTGATTCCGCGGGTCGTTCGGGAACGCCTTGGGCTGCGACCGGGCCAGAAACTGCAGGTGATCGAGCATGCCGGGCGGCTGGAATTTGTGCCGGAGCGGAACATCCGCGAGTTGAAGGCATTCGTGAAGGGAATCAAGACGGACTTTGTTCGCGACGGGGACCGGCTGTGAACGTGGTCGATTCGTCCGGGTGGCTGGAATACTTCGCCGGTGGGCGGCATGCCCGCGTGTTCGAGCCGGCTCTCGAGGATCTCGAGTCGCTGATCGTGCCCGCCGTCTCGGTCTACGAGGTGTTCAAGGTGCTGCTCCGCGAGGCTGGCGAGGAGGCAGCGATCCAGGGAGTGGCGGCCATGCAGCGGGGCCGCATCGTCGATCTCACAGTGCAGCGAGCTCTCGCCGCTGCTACCTTGAGTTTGCGGCACTCGCTTCCCATGGCTGACAGCATCATCCTGGCAGCGGCCCGAGAGCACGGTGCCACGGTCTGGACGCTCGACGAGGACTTCAGCGGCCTGCCGGATGTGCGGTACTTCGCCAAGAAGTAACCACATCGGAATGCCTCGACCTCGGGGCTTTCTACGCTCGGCGAACGCCGCCGATCAGCGGCTCGCGAGTTTGGGCGCTCCATCAGGACCGACTTTATCGCGAGTCCGCTGCATCGCTTTGTTCTGGCTCTTGCGTGAGAACGCCTACCGCGATCGGGCGTCGCGGCTGGAGTCGGACAACTTTTCTGTCGCCAACAGCATCTTGCCGCTGTGCTTCTTTAACGATGTCATGGATCCGAAAGCCAAGACGGGCAGCCAACTGCTCGCGGATAGCCCTAACTTCGGCAACGACTGGATCAGGCTCCATTGTCGATCTCCAGCAGCTCTTGAGGCGTGCAAATCACAGGAGGCTCGAACCCCATTTTACGACAAACGGACTCGATCCGCGGCCTGAGGGCGGGATTGGCGATATGCCTGCAATTCCAGGTCAAGAGATACTCGACACCGTTGACGGCCGCGACTGCGATATGCAGGGCATCGGTGGCTGCTTTTGATGGCAAGGGCACATCATCGAGCAAGGCAGCCGCGAGCGATTCCGCATCGGCCGAGACCTCCAGAAGGGGCACGTCTGCTAACACACGAAGACGTTCGGCCGCGGCGGCTGCATCACCAGCGGAGCACTCGCCGACGACGAATCGCGAGACGTAGACGGCGAACCGATGGCGATGCTCGTTCCACCATTCGTGCGTGGTCTGCTGATTGGCGGCAATCCGCAGAATCCCGCTCGGCTGCATCGCAAGATAGCCGATGATCGTGGTTTCGAGGTAAACGGTTGGATTCATCAGTTACCCCGGTTGCAGCGAACCATTGCCAGAACGCCGGCGATCAGCGGCTCGCGACCAACGGATTATCCACGCCGCCCGATTTAATCGCGAGTCCGCTGCATCGCTTGGTTCGCCCCGCCCTCGGATTTTATGCCCGGGATTGCCACGCCGAAGGGTCCCGAGCGCCATGGAGGACAGCCAGCACCTCGATACGATCTTCGAGCACGATGAAATAGACGATATACCGAAACTGCTTCAGCCTCGCGGCACGCACATCTTCCCATACCTTGCCATGCAACTCCGGCATCTTTTCGATGCGGGCGAGCACTTCCCGAACACGGGCAAGAACCTGATTTCCGAGGCCAACACGAACGGCCTCAAGCTGGTCGCGGGCCCCCTGGATATCGACCTCTGCCTCGTGCCGCAGAATTACCGGCAGACTCACGAACCACCCTCGAGTCGCTCCAGCACTTCCCGCCACGGCTTGCCGACGCCAGGCAATTCGGCGGCACGGCGGCGACGCGCGGCGAGTTCCGCCACATGCCAATCAGGAATGTCCTGTTGTTCGACCTGTTCCGGCAGGCTATCCCAGATCTGCTCAATAAGATCGAGTCGATCGCGCACGCTCAGGCGATCGATGCCTAATGAATCGATGCGGACGGACACGGGTATTCTCCTTGATGTGCGGGGAGCAAACACAACTAGTTTACCGCTTGGGCACGGAGCCAGAAAACTCCGGGGAGCCCAGCATTCGCGGTCAGGACTATTGGCGAACGCTGGCAATCAGCGGCTCGCGACCTTGGACGTTCCATCAGGACCGATTTTATCGCGAGTCCGCTGCATTGCGTTGTTCGGCGACTGCGTCAACTTCTTTCTGTAACGGTAGTCAAAGAGAACGCCGTACCCGGGACCGGACTCCTCAGGCACGAACGTCCAGCCGTGGCTCTCATAGAAGCCGCGTGCCGCTCGTGAACTGATAAGCCTCAGCATCTGGAGCCCCCAGTCATGAGCCTGAGACTCCAACGCGAGCAGAAGCGAGCGGCCAATTCCGCGTCGTTGCCAAGAGGGATGCACATAGCAAACGTCAAGATCGCCGCTTTGACGGACGGCACCGAGCCCGCAAATCATTCCCTGCACGACTGCCACGGCCATGAAATTGTCGGGCCAGTTTCGCCACACGCGAAAGGCTTCCGGGGTTTTGTTGCGAAGCCAACGTTCCAGCGTGGGACCATCATTGCGGTGGTCGGCCACACACGACTCCACAATTGAGCGGCGCATCACAGCCACTGCCTCGACGGCATCGGCATTGGTTGCGGAGCGAATAAGGCACACACTCATATTTCGCCGAACACCCGCGATCAGCGGCTCGCGACCAAGGGATTATCCACACCGACCGATTTTATCGCGAGTCCGCTGCATTGCGTTGTTCGGCATGGCGCACGACCAAGGCAAGTCCACTCGCCCAAGCAAGCCGTACACAAGAAAACCCGGGCAGTGCTTCCAGATGGGCTAGAAGCGGCTCGATTCGTGCGCCATGCCCATCCGGCCAGTTTGCTTGTGGTAGCAGATCGTCGATGACGTACAGTCCGCCCGGCGCGAGCAGCGTAAGCGCATCCGCGAGCGCGCTAAACTTACCCGGCCAAGAGTCGGCAAAGACTAAATCGAAGGAAGGGCCTTTGTAGTTCCGCAGCCAGACCTCGCCATCCGCTAAGTGAAACCGTACTCGCGGATCGCTGCCCAAGTGCCGGCGAGCGACAGCAACGACCGTCGGTTCGCTATCCACGGTGTCCAGCCGAGCCGCTGCGTCCATCCCGGAGAGTAGCCAAGCGGTACCGACTCCAGTGCCGGTGCCCAACTCAAGGAGCCGACCACCCGGCTTTGACGCCGCCAGTACCTGAAGGAGGCTACCGGTCCGCGGCTCCGACGCGGCGGCAAAGCCCAATGCCTGCCCGTCGGCGGCGATTGCCGACAGGAGAGCAGGCTCAGAGGCGAATACTTGGTCGTTCACACGTGCCTTTTGCGGCCGAACGGGGGCAATCAGTGGCTCGCGGCCAAACGATTATCCACACCGCCGGATTTTATCGCGAGTCCGCTGCATTGCGTTGTTCGCTCATGCCCCGTGGCAAGCCTCGGCGATCTCAAAGTCTTGACTGGAATCGGTTCCGCCGGAAATGCAAGTGAAGCAAGCGTGGCCAGCAAAGGCAGAGCCTATGACCCATATCAGCTCGCCGCATGAGCATGTTGCTCCCGATTTGAATGCCGCGAGGGCAGTCGCGAGATTAGCGACTACCTCAGCACGATCATCGCTCGGATTTGCAGCGAGATGCTTAGCGATGTAGTCGTCAAATGAGATCGGCGTGAATGAGCGCACCTGTGTCATCTGTCTTGAGCGAACGGCTGCATTGAGCCACTCGCAGCCAACCAGCCCATCTACACCCCTGGACGCTATCACGAGTCGGCTCCAATGCTGGGTTAGCCGTCTCATGGGTTGCCAGGGAGGGCAAGCAGCATTACGACGCGACTTGCTACGAGACCCAATAGCTCTTGCGGAAGATCGCCAAGCTTTCGCATCAGCTTCACGGTTGGATACGTTCCGATGCCCGGCACATCAAACGCGCCATTCTTCAGCCATCCAACACTCGTCGGAATCTCAAACCGCGTTCCGCGTACGCTTGTTGTATGAGGAATGACCGTTGTCAATGCACGTTCATCGTCGAGGACCAGACCGCTGAGAACTAAAGCCGGACGCACCTTTGCGGCGTACCCCATATCTACAAGCCAGACCTCACCCCTTTTGGGCTTCGCCATGACCGGCCTCCTCGGCGTCATACATGGCGAAGACTGACTCACCGGCCGCCGTAAGTTCCTCATCCGAGAGCGGGCCGGCGTTTGCCTCGGAGATTCGAGCCAACTCGAGAAGAACTGCGTACTGGTCGCTACGCGACAAGGCGGAAAACGTCTGGATCAGTTCGACGGCGGCATCGCACATGGGTTGGTCCTCACGCGAAAATCATACCGCACACAGTGACGGCACGCACACGGACTCAGCTTTCACGCGGCTAACGCCCGCGATCAGCGGCTCGCGGAAAAGGCTTTCCAAAATCGACCGACTTGGTCGCGAGTTCGCTGCAACGCTTAGTTCGGGACAGCTCCACCTGCGTGGTCTCTGGAGATCAGTTGCCACACCAATAACGTTTCGGTGAAATGTCTCCCGCTGTTGCTTTGCTAGCCCTTGCTTGATCAGTGGACGATTGACTTCGTATTCGGGGCACCGGACATAGTCGTGCGTCTTGGATTGCCCGGCGTAAAAGGGACAGCGGCCACACCTTTTGCCTTCAGCCATGATGTGTACGGGGACTGGTTCTGGCCAGCGCTGCCGAAGTCGCTGAGCCGGAGCGTCTTTCCACCCGAGTCGGTCACATCGACCGTGAGCAGGCAGCTACCCAGGCGGTCGGACGGTTCGACCACCGCGACGTCGAAACGTGCCAGATCCAAAGTGGGCTGTTCCCGTGCCTCGGTATTCGATGCCAATAGAATCGGACCGCGGTAGAGTGCGGCCTTTCCGTCGCATTCGCGCTCTCCAACCCAGACCCGCGGTCGCATGTCAAACTCCAGCGCCACACGATCGCCGTGCCCCCAGCGCCGGTCAAGGACGCAGTAACTACCTGCTTCCACCTCTACGGGCTCCCCATTCACCGAACATTTCGTCGTAGCCGACCAGTGCGGCACTCGCAACTTGAGAACAAACGGCGTCGCGGACTTCGGCTCGACATGGATGTCGATGCGACCCTGCCGAGGGTAGTCGGTCTCCTGGCGGAGCGTCACCGGCACTTCATTGATGACGGTGGATATGGTCGACGGTCCATACCAATTCAGGACCAGGGCCTCGGTCACGTTCTCTTGCATCAGAGCCCAGTCGCTGATCATCCCAAATCCGCGGGCGGCGTTCACCGAACAACAGTTGAGTTGCTCGGATCCGGGCCTTTTCTGGAATGCGATCGCCGTGGTGCTGGGAACACGGATGCCGTCCATGGGGGTGTCATACGTGCACCACGCGCCATCCGGCGAATGCAGCCCGACGACGGAATTCAAAGTCGATAGTTCAATTTCGTCGGCAACGATCGGATCGCCGGTGAGGCGCAGCATCTCGACACTCATGGCGATCCATGCAATCGTGCAACATGTTTCGATGGAACCGCCGGCATAGGGGTTGCCGGTGGCTTTCTCGCCCGAACTGAAGCCGCCCGTGTTGTGCCGATCTGCCCGCACGATACTCCACCACAGGTGCTCGAATGCCTTGCGGTACGGCTCCTTCCCAGTCAGAAGATGGAGCTCGCTCAAGCCCATGATGGGGTGCAGACTTTCCCATCGCGGCTTCGGCGTCTGCCAAAACTCCTTGCCAGCAATCGCCGCGTTCAGGTAGTCGCCTGCCGGTGGAACGGCGAACTCCGTGACGATCTGCTCCGCCATGCGGAGATAACGGTCCTTACCAGTAAGGCGGTAGAGCAACGCGAGAGAATGAACCGGGGCCTGGTTCATCTCATGCGCGCCGGTGTCGTGCAGCCGTTCTCGCGGATTGTCGAGGAACCGATCGCAAAGCATGTCGGCGATCCGCGTCGCACAAGCCAGGGCCTTTGGATCTGCTGTGGTTTGATGCCACAGCAACAGGCCGACCATGGCGTGGTAGTGCCCCCACGCATCCCATGGTTCCGCATGAGGCAGGCCAAACAGCTCGCAGTTGGGAGCTCCTTTCCGGAGGCGGAACTCCTTTGGCCATGGACCCAAATAGCCGTCCTCGGCTTGAAGCGTCACGGCACGGGCTACAAGTTTCTCGACAGTCGCCTGGAGCCTTGGGTCACTGGTCAGCCGGATCATCTGGGTCGAAGCGGTGAGATATTTGCCGAAAAACTCACCGGACCATGGAAGCAACTGTCGATAGGGCTGCTTGTCTTGGTCGGTGAACATGTCGAGCATCGCGGGATTGTCCCGCGGCGCCGGAATCAGCCAGTTTTGAACAGCGCCCTCGATCTGCTTGCCCAGGGGGCCGCGAATCTCGAATCTGGTGCGGGGATGGCGTTCAAATTTTGCGGTGACACCCTGGCGGGAAGACGACTCCTGCCTCACATCGACAGCAACGGCGCAATGCTGGCCGATGGCGCTGCTTGCGACGACGGAAACAAAGGCGAGGACTTTGAGTGTGCGTATTTTCATTTTTTCCGAACGATTGCGATCAGCGGCTCGCGACCAAGGGATTATCCACGCCGCCGGATTTTATCGCGAGTCCGCTGCATCGCGTTGTTCGGCATTGGGGAATTTGGGCGGGGTGTCCCAGAGCTGAATCTCAATATAAAGTTCGAAATCCGTCTCCCAATAGCGTTCGTACGGAACCAAGTGATCGTTAGCGGGCACTCCAAACCGCTCGACAAGCTCGCTAAGCTCGCCGAGCAGGAATACTTGGTTGTAGTAGGGCTTGTCGTTTCGGCTTAGTGCGATAAAGCTGTCAGGGAAGGTCACCGACGTCGTTTCGGGATCGAGATCGGATAGCGGGATGCGCACCTCGTCTTGATTTGCGTTCAGATCCCGGAACCAGGCGGATTCTCCATACACGAGGTAGAAGGGGTGACGTCGGCGCGGATTACCCCCTCGTGCTATGAAGAGTTCGCGGAGTTGATCCTCCACCCTACGCCGAATACGGATATAGTCCTTGCCGTAGCGGCGGCGATAGCCAAGCTCACGCTTATGCCGCGTGAGAAGGTCTAGAAAAATCGGATCCTCAGAGCCAGCGGGAAGGTCTGACAAACTGCGAAACGGACCATTCTCACGCAAATAGTAGTGAGTTGCGAACTGTTGAACGCTCATCGTCATGTTCTGCCGAACGGTAGCAATCAGCGGCTCGCGACCTTGGATTACCCACACCGACCGATTTTATCGCGAGTCCGCTGCATTGCGTTGTTCTCCCGCGCGATTCCTTCAGGCGTGATAGACATTCACAAAGGCACTCGTAATTCCGCTGTCCGGAAATATCTGCCGCAAGTGGTGCTTCAAGTGCTCGACATAATCAGACATGACGAAAGCCAAGGTGAACGGCCCGGTACCTTCGATTCGAATTGTGTTGTTCAGACGGTCAGGGCTGACGGTTGAAATCACGTAGGCAAGGTGTCGGTTGTATGCGGCCCAAAGACTGACCATGCCTTTCCAGTCAGCGTTCGCCCAATTCTGGACAGCCACCCAGTCGTCTTGGCGATACCCGGGAAAGTCGAGATTGGGCTGCTGCATCAACCGCACGACTTTCTGCTGGTTGTTGCACGCAGAGTCGATGAGGTGGCCGAGGATTTCCTTGCGGGACCACTTCTTGGGATCCACTCGGGCAGCGAGCGTCTCGTCCAGCGCCAGCGAGTCGAGCATCGGTGTCACCCGCTCGATGATCGCGACCAATTCTTGAGCGACGGTCTGCATCAACTCTTTCCGGAGAACGTCGGCGATCAGCGGCTCGCGACCTTGGGCCAACCATCGGAAACGATTTTATCGCGAGTCCGCTGCATCGCTTTGTTCGCTGCTGGGGCGGTTTGTAACGCGATCACTCAGCCAAAAGGCTTACCGCTTCATCGAGACTCCGCGCGGCTGATCGATTCAGCCAGCCCACCACGACAGCGCCAGTAACGATCATGCTGCTGAGCAGTAGGAATGACGCTTGGCCCGCGTCTGATCTCGGGGTGATGAACAGCACGCAGCCAAGCCCAAGGGGCGCGCAGTACCAGATCGGCACAAGGCGAAGCAATCGAGCTTGAACTTGGAAAGCAGCTCGCCAGAAGCCCACATCACTCGCCGGATGGCTCGACAGCAGGCGGTAGCTCAATGCATGAGACCAAACCACGCCGGCAACAAAGCCGGCGCCAGCGATGATGAGAAGGCATCCGTAATAAGCAGGCGTTCCTGCGGTGATTCCGGGCAGCAGGACCGCAAAGGCAGCCAGGACAACCGCCGCTGCACCGCTTTCGACGACGGCACGACGGATCGAACTACGGATCAGGGAGCGAACAAGGGCTTCGTTGGTCATCGGACGATCCTTTCGTTTAAATGGGCTTCAGCCGCGACGATCGTTATCAGCGAACAATCTAATTATGCCAGAGTCCGACGGAGATAATTTCTTTATCGCCGGACGGTTTTGAACACCCACAAATCCTACCGCGAGCCGAAAACAGCAGAAAGGGCAGCTTGACGAGTCCTGGATAATGTACAAAATGCCAGTTATCGCAATCGTCCTCGTGTTTTCGCTTTTCGAGAGCCATCCCAATGAGTGTCGCTCGTTTTTGCGCGACCATCCCCTCGACGAAACTGCCACAGGCCGACAAGGAATGGTTTCCTCGCTGGATTCGACGGTATGCATCCAGCCTGAACGTCGCTGACGGAAATCTTCCCGTCTCTGAAACCGCCGTGATCCAGTTCCTGCGCGGGCTTCGCGATAACGGCACACCATCCTGGCAGCGGCTCCAGGCCGTACGAGCGATTGATGCCTATCGCACGCTCGTCTTGCAGACAAACGTGCCTTCGCTGGAAAACATTCGCCTTGCTCTCGGCCGGCTCGCAGACCGTGAAAAAAATGGGGCCGTGCCCGAGGGTTTTTCCAACTCCCGCGATGAACGGCATCTCGTCGGACAGATCGATCCTAAGGAACCACCCGTCATTCAGGGCATGCGCCGGGAATTGCGTCTGAGACACAGGTCGCTCCAGACCGAACGCGCCTACGTCGGCTGGACCATGCGTTTCATCCGCCACTGCGGCTCGAGCGATCTTTCGCGTTTTGCCGAGCCGGATATCAAAAGGTTTCTCACCGATCTCGCCGTGCGCGGGCACGTAACCGCGGGAACACAAAATCAAGCGAAGTGCGCACTGCTGTTCCTCTACAAGGTCATGCTCGGCAGAGATCTGGAGTTTCTCGACGTCGTCCGCCCCACGAAATCCTCCCGACTGCCAGTTGTGCTCAGTCGCCCTGAAATCAAACTTCTGTTACCTGAATTTCACGGGCAGCGGCGGCTGATGTTTGCCGCCATGTACGGCGCGGGCCTGCGGCACCAGGAATGCCGACGCCTGCGGATCAAGGACGTGTGCCTGGACGAAGGCCATCTGGTGGTGCGTTCCGGAAAGGGAGACAAGGATCGAATCACGGTTCTGCCTGAGCAATTTCGCGAACTTCTCCAGCACCAAATCGAGCGGGTGAGGCAACTGCATGCGAGCGACCTGCAAAGCGGCTTCGGCGCCGTCTTTCTGCCCCACGCGTTGGAACGGAAATACCCGCGTGCCGCTCAAGAGTTTGGCTGGCAATGGCTGTTTCCCTCCCGGCAGATGGCGAAAGACCCGCGCACGGGGAGCATTCGCCGACACCACGTGTCGCCGGAGTTTTTTGGCGACTTCTTCAAGCGGGCAGTCGCCAGAGTCGGGATTGCAAAACACGCCGTTCCGCATTCGCTGCGTCACAGCTTTGCCACGCACCTTCTCGAGGGCGGGGCCGATATCCGCACCGTCCAGGACTTGTTGGGGCACAAGGATGTGAGCACGACCATGATCTATCTGCACGTCATGAACAAACCAGGCATCGCGGTCCGCAGCCCTATCGACTCGCTCGTGTGAGGGCGGGCTCGCCTCACCGCAGCGACCCGTGGTCGCGGAGGCGGAAGCCCGCCGAGGCCATGTACAGCCCCTCGGGCGGTCACGGTTAGTGCTGAAGCTTCTTGTGCCGGAACCGATGCGGCTCGTCGGCGGCCACGCCCAGCCGCTCCTTGCGGCTCCGCTCGTAGACCTCGAAATTGCCCTCGCACACGTGCACGTAGCCATCCCCCTCGAAGGCGATGATGTGCGTGGCGAGACGGTCCAGAAACCAACGGTCGTGCGTGATCACGACCACGCTGCCGGCGAAACTGGAAATGCCCTCCTCCAGCGACCGGAGCGTGTCGACGTCGAGGTCGTTCGTGGGCTCGTCGAGCAGGAGCAGATTGGCACCGCCCCGCAGCAGTTTCGCCAGGTGCACGCGATTCCGCTCGCCGCCCGAAAGCGTGCCCACCTTCTTCTGCTGGTCGGGCCCCATGAAGTTGAACTTGGCCACGTAACTGCGGGCGTTGACCGTCCGCTTGCCGAGCTCGATCGTGTCGTGGCCGCCCGAGATCTCCTCGAACACCGTCTTCTTCGGGTCGAGCGCGTCACGGTTTTGATCGACGTAGCCGATGTCGACGGTGGAGCCGACCGTGATCGTGCCCCGATCGGGCTTCTCCTGCCCCACGAGCATCCGGAAGAGCGTCGTCTTGCCGGCGCCGTTCGGGCCGATGATGCCCACGATGCCCCCCGGCGGCAGCCGGAAGGACAGGTTCTCGAAGAGCACCTTGTCGCCAAAGGCCTTGGAAATGCCCTCGGCCTCGATCACCTGGTCGCCCAGCGAACGGCTCGCCGGGATGAAGATCTCGATCTCCTGGTCGCGGGAGGCAGCCTGCTCGGCGGCGAGCTTTTCATACGACGCCACGCGGGCCTTGCTCTTGGCCTGCCGGGCCTTCGGCGACATCCGGATCCACTCCAGCTCCTTGTCGAGCGTCTTCTGACGGGTGCTGGCCTGCTTCTCCTCCAGTTCGAGTCGGGCCTTCTTCTGCTCCAGCCACGACGAATAGTTGCCCTCGAAGGGAATGCCGCGGCCGTGGTCGACCTCCAGAATCCACTTCGCGACGTTGTCGAGGAAGTAGCGATCGTGCGTCACAGCCACGACCGTGCCGGCGTATTCGGCCAGGTGCCTCTCCAGCCAATCCACGCTCTCGGCATCGAGGTGATTGGTCGGCTCGTCGAGCAGGAGCAGATCGGGCTTCTCCAGCAGCAGTTTGCAGAGCGCCACCCGCCGCCGCTCGCCGCCGGAGAGGTTCGCCACACCCCAATCGCCCGGGGGCAGGTTCATCGCGTCCATGGCGATCTCCACCTGCCGGTCGAGATCCCAGAGGTTCTTGGCGTCGATCTCGTCCTGCACGACCGCCTGCTCCTCGAGCAGCTTCTCCATCTCCTCGGGCTCCAGCGGCTCGCCGAGGCGGGCATTGATCTCCTCGAACCGGCGGAGGACGGCCCGGGAGTGATCGACCGCGTCCATCACGTTCTCGAAGACGGTCTTCGTCTCATCGAGCTTCGGCTCCTGCTCGAGGTAGCCCACCGTGTAGCCGTCCGCGAGGCGGGCCTCGCCGTCATACTCCTTGTCGATGCCCGCCATGATCTTCATGAGCGTGCTCTTGCCGGCGCCGTTGCGGCCGAGCAGCCCGATCTTGGCGCCGGGGTAGAAGGCGAGGTTGATGTTCTTGAGCAGCTCGCGCTGGCCGAACTTCTTGTTGAGGTCGATGATCTGATAGATGAAGGCGGGGCCCATGCGACGTATTGCACTCCGTGCGTCAAACCAGGAACGGCGTCCACGATGCGAGGCAGATGGAGCGAGGCTCGCTCCGGCATCGGACGCCGCGGCACCTCGTTGCACGGGGTGGCCGCGTGGTCTACGATTCCGCTGACCGCGACGGAAGGCAGTATACAGGAGCCGCGCCCATGGCCGACTACGTCCATCCCGAAGTGCTGGTTTCCACCGAATGGGTGGCCGGACACCTCCACGACCCCAACGTGCGGATCGTGGAATCCGATGAGGACCGGGCCCTCTACGTGCAGGGCCACATCCCCGGGGCCGTGGAAATCGACTGGATGACCGATCTCCAAGACCCGACCTGCCGCGATTACATCGACAAGGCGGCGTTCGAGCGGCTGTGTGCCGAACGGGGCATCTCCAACGACACCACCGTCGTGTTCTACGGCGACAAGAGCAACTGGTGGGCCTGCTACGCATTTTGGGTGTTCAAGCTCTACGGCCACAAGGACTGCCGAATCATGAACGGCGGCCGCAAGCGGTGGGAACTCGACGGACGGGCCTGGTCGGGCGAGCGTGTCGCCTACCCGCAGGCCCACTACACGGCCGCCGAGCAGGATGGATCGATCCGCGCCCTCCGCGACGAGGTGCTCAAGCACTGCAAGGCGGGCAAGCAACTGCTCGACGTCCGCAGCCCCGAGGAATACCGCGGGGAGCGGATGCACATGCCCGACTATCCGAACGAGGGCGCCTGCCGGGGCGGCCATGTGCCGGGCGCCGTGAACGTGCCGTGGCCGATGAACTGCCATGACGACGGCACCTTCAAGTCGCACAAGGAGCTGGAGAAGCTCTACAAGAAAGACCTGAAGATGAAGCAGCGGTCGCCGACGATCGCCTACTGCCGGATCGGCGAGCGTTCGAGCCTGACGTGGTTCGTCCTCAAATACCTCCTCGGCTTCGCCAACGTGAAGAATTACGACGGCTCCTGGCTTGAGTGGGGCAACTGCGTCCGCGTGCCGATCGCCAAGGGTGCTGAACCGGGGGGCGAAACGCCCGCCGACGCGTCCCCGTCCACCTCCGCTTCCGCCCACGCCTGACGCCGCGCACGGTGCCACTCCATGACGAGCGTCCGTGAGCGGCTCGACGCGATCATCGACGAGTTCGCGGACCTCGACAGCCGCGAGAAACTGCAGTTGCTCGTCGACTTCGCCAACGGTCTGCAACCCCTCTCCCCGGAATACGAGGCCCGCAAGGCCACTGAAGACCGGCGCGTCCACGAGTGCCAGACGCCCGTCTACCTGTGGACCGAGGCCCGCGGAGGCACGGCCAGCCTCGTCGCGGAGGTGGCTCCCGAGGCGCCCACCGTGAAAGGCTTCGTGGCAGTGCTCGCCGAGGCGATCAACGGCCAGCCGGTGGCCGACGTGGCGATGATCTCCGACGACGTCCTGGAACGGATGGGCTTGGCCGACGTGCTTGGCATACTCCGGGCTCGGGGTCTGCGGGCGATCGTCGCCCGCATCAAGCGGGGATTCGCCGACGCCGCTCACGGCTGACATCACCGGCAACGAACTGGAATCACCCACGCAGACAAGGACGCAGCGGATGACAGCGCGAATCGTGGCGGGCATCGACCTGGGGGGCACCGCCGTCAACTACACCTTCCTCGACGAGCATGGCCACTTCCTGATCGAAGGCCTCTGCGAACACCCCGCCCGGAGCATCGAGGGGCCTGACGTGTGCCTCGGCCAGATCGCCGCGGGCCTGTCGCTGGCCGCCGAACGGGCCGGCGTGGACCGCGCGGATCTCGTCGCCATCGGCCTCGACACGCCGGGCCCCGCCAGCGCGAAGGGCGTGCTCAGCCGGCGCGGCTCCACCAATTTCGTGCATCCTCAGTGGGCCGGCTACGACATCCGGGCAGGGCTGGAGGCCAAGCTCGGCCTGCCCGTCACCTACCTCAACGACGGCAACGCCGCGGCGGTCTGGGGCCACGTGTCGATCTTCGGCTCGCACAACACCGCCACCAGCGTGTCGGCGATCATCGGCACGGGCCTCGGCGGCGGCGTCATCACCGGCGGAGAGACGGTGGTGGGTCGCAACGGCTTCGGCGGCGAACTCGGTCACGTGCTCATCCCGTTCACCGCGATCCGCGGCATCGACGGCCTCGTTCCCCGGTGCAACTGCGGCCGCATCGGCGACCTGGAGTCGCTCTGCTCCCTGACGGCCATCAGGCAATCGCTGCTGCCTCACTTCCTCGCCAAGGAGCCCCGTCACCCGTTGGCCAAGCAGGAGATCGGCGCCGCGGCGAAGCTCGTCCGTGGCCTGGCGGAGCAAGGAGACCCCTTGTGCCGGGAGATCTTCCGCGTCCAGGCCCACGCCCTGGGGCTGTTCTTCGACGAGATGGTCAACGTGTTCGATCCGGATGCATTGATCGTGGGGGGCGGCGCGGTGGAGACCGACGCCGCGTTCCGCCGCTGGTTTCTCGACGAGATCCGCGTTGGCATGCCGACCCAGCGGGAGGAGCAGGCGGATATCCCGCTCCACGTCATGCCCCACGGCGACACGGCCGGCGCCCGCGGCGCCGCTCTCGACGCCGCGAAATACGTCCGCAGCCGCGGGCTCTGAGCCCCGCCGGCTCACAGCCGCAATGGACCATGCAGTCACTGCATTTCGGGTTGCCGCTGGCCCGGCCGGCGGGCTGCGGCGAGATGCTATGATGACCACATGGCAGCGACCCAGCAGTTGATCCCCGCGCCGGAGATGTCTCCGCCGAGCATCGCGCATCTTTCGCCCGACGAACGCGCGCGGCTGTGGGCACAGATGGTCGACGAGGGAGACCGCCTGCTCTTCGAAGGTTTTGTCCGGCGTTGTGGTGACGAGCGATCCGCCCGCCGGGTGATGCTGGAATGGCTCGACCGGCGCGATGCCGACTCGACCGCAGCCAAGCTCCGCATGCTTCGCGGCTGCGGCTCGGCGGAACGTTTCAATGGCCGGTGAGGGCGTGCTGGCAACACTGCTGGCGGGCTGGGAGGCCCTTTCCCAGGTAGAGTCGCCGAAGGCCGTGATCGGCGGCCTGGCCCTCGTGGCCTGGAATCACGCCCGCTACACGCGCGACGCCGACGTGCTCGTCGCCATCGAGCCCGATCGGATCGACGAACTCGTCCGCGTTCTCATGAACGCCGGCTTTCAGCCACGCCACACGCCACCGATGCGGTTCATCGATGGTCAGGGCATCGCCCAGTTTACGTATCAGCCGGCCGATGCCCTGATGCCGTTCCAGTTCGACCTGCTGCTCGTGAGGGGCGATTTTCAAAGGACGGCGGTGACGAGGGCGGTGCCGTGGCCGCTGCGTCACGGAGGAAGTCCCGTGCGGGTGGTTCGTCCCGATGATCTCATCGTCATCAAGCTTCTCGCGGGCCGGATCATCGACCGCGCCGATGCCGCGATGATCCTCAGGGAAAACCGCGTCGAGATCGATTTCATGCGTCTGCATCACGAGGTGATGCGTCAGGGAGTCGCCGCGGAGTATCGGGAGATTTGGCGCGAGGCCTTCCCTGAGGAAGCGGTTCCGAATCTCGGCTGAGTCGTGGCGCGGGTGGGCGAGGAATTTCCCCTCCAGTGCCCTCGGTTGTGGCGGCGACATCCGCTTCAGGCCAATCTCCCCGCCCGTGGGCCGCCCCACGAGTTGGTCATCAGTCGGGCGATCCTTGGGAAAGTGCCGTTGGCCGGACGAACATTCCCTCCCCGCGGTTCAGGCGACGCGATCGAGAATCGGCAGCACGGGCAGGCCGCCAGGGCGCGGCTCGGGGCCCGGGGCGGGGAGCGGCGGCAGTTCCTCCGGGGGCTTCCCACGCGGCGGCCCGAAGATCATCAGCCGCGCCGTGCGCAGCAGGCCACCGAGCGAGCCGAGCGTGGCCTCGACCGCCGCCGGCTCGTAGCCGCAGTGCACCATGCAGTCACGGCATTTCGGGTTGCCGCTCGCGCGGCCGTAGGCATCCCAGTCAGTCTCTTCCATCAGGGCCTGGAAGCTCTTTGCATAGCCCTCGTCGAGGAGATAGCAGGGCCGCTGCCAGCCGAAGAGGTTGTAGGTGGGCGTGCCCCACGGCCGACACTCCAGATCCCACGCCCCCTTCAAAAACTCCAGGAACACGGGCGACTGGTTGAACCGCCAACGGGCCGGCGCCCGGTCGAGGATGCGGCGGAAGAGCGCGTGGCTGCGTTCCCGCCGCAGGAAGTGCTCCTGATCGGGCGCCTTGGAATAGGAGTAGCCGGGGGAGATCATCATGCCCTCGACGCCCAGCGCCATCGCGTCGTCGAAAAACTTCCGATACCGCACCGGGTCGGCGTCGGTGAAGAGCGTGGAATTCGTAGTGACGCGGAAGCCCGCCCTGCGGGCCGCGCGAATCGCCGAGACGGCCATGTCGAACACGCCTTCCCGGCACACCGCATGGTCGTGCTCCTCGCGGGGGCCGTCGAGATGCACCGAAAACGCGAGGTACGGCGAGGGAGAGAAATGCGGCAGCATCTCCTCCAGCTTGAGCGCGTTGGTGCAGAGGTAGAGATACTTTTTCCGGGCCACGATCCCGGCCACGATC
Source organism: Pirellulales bacterium (assembly GCA_044234625.1). Lineage (GTDB taxonomy): Bacteria > Planctomycetota > Planctomycetia > Pirellulales > UBA1268 > CACORA01. The sequence continues at coordinate 9,212 of JBIIIP010000026.1, read as the reverse complement.
TGCTCGATCTGGGGATGCAGCAGCGGCTCGCCTCCGGGGATGGAAACGATCGGGGCGCCGCATTCGTCGACGGCGGTGAAGCATTGCTCCGGCGTCAGATGCGAGCGGAGGATCTCCGTGGGATGCTGGATCTTGCCGCAGCCCCCGCAGGCGAGATTGCAGCGGAAGAGCGGCTCGAGCATGAGCACGAGCGGGTAACGCCGGTTGCCGCGGAGCCGCTGCACCGCCACGTGCCGGAGAACCGCCAGCATCTGTCCCACGGGCACGCTCATCGGCCGCACTCCTCCGCCGCAGCGAGGGCCACCGGCTGCCGGCCATGCCGCTCGAGCCGCCACCGCGAGATCGCCATCAGCGGAAAATAGATAGGGTAGTAGTGGTAGCGCAGGTAGAACACCTTGGGAAACCCGGTGCCCGTGAACTCGGCTTCATCCCAACTGCCGTCGAACTCCTGGTGCTCGACGAGCCAGGCCACGCCCCGCTCCACCGCCGGGGAACGGTCGCACCCCGCCGCTACGAGCCCGGCCACGGCCCACGCCGTCTGCGAAGGCGTCGCAGGCCCCACTCCGGCCAGCGATTCATCGGCATAACTCGCCGGCGATTCCCCCCAGCCACCCGCGGCCTGCTGCTTGGAGACAAGCCACTCCACGGCGTTGCGCACCGCTGGGTCGTCGCCCGGCACGCCCACCGCCCGCAGGCCTTCGAGCACCTGCCAGGTGCCGTAGATGTAGTTCACGCCCCAGCGGCCAAACCACGCGCCCTCCGACTCCTGGGCCCGCCGCAGGTAGTTCACTCCGCGATCGACGGCCGGGTGGCCACACGAGAGCCCGACCCGCCCGAGCGCCTCGAGCACGCGGCCGGCGATGTCGGGCGTGCTCGGATCGATCATGGCGTTGTGGTCGGCGAACGGCACGCGGCAGAGCAGCTCCATCGTGTTGTCACGATCGAAGGCGGCCCAGCCGCCGTCGCTGTTCTGCATCGCCTCCAGCCAGGCCACCGCCCGCGCGGTTGCGGCCGCCACACGGCCATGCCGCTCCGCCGCATCGACGCTGGCGCATTCCCCGGCGCCCATGGCCTTTCGCCAGGTCGCGAAGGCGATGAGCACCATCGCAGTGTCATCGACGTCGGGATAGAAACGGTTGGCGTACTGAAAGCACCAGCCAGCCGGCGCGACCGACCGCCTGTCAGCGGCCACTCCTTCCCGCCAGTCTCCCGAGGTGCGGATCTCATTGGCGAGAAGCCAGTCGACCGACCGGTCGAGCTCGTCGGCGTGGGCCTCGTCGCAACAGCCGGCCGCCACGGCATCGGCCACGGCCCGCAGCGAAATCGCCGTATCCCACACGGGCGAGCGGCAGGGCTCGATCCGCACACAACCATGCTGCTCGCGCTCCACCAGGCGATGCAGCTGGCGCCAGCATTCCTGCACCTCCGGTGAGTCGTCGTCGCAGCCGATCGCCCGCAGGGCCACGATGCTCCACACGATCGGCGGAAAGATGGCCCCCAGGCCGTCGCTGCCCTCGAACCGCTCGAGCATCCAGCGCCGGCAGGCCTGCACCGCGCGGCTGCGCATGGGCCGGAAGCCGATCGCATCGCATGCCTTGATGACGTGATCGATGCCGCGAAAGAAACGGTCCCATCCCCTGTTGCCGCCGCTGGGCGGCGGGCGATCAATCTCACCCGGCAGAAACAGTTCAGCGATGCCGCGGTCGGCCGCCACATCCCGCCGCGGCTTGAAGGCCCACATCAGCGACAGCGGCACGATCATCGTCCGCGACCACGCCGACACGCGATGCAGGTTCACGGGAAACCATTCGGGCAGCAACACCATCTCCGGCGGCACGGCCGGACAGGCCGCATAGGGGATCTGACCGAGCAGGGCGAGGTAGAACCGCGTGAAACTGTTGACGGCCCACGGGCCGCCGGCGGCCCGGATCGCGGCCCGGGCCCGAACGAGCGGCTCTGAATGGGGGGCATGCCCGGTCAGCTTGAGCGCCAAATACGCCTTCACGCTCGCGCTCACGTCCACCGGGCCGCCCGGATAGATCGCCCATCCCCCACTCGGCAATTGCTGCCCGCGAATCCGTCGGGCACAGCCGGCGACGGCCGGATCGTCGATCCGGCCCGCCCAGGCCACGATGAGGATGTATTCGCTCTCCAGGATCGTGTCGCCCTCGAGGGGCCCACGCCAATGGCCGTCCTCGGCCTGGCGATCGAGCAGCCAGGCAGCCGTTCGCGCGGCTGCGGCGCCGGCAGCGTCTACCGCTGGCGATGCCGTCTCGCCGGGGTTGGTCCGCATGCCATGCGGCCCCTGAAGCCGCCCGCACGCCGGCTCAGTGAAAAGGCGGCGGGGCAGGCCGGCAAGTTGCCCACCCTCGTCTCCCAGAACGACACCGTCGTTCGTTTTCGAACTGACGAAGCTCATGATTGCATCCGTGCAAGTGAGGCTTTCTGCGGCGTTACGACTGCCGCTCGGGAACTCCTGCTCCCTGCGTCGCAGCGCCGTCATCGACGTCGCGATCACGCGGGAGAATAGAGAACGCTGCGAATCCCAGCAAGCCCGGCCGATGAGAGAAAAAGCAGGGCAATCTGGGCAGACCTTACCGCCGCGGAAGCGTCACCGTGACCCGCGTTCCCTGGCCGACGCGGGAGTCGAGTTTCACTCCGCCGCCGTTGATGCCAATCAGCCGCCAGGCCTTCGAAAGCCCGAGGCCGGCACCTCGACCCGCCTCGCGACCGCTGAAGAAAGGATCGAAGGCCCGTTGCATCGTCGGCTCGTCCATGCCGTGGCCATCGTCGCTCACCACGACCTCGCAGGCCGCGGGCCCCTCTGCCAACGCACCGGCCGCAGCCTGCGGGATTCGCACCGACACGACCACCCGCCCGCCGGGCTCCACCGCCTCGATCGCGTTCACCACGATCGCCCGCACAGCCTCCTCGACCTGCGGCCGGTCGATCCGCGCTGCCACCGGGCTCGGGGGCGGGCTGTATTCAAGCCGCGCCGCCCGCGCCGCCGCCAGAGGCTGTGTCGATTCGACCACGGCCGTCACCACCGTGCCCACGTCGGCATCGGCGGGCTGGGGCTTGGGCGGCCGGGCGAAGAGCATCAGGCCGCCGATCATGTCGCGGGCGCGAAAGGCCTGGTCCACGATGGTCGCCAACCGCCGCCGACGCTCCGGATCGGTCTCCTCGATGAGGAGCGATTGGGCCCGGGTGGCGATGTTGGCGAGGGGATTGTTGATCTCGTGGCCGGCACCGTAGGCAAGTTCGCGCATCGCCGCCAGCCGCGCTTCAGCGACGGCAGCCTCGAATCGCTCGCCTTCCACCAGCACGGCCACGGCGGCCCGGACGGCGTCCCGCAGCAGCCACGCCTCCTCGGCAGGTGGGGCCCAGGCGCCCGGAGCAGCGGCATCGATAGCGACGGCGTCCGCCGCCTCCAGCCACTCCCGCGGTGCATCGAGGCGGCCGAGCGACACGATCCTCTCCCAGGCCGCCATCTCCACGCAGCGCATGCCGTCAGCGCGGCCGGCATGCATGTCGTCGACCAACACGAGCGTTTCGGCCAGACGACGAACGCACGCCGGCCCATCAACGTCGGCAGCCGACAGCCACGCGGCCACTGACGGGTCGACGGAAGTGCACTGCCGCATCCTCGCGGCCACGCCCCCGGCATCCCCGTGCTTCCCGGGGCTGGAAGCGGAGGCCGAAAACAGCACGGCCCTCGCCAGGCCCAGACAGGCCTGGCGAGGGACCGGCAATGCAACGGGCGACGAGGCTCCGCGTGCGACGAGCAACCAGGCTCCTGACGCGGCAGAACCCGTCATCACGAACCGGCAGCCACCGACTCCATGTCGAGCAAGCCGCAGATCCGGTCGACGAGCACCTCGGCCTCGAACGGCTTCTGCAGAAACTCATTGGCCCCGGACGCCTTCAGATCCTCGATCTTGTCGGGCTCACACATGCCCGAGATGCAGATGATCCGCACCTCGTCCATGGTCGAGTCGCTGCGCACCCTCTGGCACACTTCCTTGCCGTTGATGTCGGGCAGCATCACGTCGAGCACGATCAGGTCGGGGCGATAATCCTTGACCATCATTCCGGCGTCGAAGCCGTTGTTCACGCTCCGCGTCTCGAAGCGGCCGTCCCGCTCGAGCACGTCGGTGATCAGTTCGACGAGATCCTGGTCGTCATCGACGACGAGAATCTTCCGCCGACCGCTCTCCAGCGCGTCAGTGGGAATCCCGTTGTCGCGCATGAACAGGAACAACTGGTCGCGCGGAATCCGCCGGAACCGGCTGCCCGGCACGCGGAATCCCTTCAACTGCCCGGAATCGAAACAGCGAATGATGGTCTGCTGGCTTACCTTGCAGATCTTCGCTGCCTCGCCGGTCGTATACACGGTCTTTTGCATGTGCTTTACCACCCTCTCCCTAGCCGTGGCACAGCTAGTCAAACGGAATCCGGGGCATCCTCATCCGCGATTCAACCCCGAACACCTAGGCCTCCTGGTTGCCAAATGCCGTCGTGCGAGCCGTTGGTTTGCCCAATCGGCCAAGACGCCGGTCGTCGCTCTCCTTCTCGACGAATCGCATCCGGGGGACGCAAGCGGCGGAAGCCGCGTAACTCTTCCATGCGCTCGGTAGCGTCTGGAACCGCTCCGCAATCGCTTCCTTGCTTGCCATCCTTGCCAGATACCGAACTCTACAGCCATCTTGCGCATTGAGTCAATATCGCTCCAATCGCCGCAAACGCCGTCTGCGCAAGACCTTCGGCAACCAGCCCCAAACCGCCCCGCGAATTTTCCTTACCGCGGCGCGCGAGGCCGAGGGCGACAGTGCCGCTCTCACCGGCCGTGCTGCGGCGCCACGATCTCCAAAAGCTCAACCGCCGGCCGGCCATCGAGATCGATGGCGGCCACACGGCCAAACGTTTTTCCAAGGCTCTTGCGTTGGCCGCCTGCGTTGCCGAGCAGTTCCGTCAACCGCGTGCCGGGCACGATTTCGAGAAGGCTCACGTCGCGCACGTCGCGAAGCACTCCGGCATCGATAAGCACACGGCCCAGCGGCGTCTTGGCGGCACGGATTTCCTCAGCCGTCGTGGGATTCACGGCGGCGAGATCGATCCGCACGATGCCATACAACACCACGTCTCCCCGCGGCCCGATCAGAAGGATCTCGCGGGAATAGCCGCAGGGAACGTCTTGCCTCACGGCCAACACCCGCACGGCCAGCGGCGTGCCATGGAGCCTTTCCAGCGACACCGTCATATGGCTGCGGTGATCGAGCAGCTCGCGGAAAGCCGCAGGCACGTCGGCCGCCGCGACAGCCCGGATGCCCCCCACGGCGTCTGCCGGCACCCAAAAATCCGCCGCCATGCCGAGGGCGCGTTCCACCGATTTCTTCGCAGCAGCCTCGCGGCTCATCCCACCATGCTCGCGGCAGCCTGCTCGGGAACGGCGAGGTCGAGCAGAAATTCCAACACCTCCCGCAGCCGCGGATACCGGCAGGCGGCAGCAGCAGCAGCCGCCTGCGATCGCTCGACCGCGACGATGTCGGCAGCCCGGCGAAACACGTCGGCTTCCCGGTAGAGCATGCGGGCTTCGTTGATCGCCGCCGCCACCTGGCCATTGGAAGCCTCGGCTGCCGCGGCCCGTGATGCCGCCCGACGCAACGCCGCGACGCCGTCGGCCGACAGCCGCTCGATGGCCAGCGCCCACATCAGCGTGGGCCGACCTCCCAGCAGGTCGCCGGCGGCACGCCGGTCGTTTTCCACGTCGCCACTCCAATCCTTGACGTCGTTGAGCACCTGGAAGCCCGCGCCGACATGCTTCGCATAGCGGCCCACGGCGCCCACCGCGGCCGGATCCAGGCCGGCCAACCGGATGCCCATCGCCACGGCCGCCTCGAACGCCGGAGACGTCTTCAACGCGTAGATGTCGAGCGACTCTGCCGGCGACAGCCGCTTGTCGGCCGCATCCCGCCACCACAACTCGGCGCCTTGCCCCCGCGCCAGCCGCAGATGCGCGTCGGCCAGCATGGCCACGAGATCCCGCTGCACGGCGGCCTCGACCTCGGGCAACGCGGCGATGATCCGGTAGCCGAGACCGACGAGGTAGTCACCCGCGTTGATCGCCGTCGGGATGCCGTGCTCGACGTGCATCGTCGGCCGGCCATACCGCATGCGGTCGTCGTCTTCGATGTCGTCGTGAACGAGCGAGGCCTTGTGGAAGACCTCGATCGCCACCGCGGCCGCCTTCACCGATTCTCGTGGAACCCGCTGACGCCCCGCGGAGGCAGACTCGCGCAGGTCGGCATCGAGGGCATCGAAGGCAGCAAGCGTGATGAACGGGCGAAGGAACTTGCCGCCGCGGGTGAGGAATTCGCCGGCCACGGCATCCGCCGCATCGAGCGGGGCAGCCGGTTCACCACGGGCCAGGGCACCGCCATCGAGCCTCACGCCCAGGTTCAGCCGCCTCCCGAGTGAGGCGAGGCTCTGCGGCGCGAACATCTCCGCCGCTTCCCGCAGCAGCGGCAGGTAATCGCCCACGGGGGCGGCGTCGCCGCCAGCCACGCCGAGAAGCCCGAGCACCCACTCCACGTCGATCGCCGCCGCGGCCGTGAGCTCGCTGCATGTCGCGCCCCGCCGCGCGGCCACCGGCTCGTAGGGCACGGCAGCCACGGGCAACGCGAAGGCCGGCAGCATGGCGAACGCCTTTTCCAGGTCTGCGAGCCGCGCCACACCGAGCACGCCGTCGTACTGGCCGGTGAGCACGGCGCCGATCGATGCCGCGGCCCGTGAGGTCGACTCCACCACCCAGCCGCTGTCCCGCGCGGCCGCCCATGCCGTGGCCATCGAGCACTGCGGTCCGCAGACGTGCGGCACGCCCTCCACGCGTTGCCCCGTGGCCAATGGGCAGTCGGGCAACAGCAAAAGCCGGCGACCCGAAGCGCCCGTCGCCAGGCGGGGCCGCCAGAATTCCGACATGATCGTGACCATCGTCCAGCCGACGTGGCTGGAAGCGGCGCCAGCCCGATGCACGAGCGTCTCGGCCGCGCGTCGAAGCCCGGCTGCCGACTTCACGTCGGCCGGCACGCCTTCCGAACGCCACGGCGAGACGAGGTCTGCGGCCATGGCCCGCAGCCGCTCCCGCAGGCCCTTCGCCGCCGGGCAGGCGAGAACCGGGCCAGGGGGGGCGATCGGGGCTGAGGGCGGGGGGGAATTCATGAGTTCACGGGAGAATAACCGGATTCCACCCGATCGCGTAACGCCGGCCCCCGCGGGGCGGCTCACGAGGGGGGAAAAAAGCGGTGCAAAAGGGCATCCACCTGGAGGAGGCCGCGCCGCGACAGCCGGGGCATCGGCGCGAGCGTTTCCAGGAACCCCTCGTCGAGCAATTGCTGCCATTGCGTGCGCCATTCCACGAGCGGATCGACGCCGTATTTGGCGGCCAGGCGGCCCGTGTCGAGCCAGCCCCGCTTGAGACACAGCACGAGCTCGCGGATCAGACGCTCCCGCTCGGTCGGCACGAGCCCGCGGGCCAGTGGCAGCCGCCCCGCCTCCACCGCGCCGAGATAGTCGTCCCAGTGCGCGGCGTTTTGGAAATGAACACCCGACAGATGCCCGAAGCTCGCCACCCCGAGGGCCGCCAAATCGCTCCCTTCCCAGAGCATGTCGCGGTAGCGAAAGTGCACCCGGCGCGGATCCCGAACGAGCGTGTATCCGCTGGAGATCGCATAGCCTCGGCCCACGAAGCGGTCGAACGCATGGTCGACCCACGACCGCTTCGTCTGCCAATCGGCCACCGGCGTGGGCTCGCCCGACTCGCGGGCATCGTGCACGAAGACGGTGTTGGCGGGCAGCTCCATCTGGTAGATGGTCACGCTGTCGGGCTCGAGCGACAGCGTCTGCTCGACGGTGCGCTGCCACGACTCCGTCGTCTCCCCTACCATGCCGGCGATGAGATCGACGTTGGTCGAGGGAAAGCCGGCCCGCACGATCCAATCCCATGCGCGGAGGATTTCGGCCGAGAGATGCGCCCGCCCGTTCGCCTCCAGGATGCGGTCATCGAAGTTCTCGACGCCCAGCGAGATCCGCGTCATGCCCAGGGCCTTGAGCGCCTGCACCTTGGGCTCGGAAAGCGTGCCTGGCTCGCACTCGAACGTCACCTCCTCGGCATCGTCCCAGCCGAAACTGCGGTGCAGCCCCCCGACGAGACGCTCCAGCTGCTTGACGCTCAAAAACGAGGGCGTGCCTCCGCCGAAATACACGTAGCGCAGCGGCCTTCCCGCCACGGCCGGCCGGGCCGCGACGACCGCCGCCTCGCTGGCCAGCGCGAGCGAATACCGCTCCACGTCGGCCGCGGCCACGTCGGTGTAGACGCGGAAGTAGCAAAACCGGCACCGCTTGCGGCAGAAGGGAATGTGCAGATAGAGGCCGAGCGGCTCGCCGGTGGGGGCCGCGTCGAAGGCGGCACGCACGGCCGGCAGGGCGGCGGCATCCCACCGTGAAAACGGTGGGTAGTTCGCCACGAAATAACTGCCTGGCTCCGTGGTGTCGCTCATGGCCTCACGTGGCAGCCCGGCCCCTGGCGGCGAGGAGATCGTCGAAGTCGCGGAGATGGTAGGCCACCTTGGCCTTGTCGAGCACCCGGCACAGCCCGCGGAGCGCGATGCCCATGCCGTCCGGGCCGCTCGTGCCGCCAAACTGCCCCCCGCCGCGGACGTGCGGCTCGAGGTCGAGGAACACGCCGGGGATGCCGCGCCGCTCGAGTTTCTTGGAGAGCGAGGGAAGCATGGTCCGCAGGTCGGCGAGGATCCTGTCGTGGCCGCCGGCGCCGATGTCGGCCGGCACGAAATTGGCGAGCGCGTCTTCCTCGACATGCCGGCCCCGGGCAGCCTTGGCCACCCGGCGGTAGTCCTTGATGTGCACCCACCCCAGCCCCGGCTTCATCACCTGCCACTGGGCATGCACCTCGGCCGGAGAAAAACCCTGCACGAGCAGGTTGGCCGCGTCGAACACGAGAACGAGCCCCGGGTGGTTCACCCGCCGGTGGATCTCCGCCAGCAGCGTGCCGGTGCGGCCGACGAGGTTCGCCTCCACCTCGAGGCCGAAGGTGAGATCGGAGCGGTGGCAGGCTTCCACGATCCGCCCGATCCGGTCGACCGCCTCTTCCAAATGATCCTCCGGCTTCGCGCCCCGCGGGGGGTAGAAGGAAAAAC
>JBIIIP010000113.1:0-9532 GCA_044234625.1 Pirellulales bacterium | reverse complement strand
GCCAGACTGTTGGGGGAGGGGGTGTTTTGCGCCCCAAAAACACCACTTTTCGTCGGCAGATCGGGTTTGCTGGAAAACCGGCCACCGACTAGCATCTTTTTCCGTCAGGTTTTTTGCCCACGAGGTCTCCCATGCATCGCCCCGGTTCATGTCCGCAATCGTCGAACCGCCGCCGGAGACTCCTGGCCGTCTGCCTGCCTCTCGTCGCCTGCTCGGGACTGCTGTGCAGCGTTTCCCGCGAAGCGCATGCCCAGCTTGGCTTTGGTGGACAGGCGGTCGGCGGCATTTCCGTCGATGCCGACGGCATCGTGCGCACGGTCGACAGAAAAGCGCTCACGACGCTCGCGGCCGAGCGCCGCGCGGCGCTGGCCAAGGCCAACCCCGGCCTGGCCAAGGCCGGGCAGCGCACCGTGTCGTTGGCCCGGCTGGCGGCATCGCTGGAGAGGGCGGCCAAGGACCACGCCCCGCTGCCCCCCGACGTGTTGTATCTCGGCGGCCTCGAACGCGTCACGCACGTGTTCGTCGATCCAGAAGGCCACGACATTCTCCTCGCCGGTCCGGGTGATGCGATCGCCTTCGACGATGCCGGCAACGCGGTCGGCGCCACGAGCCGGCGGCCGCTGCTGGTGCTCGAAGACTTTCTCGTCGCCCTGGAGTCGATCGATATCGCGAGGCAGGGGGGGATTCTCTGCTCGATCGACCCGTCGCCCGAGGGCATCTCGAAATTGCAGGCCTTCCTCCGCAGCCAGCGGGCGATCGGCGGCAACGCCGACGCCACGCTCCGCGGCATGGAGCAGGCGCTCGGCCCGCAGTCCATCCGCATCGGCGGCGTGCCGGCCGACAGCCGCTTCGCCCAAGTGCTGGTGGCGGCGGACTACCGCATGAAGAGGATCGGCATGGGGCTGGAGCCCTCCGGCGTGGACGGCCTGCCGAGTTACCTGTCGATGGTGCCGGCCGGGGCGGCCACGACGACCCTGCCGCGGTTCTGGCTGGAAGCCTCCTATGAGCCGCTGAGCCGCGATCCCGACGAACTGGCCTGGCGGATCAACGGCCGCCGGATGACCTGCCTCACCGAAACGGATGTCGCGGCCAAGGACGGCCTCGCCCGCGGCGCCGGCGGCGCCGATCCCGCGGCGGGAAAGTGGTGCGCGGCGATGACTGATTGTTACGCCGCTCTGGCCGCGACGCAGCCGGTGTTCGCCGAACTGGTCAACTGCATCGACCTGGCGGTCGTCGCCGCCTTGATCCATGGGCGACAACTCGATCGCCAGGCGGGCGTCGATCTCTCCATCCTCCGCGACGGCAAGCAACTCGGGATGCCGTCCTACCAGGTGCCGAGCACGGTTCCCACGGTGGCCAGCGGCATCAAAAAGGGAAACCGCTGGGTGCTCAGCGCGTCCGGAGGCGTGCAATTCCAGCCCTGGGCCTTCGCGACGCAGACCGCAGAGGCCGCGGACCTCGCCGACACCCGCGCGACCGCAGTCAGGAGCCGGCCCGCGGACGAGTGGTTTTGGTAGGCATCGGCGCGGCCCACGCGATGTGATCGAGATGCTTTGCGGCCGTCGGAAAAAAGCAATCGACCCAGCCTGATTGGGCGAGCGTATCGAGGCCCTTCCCCAGTAGGGCCTCCGGCGGTGGCACGCTCTTGGCCAGCAGCAGGTCGGCGCCATACTCGCTCGCGACGCGGGCCGCGATCGAGTCGCTGGTGACCTCCCACCCGGCGGGCAGATCGGCAGATCGCATCCCGTCGAGCAGCCATACCGGCACGTCGATCACACAGGCATCCGCTTCCCCCTGCGGCACCGACCGTATCGGCAGGCCCGTGACCCGCGACACCAGATCGGCCATCATGTGCATGGCGTCGATGGCCAGTTCATGCATCACCTGCGGGGGCTGCGGTGCCGCGGCATCGATGGCGCGCAGGCCCTCCACCACCGCGCCCCCGCCGACGACGATCGCCAACCCGCGATCACCCATCCCTGCCACCAGCCCATCGAGCAGGCCGGGCCATTCCGGCCAGGAAAGCAGGCTGCCGCCGACTTTGAGCACCGCGAGGCCACCTGACCGCTTTTCTCCGGTGACCACGCCATGCTGCCACGCCTCCTTCATCGGATCACTCCTCGCGCAATCAAGGCCAACGCATGCGCAGGCGCGGCTCGTGAGACGTCGGCTCCCAATCGTTCACAAAGCCGTGTGCGGACCGCGGTGCAACCGGCCCGTGCCAGCGCCCGGTCGGCGAGGGCGTCGCCATGGCCGGAGAGCACGACGTCGGACGGCATCCATCCTATTCCTCTTACCACCCGCAGCAAGCTGCGGGCGACCTGCCGCACTTGGGCCTCCGCGCACCATTCGGCGGCGCGGGCAGCGTCGGCGGCCGTGAAGGACTCGGGGTCGAGCAGCATCGTCCTGGCCAGCCGCACCCGGGCGGCCGCCGCCGTCGCTGGTCCGAGGTCGGCGGTGTCGGTGGCCGTGGCATCCTCGGCCAGACCGCCGAGCACGAGCCAGACGTCGCGGGACTGGGCGAAGAGTTCGCTCGCCACGGGCCGGCGCAGGCCGCGGTGGGGCAGGGATCGCACGATCGCCGCCAGGGGCGTGCGCTCCATCCCCGTATAGACCAGTTCGCCACTGAGCATCCGGCCCGGATCATCGCTGGCCAGCGCCGCCGGGCGGCCGGCCACCAGCGGGATGATGTCGACGGTCGTCGAACCGATGTCGATGAGCATCGCCCGCTCGGCGGCGACGCCATCCGCCGCGAGGCGGGCGACTGCGTGCCAGTTGGAAGCGGCCGCCGCGCCGGGCTCGACGACGACTGCCTGCGGGCTCGCGATCGAGCCGTCAACACAGTAGATGCCGAGATCCACGGAGGACCCGGCCGCCTGCCGCAGCGCTGCCACGATATGTCGCACACCCGCGGCCCGCGACGGGAAGCAGTCGGCGATTTCGCCGGTCATGGTCGCCACCACCCGGCGCGGCGCCCGCCGGCGAATCACCTCGGCGAGCACGTCGGCGAGCCGCTGCCACTCGCGCCACATGGCGAAGGGGACGCTTTCGGCCCACCCGAGCCCGTCGGCGGCCTTGAGATTGGCGCCACCGATATCGAGGGCGAGCAGGTCGGTCACGGGGTCGGCCATCGGGATCACTGGCGGGCACGGTCGATCAGTGACCGCACGAGGCTCGACGGGGCCCGCGGCGCGTGCCAGACGAACGACACCGTCAGCCGGGGATTCACCTCGAGCACACGGTCGAGGCGACCATCCTCCCGGCTGCCGAGGATCATGTCGACACCCACCCACCCAATCGGCTGCTCGCCGCCCGCAGCGGAGGCCACTGCCGCCACCGATCTTCGGGCCAGCGCCCCCGCCCGACGCGCCATGCTCTCGTCGACGAAAAACTCACTGCCGAGATACTGCGGTCGATCACCTTCCGAAAACCGCTGCTGCATCGGCGGCAGCACCTCGATGCCCCGGGGGCCGCACAGGCACGACACACCGACCGGTGTGCCCGCGACGAGGGCCTCGAGCCGGGTGGCCGCGGCGGCCGGGGGCGCGTCGCGCCGGTGCACGATTTCCATCCCCTCGCAGCCCACGCCATCCCGCACCTTGCGAACGGCCGGCAGATGAAATCCGGCCGGCACGGGCTCCGCGGGCGATAACGACCGGCCCGCCGGCACCGGCACGCCGGCGGCGGCCAGAGCATCGACCGTGGCCTGCTTGTCGGAGGACACGGCGATGAACGGGCCCGGCGCCGCCAGCACCCGCGCCCCCGCAGACCGCACGCCTGCCACCCGTGCCGCGAGGATGCCTTCGTTTTCGGGCGCCACGATCACCGTCCAGGCGGCCTCCTGCGCCGCCGCGACGAGCGACTCCATCTCCATCCCTGGTTCCACGGGCCGCACCCTCACGCCCGGCGGCACGTCGACCGCCCGGCCCGCATCGACCAGCACGGTGATGGCAAGCTCGGGATCGCGGGCCGCATCGGCCGCCAGCGCCTCGAGCATCATCTGTCCCAAAACCGCGATGCCCTCCAGGCCGGCGTTCGCCGACTGCCCGTGCAGCCCGCCAGAGCAGCACCATTCATACAAGCATACGTCGATCATCTTACGCCCGGATGCCATGCGCCGGGAGCGTACGGACGGGAGCACAAAGGAGTTGACAGCTGCCATTCATGGAGATGAGGGGGCTGCCGATGGCCTCGAGCGGGCTGTGAGGGCAAGCGGAGCCACGGAGGGCGGAGCGCAGCGGACACGCAGTGAACGGAGGCCTGGAGGGCCGAATTGAACGTCAAGCGAGAGGACATCGGCGGCCCCGACTTGCTGCGGACGAGTGTCAACTGTTCGTTGCTCCCGGCACTACGAATGGGCGGCTAGAAGATGCCGAGCTGATCCCGTGCCGCTTCTGTCATCTTGTCGGGCGTCCACGGCGGGTCCATCACGATGCGCACTTCCACGCCGGCCACGTCGGCATGCGCTCCGAGAACCCTCTTCGCATCGCCGATCATCTGCGGGCCGGCGGGGCAGGCGGGGCTCGTCATCGTCATGTCGATCGCGATCTTCTGCTTGCCGGGCGCGTCGTCGGCCGGCGTGAGCGTGACGCCATACACGAGCCCGAGATCCACGATATTCACGAACAGTTCGGGGTCTTTGACGCCCTTGAGCATCTCGCGGACGCCGTCCTCGCACAGCGGGCCGCGCGGTGACGCGTCGGCTGGAGCCGCGGGCCCGCCGGATGCTGCCTGCGGGGTGACGGGCGCCGAAGCGGGGGCGACCGCCGGCACGCCGCCGTGCGCCGCAGGGCCGGCCGCCGCGGCATCCTGCCGCAGCCGCACCCACACGCCGCCATCCTCGACTTTGACCTCGTGGGCCCGCGTGGGCCGCACGGCGGGCATCGAGAGCGCCGCGCCGGTGCGGATGTCGAACTTCGCCCCATGCCGCGGACAAGCGATCTTGTGGTCGCGGAGCGCACCGTCGGCGAGCGGTCCGCCGTCGTGCGTGCAGACATCGTCGAGGGCATAGAACTGGCCGTCGACGTGAAACACGGCCACCATCTCGCCATCGACCTCCACGAGCATCTTGCCCGGGTCAGGGATTTCGGTCACGGCGGCAACGCGGCAAAAATCGGCCATGGCAGTCATGACACCCGCCGGATGCGGCTGCCGATCGCCCGGGCCAACGCCTCGCGGACGGCCGGGATGGTGATCCGGTCGAAGACCTGCTGGAAGAACCCGGCCACGACAAGCCGGGCCGCCTCGTCGGCCGACAGGCCGCGGGCCTGGGCGTAGAAGATCTGCTCGGCATCCACCCGGCCGCTCGTCGCGCCGTGGGTGCACCGCACGTCGTCGGCCTCGATCTCCAGGCCCGGGATCGAGTCGGCCCGGGCCTCGTTGGAAAGCATGAGGTTGTCGTTGCGCTGGTAGCCGTCTGTTTTTTGGCCCGCCTTGTCGACCTTGATCATGCCGCGCCACACCAGCCGCGACCGATCCTGCAAGGCTCCCTTGTAGAGCAGGTCGCTCTTGCACGCCGGAGCCTCGTGGTGCTGCAGCGTGTTGTAGACGAGGTGCTGGCGCCCCTCCGTGAACATCACGCCGTTGACCTGCGCGTCCGCCTGGCGGCCGACGAGCGCCACGTCTTGGGCGACCTGCGAAAGACGGCTGCCCAGGGCGCCGAGCGTCCACTGCAGCCGGCCATTCTCGTGGACCACGGCCTTCTGCCGGGCGAAGTGCCACACGCCGGTGTTCCAATTCTGGAGGTTCACCATCCGCAGGAAGGCGTTCTTCCCCACCACGATTTCCGTGCCGCCGCAATGGAAGCCGCCGGCCTGGCTGGCTGCATCACCGCCGCCGGCGGTCTCCGTGAGCAGCGTGGCCTCGGCGCCCGCGCCAAGCACGACGAGCACGTGCGACGTGTCGACACCACCGGGTGTGATTGCGGCGAGCGCGGCCAGCGGCTCCCGCACCTTCACGCCCGGGGGCACATAGAGGACGGCGCTCGCCCGATGGAACGCACCGTGCAATGCGGCGAACCAGTCGCTCCGCGAATCGATCACCGAGAACCAGTGGGGCCGGAGTGGCTCGCCGTGCTCGGCGAGCACCCGCTCGGCCGAGCCAAACACCACCCCTTGCTTCGCGAGCCCGGGGTCGAGCTCCTCGCGCACCACATGGCCATCGAGGGAGACGATGCGGCCGCCGAGGGCACCGTCGGCGGCAGGGCGGGTCACCTCTTCGAGGCATGACTCCGCGGCCACCACCCCGGTGGCGATCGCGTCGGCCAACAGCCCGGCCGTGGCCGTGGCCGTGGCAGAGCGTGGCCGCAGCCCCCAGGCCCGCGGCTTGAACATCCGCAGATCCGTTCGCATCCAGTTTTCGCTGCGGCGATCGGGCAGGCCGAGCTCCGCGAACGCGTCGAACGCGTGCCGCCGCTTTTCGGCGACCCAAGCCGGCAGGGAGCTCGACGAAATCAACTGCTCGAGGGCGTCTCGGTCGAAAGCCGACACCGGAGCGGCGGTGGCGCTGGTCATGCTCTAGCCCACCGAGCCTTCCATCTGCAGCTGGATCAGCTTGTTCATCTCCACGGCATACTCCATCGGCAGCTCCTTCACGAGCGGCTCGATGAACCCGCCGACGATCATCGTGCTGGCCTCGGCCTCGGTGAGGCCGCGGCTCATCAGGTAGAAGAGCTGCTCCTCGCCGATCTTCGACACGCTCGCCTCGTGGCCGATGGAAACGTCCTGCTCCTCGATCTCGATGTAGGGGTAGGTGTCGCTGCGGCTCTTGTCGTCGAGGATGAGCGCGTCGCAGACCACGCTCGACTTGCTCTTTCGGGCCCCCGGCTCCACCTTCACGAGGCCGCGGTAGCTGGCCCGCCCGCCGTTCTTCGAGATGCTCTTCGACACGATCCGGCCGCTGGTGTGCGGGGCGACATGCACGATCTTCGCCCCGGCATCCTGGTGCTGGCCGGCCGACGCGAAGGCGATCGAAAGGATCTCCCCCCGGGCGCCGGGTTCCATGAGGTAGACGGCCGGATATTTCATCGTCAGTTGGCTGCCGAGATTGCCGTCGATCCACTCCATGAGGGCGCCTTCGTAGGCCATCGCCCGCTTGGTCACGAGGTTGTAGATGTTGTTGGCCCAATTCTGGATCGTGGTGTAGCGGCAGCGGCCGTGCTTCTTGACCACGATCTCCACCACCGCGGAGTGCAGGCTCTCGGTGGAATACATCGGGGCCGTGCAGCCCTCGACGTAATGCACCTGCGCCCCCTCGTCGACGATGATCAGCGTGCGCTCGAACTGCCCCATGCTTTCCGCATTGATGCGGAAATAGGCCTGCAGCGGAAACTCGATCTTAACGCCCTTGGGGACGTAGATGAACGACCCGCCCGACCACACGGCCGAGTTGAGCGCGGCGAACTTGTTGTCGGTGGGGGGGATCACCGTGCCGAAGTATTCCCGGAGCAGGTCGGCATGCTCCCGGATGGCGGTGTCGGTATCGGTGAAGATCACGCCCTTCTTGGCGAGGTCTTCCTGGAGGGAGCCATACACGACCTCGCTCTCGAACTGGGCCTTCACCCCGGCGAGGAATTTCCGCTCCGCCTCGGGGATGCCGAGACGGTCGAACGTCTGCTTGATCGAGTCGGGAACCTCGTCCCAGGTCTTGCCCTGCTTGTCGGTGGGCTTGAGGTAGTAGTAGATGTCCTGGAAATCGATCCCCAGCCGACCGCCCCACGCGGGCATCGGTTTCGACTCGAAGATCTCCAGGGCCTGGAGCCGGAAGTCTCGCATCCAGGCCGGCTCCTTCTTCATCTCGGAGATCTGCAGGACGATCTCCGCATCGAGCCCCTTCCGCGCCTTGAACACGGCCGGCGCGTCGGTGCGGAAGTCATATTTGTTGATCTCGCCGAGGGCGAGGCCGTCGGTGTTTTCGATCCCGGTGGCCATGGTGATGCCTCCTGTGCTGGGGTGTGCGTCAGGCCGAGGCCGTCTCGGCGCGGGAATCTTCCATCGCCTTCTCCGCGGCAGCCGCCTCGGGGTAGGCCGCCCGGATCCGCTCGTAGCCCTTCTTGTGCAGTTCGGCGGCCAGTTCGGGACCGCCCGATTCCACGATCCGGCCTCCGAGCATGACGTGGGTCTTGAGCGGGATGTTGTGCTCGAGGAGCTGCTCGTGGTGGGTGATGATGAGGATGCCCATCTCGGCGCCTCCGATCCGCGCGATGCTCTGGCTGGCGAGCCGAACGGCGTCGGCATCGAGACCGCTGTCGGTCTCGTCGAGAACAGCGAACTTCGGCCGCAGCATCGCCAACTGGAGGATCTCGGCCCGCTTCATTTCACCGCCGGAAAAACCGTCGTTCACGTAGCGGCGGGCGAACTCGGGATCCATGGAAAGCTCGGCCATCTTTTTCTTGAGCTCGTCCCGAAACTCGCGCATCGGCATGAGCTCCTCCCCCTCCTTGCGCTCGGGGTTGCGCACGTTCGTGACGGAATGGCGGAGAAAGTCGGCCACACGGACGCCCGGGATCGACATCGGTCGCTGGAAGGCGAGGAAGATGCCGGCCCGGGCCCGCTCGTCGGGCTCCATGGCGAGCACGTCACACCGGCTGCCGTCGGCGCCCACCAAGACGATCGATCCGGCGGTCACCTCGTAGGAAGGATGCCCCATGATCGCGTAGCCGAGCGTGCTCTTGCCGGACCCGTTGGGGCCCATGAGCGCGTGCACCTCCCCGCGGCCGATCGTCAGGTCGACCCCCTTGAGGATCTCCTGCCCATCCACGGCCACGTGAAGCCCCTGGATGACGAGTTTTTCGCCGGCGATCGCGGGAGTGGTCATGGAGCTTTGATATCCTCGGCGTGAGTGGCCGTTCAGGCCTGGACCTTCTGGTGATCGTAAACGAGTTGGCCATCGCCGACGGGCGAGACCACGTAGCCGGAGTGATGCGGCACGGGAAGCTCGTCGTCGACCTTGCCGACACCGTCCTTCCGCTTGGCGATCCGCTGGCCCTGGATCTTGTCCTGGATCCGCATCAAGCCCTCCAGCAGGCTTTCCGGCCGCGGCGGGCAGCCGGGCACGTAGACATCGACGGGAACGACGAGGTCGACACCCTTCACGACGTGGTAGCCGTACTTGAAGTAGGGGCCGCCACCGGTCGTGCAGGCACCCATCGCGATCACGTACTTCGGATCGGGCATGAGGTTGTAGAGGCGGCGGACGCGGCTGGCCATCTTGTAGGTGACCGTGCCGGCCACGACCATCAGGTCGGCCTGCCGGGGCGTGGCCCGGAAGGCTCCCGCGCCGAAGCGGTCCATGTCGAACCGGCTGGCGCCGGCGGCCATCATCTCGATCGCACAGCACGCCAGGCCAAACGTCATCGGCCAGATGCTCGACTGGCGCGCCCAGTTGATGGCCTGTTCGACGGTCGTGGGGACGAGGTTTTCCTCAAACCGTCCTTCAATCCAGGGCTGCGTCATGGGAGGCTCCAGCGGGGTGGTTTTTAAATTTTCTACTCGTACAACCGGATGGCATTCGATGCTGCAACGGCAGCGGATTC
>JBIIIP010000111.1:0-9628 GCA_044234625.1 Pirellulales bacterium | reverse complement strand
ATGCCACGTGGGGGCATCACAGACCAGAGGTCTATGCCACTTTTGGCTCTTGGTGGCGACAGACGCGCGCGCCCCAAAAACCGTGGTGACAGACCTCCGGTCTGTCATGTTTCTTGGTCACAGACCAGAGGTCTATGCCACGTGGGGGCATCACACTCCGCAGGCCACTCCCATCGGGTTTCTTGACGCTCCCGGCTTCGTGGCCGATAAAGAAGGGACGGGCGACGGCACGCGGGGCACCTGCAGAAAATACCCATGATCCTGGTCACCGGCGGCGCCGGCTTCATCGGCAGCAATTTCGTGCTTGATTGGCTCGCCGCCGCCGACGAACCGGTGGTGAACCTCGACAAACTCACCTACGCGGGGAACCTGAAAAACCTCGCCGCCCTGGAAGGCGATCCCCGGCACGTCTTCGTCCGCGGCGACATCGCCGATCGTGACCTCGTGGAGCGACTCCTCGCCGAGCACCGCGTGCGGGCGATCGTGCACTTCGCGGCCGAGAGCCACGTCGATCGCTCCATCCACGGCCCAGCGGATTTCGTCGATACGAACATCGTGGGCACGTTTCGGCTCCTCGAAGCCGCCCGGGCCCATTGGTCGGCACTGCCGCCCGCAGAACGCGACTCCTTTCGCTTCCTCCATGTGTCCACCGACGAGGTTTTCGGCACGCTCGCCCCCCACGACGAGCCGTTTTCCGAGACCACCCAGTATCGCCCCAACAGCCCCTACGCCGCGAGCAAGGCGGCGAGCGACCACCTCGTCCGCGGTTACCACCACACCTACGGCCTGCCGGTGGTGACCACGAACTGCTCGAACAACTACGGCCCCTGGCAGTTTCCCGAGAAGCTGATTCCCCTCGTCATCGCCAACGCCCTGGCCGGCAAGCCGCTGCCGATCTACGGCGACGGCCGCCAGGTCCGCGACTGGCTGTATGTGGGCGATCACTGCTCGGCGATCCGCCGCACGCTCGCAGCGGGCCGCCCTGGCGAGGTGTATTGCATCGGTGGCTCGAGCGAAAAAGCCAACATCGATGTCGTGCACACGCTCTGCGACATCCTCGACGAGGCTCGGCCGCGCGCCGATGGCCATAGCTACCGCGAACAGATCACGTTCGTGAAAGACCGGCCCGGGCACGATCGCCGCTATGCCATCGACGCCCGCAAGATTTCCACCGAACTGGGCTGGCGGCCCGCCGAAACCTTCGCCAGCGGCCTCACCCGCACCGTCCACTGGTATCTCGCCCACCAAGACTGGGTGGCCGACGTCACAAGCGGTGCCTACCGCGACTGGGTCGCGAAGCACTACGGCTCATGAAGATCATGCTCTTCGGCCGGGGCGGGCAGGTGGGCGGGGAACTCGTGCCCCGGCTCCCTGGCTGCGGCGAGGTGGCCGCCTACGGCGCCGCGGATGCCAACTTCGAGCGGCCTGCCGAGGTGGCTGCGCTCGTGCGGCATGCACGGCCCGATGTGATCGTCAATGCCGCCGCCTACACGGCCGTTGACCGGGCGGAGACGGACGCCGACCGGGCCCGCACGGTGAACGCCGAAACCGTGGCGGCGCTCGCCGACGAGGCCCGGCGACTGAACGCCTGGCTCGTGCACTACTCCACCGACTACGTGTTCGACGGGACGAAGCCCGGCCCGTACGAAGAGGACGATCCGCCCGCTCCGCTCTCCGTGTATGGCCGCACGAAGCTGGAGGGAGAGCGGGCGATCGTCGCCTCCGGATGTCGGCATTGGATCTTTCGGACGTCGTGGGTCTATGCCGCCCGTGGCCACAACTTCGTGCGCACGATGCTCAGGCTTGCCCGCGAGCGTGACGAACTGCGGGTGGTGGACGACCAAGTGGGCGCTCCGACGCCGGCCGCGCTCATCGCCGAGGTGACGACCACATTCCTGCGGAGGCTCGGCGAAGCTCGCCCTCCGGCCACCGGTATCTACCATCTCGCCCCGCACGGGGCCACGAGCTGGTGCGGCTTCGCCCGCCTGATCCTCGCCACGGCCAGCGACCTCGGGATCACGCTCCGCTGCCCGCCTGACCGCGTCCTGCCCATCGCCACGGCCGACTACCCGACGCCGGCACGGCGGCCGGCAAACTCGCGGCTGAGTACGGCGAAGCTCGAGCAGACGCTGGGCGAGACGCTGCCCGCATGGCAGGATGGGGTGGCAGCCACGGTGGCGGCCATCGCCGCCGAAGACACGTGACCTGGAGGCCGACTGCATGCAAAAGCGAAAAGGCATCGTTCTCGCCGGTGGCAGCGGCACGCGGCTCCACCCGGCCACGCTCGCCGTGAGCAAGCAGCTCGTGCCGGTGTATGACAAGCCGATGATCTACTACCCGCTGAGCGTGCTCATGCTCGCGGGCGTTCGCGACATTCTCGTGATCTCCACCCCGCAGGACACGCCGCGGTTTCGCGACCTGCTCGGCGACGGAGCGGCTTGGGGCGTGACGATCGAATACGCCGTGCAGCCGAAGCCGGAGGGGCTCGCGCAGGCGTTCATCATCGGCGCCGACTTCGTGGCCGGCGGGCCGTCGGTGCTCGTGCTCGGCGACAACATCTTCTACGGCCACAACCTCAGCCATCGGCTCAAGGAGGCACACGCGCAGACGAAAGGCGCGACCGTGTTTGCCTATCCCGTGGCCGATCCGCAGCGGTATGGCGTGGTGGAGTTTGACGCGGCCGGCCATGCGAAGTCGATCGAGGAGAAGCCGGCCAAGCCGCGGAGCCGGTATGCCGTGACCGGGCTTTATTTCTATGACGAGCAGGTGGTCGACATTGCGGCTTCGATCAAGCCGAGCGGCCGCGGCGAACTGGAGATCACCGACGTGAACCGGGTCTACCTGGAGCGGGGGCAACTGGCCGTGCAGACGATGGGCCGCGGCGATGCCTGGCTCGACACGGGCACGCACGACAGCCTGCTCGAGGCCGGCCAATTCATCCAGTCTCTGGAGAAGCGGCAGGGCCTCAAGATCTGCTGCCCGGAGGAGATCGCCTGGCGCAACCGCTGGATCGACAATGGCCACCTCGAGGCTTTGGCGGTGCGCTACGCGAAGAGCGGCTACGGCGAGTATCTGCGTGAACTCGCCACCGAGGGGCTGTCGTGATGCACGTCGAGGCCACCTCCATTCCGGGCGTCGTGGTGATCGAGCCCAGGGTGTTTGAAGACAGCCGCGGCTGTTTCTTCGAAAGCTTCAACCACGCCGCCTTCGAGACGGCCGTGGGCGGCCCGGTGACTTTCGTGCAGGACAACCACAGCGTGAGCCGGGAGAGGGTGCTCCGCGGCCTGCACTATCAGGAGAACAGGCCCCAGGGGAAGCTCGTGCGCGTGGTCGTGGGGAGCGTGTTCGACGTGGCCGTCGACATCCGCCCCGATTCGCCTACGCGGGGGGCATGGTGCGGCGTGGAACTCTCGGCGGAGAACCGGCGGCAGATGTGGATCCCGCCGGGGCTGGCGCACGGGTTTCTCGTGACCTCGGCCGGGGCCGAGGTGCTCTACAAGACCACCGACTACTACGATCCCGCGTCGGAGCGATGCATCCTCTGGAACGACCCCACGCTCCAAATCGCGTGGCCGATCGCGGGCGAGCCGATCGTGTCAGCGAAGGACGCTCGGGGCGAGCGGTTCGTGTAGCAGGGGGGCCTCCCAAAAGTGGCAACAGACCTCCGGTCTGTTGGGATTTTTGGTCACAGACCAGAGGTCTATGCCACGTGGGGAGAGTCACAGACCAGAGGTCTATGCCACGTGGGGAGGGTCACAGACCAGAGGTCTATGCCACGTGGGCTGGAAACGTGGCGACAGGGTAGCGCGCGCCCTCCGAAACGTGGCGACAGACCTCCGGTCTGTCGAATGCGGCCCCCACTTGACTCGTTCCCTGCCTCCGTGTACTGTACGCCTGTACACACCCAGGAGCAAGCATCAATGACCCTCACTCACACCACGTTTCGCCGCCGTCTTCTTCCCCACTACGACGTCCGCGGCGGTGTCTACTTCATCACCGCCTGCCTTGCGGGCAGTCTTCCGGCGAGGGGCCTGTTGCGGAATGCCGCCCCTTCGCTCGAAGCCTTCAACCGCCACGACGATTGGCTCGACGACCACGCTCCCGTGCGTTGGTGTGCGGATCGGCGAGTTGCCGCAATCGTGCGTGACGGTATCCAGCACTTCGAAGGGGAGCGATATCACACGCTGGCCTACGTGGTGATGCCAAGCCATTTTCACTGGGTCTTTCATGCGGCACAGGAATGGGACCGACCTGCGATCCTGAAGTCGCTCAAAAGCTATACGGCCCTGCGGTGCAACCGCCTGCTCGGCCGGGGAGGAGCTTTTTGGCAGGCGGAAAGCTACGACCGCGTGCTGCGAGACGACGAGGAGATGATGCAGGTGGTGAACTATGTCGAGTTCAACCCGGTGAAGGCTGGTCTGTGTGGCCGGCCGGAGGAGTGGGAATTTTCTTCGGCGTGGAGAAGCGTGTGAGGGAGATCTGATTCAGGTGTGTGGTGATGGGCGGGCGGGCTTCCAAGCCGTGGTGAGAGATAGGCGCGCGGCTCCCATTATGTGGCAACAGACCTCCGGTCTGTTGAACTATTTGGTCACAGACCAGAGGTCTATGCCACGTGTGGACATCACAGACCAGAGGTCTATGCCACTTTTGCTTGAAAGTGGTGACACAGTGGCGCGCGCCTCCAAGCCGTGGTGACAGATAGGCGCGCGCCCCTAAACCGTGGTGACAGACCTCCGGTCTGTCAGAGTTCTTGGTCACAGACCAGAGGTCTATGCCACGTGTGGACATCACAGACCAGGGGTCTATGCCACTTTTCTCCGCTCTTGGCCACTGGCAAGAGGCCTCTGCCACTCTGTGCGGCACGTTACCCGCCGTCGACCGTGAGCACCTGCCCGGTGATAAAGGCGGCGCGATCGCTCGTGAGAAACTCGATCGCGCCCACCACGTCGGCCGGCGTGCCCAGCCGCCCCAGGGCCGTCCGCCGCGCGATCCGCGCCCGATTCTCCGCCGACAAGGATGCCGAAAGATCCGTCTCCAAAAAGCCCGGGGCGACCGCGTTGACACGGATGCCCCGCGGGCCCACTTCTCGCGCCAGGCTCCGGGCAAATCCCTCCAGGCCAGCCTTCGTCGCCGCATAAACCGACAGGCCCGGGCTGCCCCGCGCCGCCACCACCGACGACACGAGCGTGATGGACGCGTGTACCTCTGGCCGCACCTTCTCCTGCACGAGCATCTGCCGCACCGCCTCGCGGACGAGCACGATCGCGCCCTTGAGATTCACCGCGAGCATCGCGTCTATCTCGGCGTCGGACACCGTGGCCAGCACGCCCTCCGCCGCAATCCCCGCATTCGCGATGCAGTGATCGATCCGGCCGAAACGCGCCGCCGCCCGCTCAACGAAACCGCGCACGGCCCCCGCGTCGGCGGCATCGACCTCCGCCACAAGAAGCCGCTCGGGATGCGCGGCTGCCAGCCTTGCCAGGTCCGCGGAGCCACGCCGCGAAAAGGTCGCCACCGCGTCGCCGCGGGCGAGCAGCCGTTCGACCGCCGCCAGGCCCAGCCCGCGAGAACCGCCGGAGAGGAGTGAGATTGGCATCGGGAAGCCAGCGGGTTTTGTCGGTTCAGGGCAGGAAAAAGGTGACAGCCACCATTTGTCTGGAGACCCCGGCCTTCGGCCGGGGCCGTGTCGCCTTCGGCGACCGGCAAATGGTGGCTGTCACCTTTTTCCGTGCGAGACTCAAGTGGGAACCGTATCAGGCCCGGCGACGCGGGATTTTGCCAGCCGCGGTGGTGGCGATCTTCTTCACGATGTCGAGGATTCGCGGTACGGAATGGGCCTCGAGCGAATCGCGACACATCGCCAGGGCCGCGGCCCGCACGGCGTCGGGCAGGATGCCCTCCGGCAGCGGATCGTGGAGCACCACTTCCGCCGCCACCAGCTCTCCCGTGACGGCGCTCGGCAGCCCATAGGCCCTGGCATCGGCGATTCCGGGCACGCGACGGAGCACCTCCTCCACACGGCGCGGATACACCTTCGCCCCGCCCACCACGATCACGTCGCTGCGGCGGCCCGTGAACTCATAACGGTCGCCCCGCTTTTCGACCAGATCGCCCGTGGCCACGTCGGTCGCATCACGCGAGAGCTGCACGAGCAGTTCGCCGTCGCGGCGCGTCGTGAGCCGGCCGCCCCCGGGCAGCGCCTTGCCGAGCCACGCCGCAGGAAAGCCGGGCTTGCCGTCGGTGACGCGAAACACCTCGCCCAGCTCCGTCGTGGCATACACCTGCGTGATCTTCGCCCGTGGAAACGCCTGTCGCACCTGGTCGAGCAGCGTTGCGTCGGCCGCCTCGCCGCCCAGCGTGATCCGATCGACCTTCGCGCGGGAAAGCAACGCCTGATCCGCCGACATCACCAGCCGCCGCAAGAGCGTGGGCGTGGCCGGGAGAACGGCCACCTCCTCGTCGGCCAGGGCCTTCGATACCACGTCGGGATCCCGCGAAGCGGGCACCACGAGGCGGCCGCCGGTGAGGAGCGACTGGAGCCAGACCTGCAGTCCGGCCCAGCGGGTGGCGTCGTAGACGAGCAGCCAGCCAAGGCCATGCCACTGCTCGGCCAGCCGCGCCGCCGCCAGAAGCGATTCCCAGGAATGATCGACGAGCTTGGGCGGGCCGCTCGTGCCCGACGTGGCCACCACCACATTCGGCGGCACGGCATCGAACTCCAGCCGCGGCCGCGTTGGGTCTGCGGGGATGGAAAGGCCGTCGTCGACCGTGATCCAGTCCCTCAATTCGCCCACGAGGTCGCGGGAGTCTTCCGCCAGGAACGCCACCGGCACGTGCTGCCGGCCGCAGGCCGCGGCGATCGCCACCAGTGATTCCACCCGCTTCGCCCGGGCCACCACGCCGATCGGCCGCATGGCATCGAGTTGCCCCTCGAGCGCCGTGATCGCGGTGGCGAGCGATGCATAGTCGATCGTGCGGCGGGCATCGCTGCCTGCCTGAGCCACGATCGCCACGCGGTCGGGCATCTGCCGGGCCACCTCCGTGATCGCAAAGGCGAGGCGGTCTTCGACGGGGGCGTCGGCGAGGTTCGAAAGGATGGTTGCTTCAGCGGCGGTCATGATGGCTGGCCCTGCCGCGGCAGGGACGCGAGGTGAATAGTGTAGATCGTGATCAGGTCGGAGACGGTGCGGAGCGCGGGCCGCGGGGCCGCGGCCGATGCATCACGGAACGGGTCAATGCCGAGTGACCGCTCCAGGAGGACGATCGTCTGCGCGAGGTCAAGCGAATCGAGGCCCAGATCGGCCGCGAGCCGTTGCTCCGGCTGGATCGCCTTCGTGTCGCGGCCGGTGTCGCGCAGCACCTGACGGATTGCGGCGGAGATCGCATCGGAGGGCGTCATGGGTTGAACTCGGTCATCGTCGCCGAGCCGGGCGCCGCCACGCCTCGGCCGGTGAGGGATTGGTAGACGATTTGAAACGCGGTGACGACGGCAATCCACAGGTCCACGGCCGGGGCATACCAGCGGCCGAGAAATTCCACGTATTGGGCGTCGAGCTCCAGCCGGTCGTCCCAGCCGAGGGCGTTGCGGCCGTGGATCTGGGCCCAGCCGGAAAGGCCGGGCCGCACCAGGAGCCGCGCCGCCTGGCGGGGGGTGTAGCGGGACGTGTAGCGCATGGGCAGCGGCCGCGGTCCGATGAGGCTCATGTGGCCCACGAGCACGTTGAACAGTTGGGGGAGCTCGTCGAGGCTCGTGCGGCGGAGGAGCCGGCCCAGCCGCCCG
The DNA here is from genome assembly GCA_044234625.1 of Pirellulales bacterium. GTDB lineage: Bacteria > Planctomycetota > Planctomycetia > Pirellulales > UBA1268 > CACORA01. The sequence continues at coordinate 1,848 of JBIIIP010000111.1, read as the reverse complement.
AGCCGCGCGGCGTCGGGAAGCAGCCGACCATCGCCGTCGCGGGCCTCGCTCATCGAGCGAAACTTCACCAGCCGGAAGGCCCGCCCCTCCCTTCCGGCCCGCTCGCTCAAAAAGAGCACCGGCCGGCCGAGGACGACCCGGATGATCACGGCCGTGGCCACCATCACCGGCGCCAGCGCCACGAGCAGCAGCCCGGCGAAGAAGAAGTCGCTCAGCCGCTTGAGCACCGCTGCGTAGACGCCGCCGGGTGGCTCGGGCACGTCATCGTGGGGCATGCGCCGAGCCTCCCGCAGATGCCAGCCCACACCGCGCACAACGGTATTCGATCCCCACGGTGAGCAGCCCGGCCAGCGCGAGGATCGCCAGGGGCGCCGTCCATTCGTAGGCGGCGGGCATGATGCCCGTCACCAGGGCGATCCCCAGCAAGCCGCCGGCGGCCGACAGGCACGCATAGAGCACCGCCGACCATGCATGCGACACCCCGCTGCGAATCAGCCGATGGAAGAGAAATTCGCGGTGCGGCTCGAGAGGGTTGTGGCCGTTCCACGCCCGCCGGATCACCGAGACGAGCGGATCGTAGATATAGGGCCACAAGGCCATCACGACCGGCACGAACACCAAGCCCCGCATCGTCCCGGGAAAGAGCAGCGGCACCGCCGCGAAAAGCGTGCCCAGGAACGCGCTGCCCACGTCGCCCATGAACACGCGGGCCGGATGCCAGTTGAACACCAGGAACCCACCGGCCGCCGCCGCGATGAACGCGCTGAGCACCATCGGCGCGGGAGCCCATACGGCAGCCGCCATCACGGCGATCGCGAAGCCCACCGTCACGCTGCCCAGCGCGGCCATCCCGTCACTGCCATCCATGAAATTGAAGGCGTTGATCATGCCCACGACCCACAAAACGGTGAGCGGCCAGGCCCACCAGCCAAGTTCCACAGGCGGCATGCCGGGGAGCGTGATCGAACGGAGCGGCCCGAGCACGAGGGTGACCACCACGGCGGCGGCGATCTGTAGGAACAGGCGGAGCAGGGCCCGCAGCGGCTGGACGTCGTCGATGACGCCCACGAAGCCGATCACGAGCGAGGGGAGGAGCGCTCCCAGCAACACCCCCAGGGCCACGTTTGGCCAGCGGAAGGCGACGGCGATCGCCGCGGCGGTGACCGTGATCACGATCGCAATGCCACCGCCGCGCGCGGTGGGCAGGGCGTGGGCGCTGCGCTGATTGGGAAGATCGACAAGCCGATACCGCGTGGCCAGCACGATGACGAGGTCGACGATCGCCGCCGAGACCACGAACACGAGCAAGGCCGCGCCCGGCCAGAGCACGACCTCCAGGTCGTCGAGCGGCGGAAAGAAATCGGTGGTGGCCGCGGCGGGTTTCATCGCGCACACGTCCTTTCCGGCATAAGGCCCAGCACTTCACCGGCCACGTCGCGGGCCACGTCGGGAGTGACGTGCCCGCCCATGGGCAGCGACAGGCTGGTGGCCGCGAGGACGTCGGTGACGGCCAGCGCGGGCCGCGACGCATGATTCGCGGCGAATGCCGCCATGCGGTGGCAGGCGGGCGAATAGTAGGCCCGAGTGTCGATGCCCCGCTCGGCGAGCGCGGCTCGGAGCGTGTCGCGGTCGATGCCCGTCCGGGAGGCGTCGATGGTGATCGAAAAATCCTTCCAGCTGCTCTCCGCTACCGACGGGATCGCCTGCACGCCGATGCCCTCGCATCCGGAAAGGACACTGCGGTAGGCCGCCGCCGCCGCGGCCCGCGCCTCGCGGACTTGGTCGAGCCGGGCCAGCGATGCCCGGCCGAGCGCGGCCGACAGCTCTGGCAGCCGACCGTTGAGGCCG
>JBIIIP010000052.1:0-20662 GCA_044234625.1 Pirellulales bacterium | reverse complement strand
CGGGGACGGTGCAGCCGTAGTGGCCGTCGTTGCCGTATTCGCGCAGCTCCCGCAGGAGCGCGGCGAACGCCGGCGACGACGTGGCCACAAGCCCCCCCTCGCCGGCGACGACGAGCTTCGTGGCGGAAAGGCTGAAGACCTGGGCGAATCCCTCCCTTCCCACCTGCACGCCATGGCACCGGCTGCCCAGCGCATGGGCGGCATCGACCATCAGCGGAACCCCGGCCTGCGCCGCGATGGCCTCGAGCGCGGGAAGGTCGCATGGGCATCCGAATGTGTGACAGGCGAGGATCGCCGCTGTGCGCGGGCCGACCGCCGCGGCCACGGCATCGGGCGAGACCGTCCAGCTTGCCGGATCGCAGTCGACGAACACCGGCTCGAGGCCGGCCCAGACGACGGCCGCCGGCGCGGCCAGGAACGTGAAGCTCGGTACGATCACCTCGGTGCGGCCGACGCTGCCGGCGGCCGGAGGATGCAGGGCCTGCCACGCCCGCAGGCCGAGCGCCAGCCCCACCGAGCAGCTCGACACGGCGACGACGTCATCCGCGCCCAACACGTCCCGGGCATCCGCCTCGAGCGAAGCGAGCTCGGGGCCCTTCGTCACCTGGCCACTCTCTACGATGCGGCGAAAGACGGCCGCCAGGTCGCCGGAGGCGGGGAGATCCGGCCTCACGAATGGCACGCGCCACGCGGCAGCGACGGGCGCGGCGGAGGAGGGGCTGCTCACGGCGAGACCGTTGAAGCGTGGTGCGAGGAGAGCGTGGCGGAATCGCGGTTGGCGATCGCCATGAGCGTGGCCGCCGCGGCCTCGGGGCCCTTGGCGATGGCGGCGCGGAGGTCGTCGAGCCAGGATCGCACCTCCTCCAGCTGCCGCGCGGAGCGGTCGGCGCGGATGACGAGCGGGCTGGCCGTCGGTTCGCGGACCTCCTCCTTGAAGAACAGGTCTTCGTCGAGCTTCTCGCCCGGGCGCAGACCGCAGTAGTGGATCCGCACGTCGGCCGCCGGCACGTTCATCACGAAGGCGATGCTCGCCACGAGATCCACGATCGGCAGCGGATCGCCCATGTCGAGCACGTAGACGCCCCCTTGGGGGCTCATCGCACCGGCGAGGATCACGAGCTGCGCGGCCTCGTCGATGGTCATGAAATAGCGACGGACGTCGGGGTGCGTGACCTTGATCGGCAGGCCACGTGTGAGCTGGTCGATGAAGATCGGCGCGGCGCTGCCGCTCGATCCGAGCACGTTGCCGAAGCGGACGGCGACGAATTTCGTGCCCGAATCCTGCGACAACGCCTCCAGATACCGCTCGGCGACGAGCTTCGAAGCCCCCATGACGCTCGAGGGATACACGGCCTTGTCGGTGGACAGGGCGATGAAGGTTTCGACCCCGGCGGCGGCCGAAAGGTCGGCGAAGGTGGCCGTGGCGAGCGTGTTGTTGGTGATCGCCTCGATGGGGTGCGATTCCATCAGCGGCAGGTGCTTGAACGCCGCGGCATGGATCACGATCGCCGGCCGATATGCGCGGAGCACGGCCGCTGCGCGGTCCTTGTCGGCGATGTCGCACAGCAGGGGCACGATCGCCGTCGACGGCATCGCCCGCCGCTCCGTGAGCTCCCGATGAATCGCGAAGAGGGCCGCCTCCGACCGCTCCACGAGCACGACCTTCGCCGGAAGAAACCGCAGCAACTGGCGGCAGATTTCGCTGCCGATCGAGCCCCCCGCACCTGTCACCAACACGCACTTATCCTCCACCAACGGCACGACCCGCGAATCGTGGTCGTCGAGGTGGGCCTGTGGCCGAGCGAGCATGTCGTGCAGTTGGATATCGCGGACGCGGATCGGCTTGACGGAAGCCGCCGGCCGCCCCGCGCCGTCGCCGGGTGGGTCGGCGGGGCAGTTTTCCGCGATCCGCACCCGCACGTTGATCAAGGCGCACGCGTCGCAGAGGGCCCGCAGCCGGCTGCCGAAGATCGCCCCGTCGCGGACGATCACCTCCTTCGCCCGCAGCCGCTCGGCGCACGCCGGCGCCATGCCGATGGGGCCGAGCACGCGGGCACGGCCGATCCGCAGGCCGTAGCGATCGGGATCGTCGTCGAGCAGGCCGGCGACGAAATAATGCCGCGGACGAATGGCAGGCAGGGCCTCGGCCAGGGCTCGGCCCCCATCGGAGGCGTCGATGACGAGCACGGGCGTTTCGTGGCCCGCCGTCGTGATCGGCATGATCTCCTCGTAGAGGCTTCTCGCGATGGCCTGCATGCCGCCCACCGCCACGACCGTGAACACCCAGTCGAGTAGGAGCACGGACCGCGGGATCGGAACCCAGCCGCGGATGTATTGGCCGAAATAGTTGACCGCGATGAGCGCGAACAGGGCCGCCGTGCTGCCACGGATCAGCTTGTTGAGATCCTGGAAGCGGGCCGCCCGCCACGGCCGATGGCAGAACCCGCGCCAGTAGAAGATGAGCGTTTTGATCGCCATCACCCAGCCGATCGTCGCCAGGATCGTGCGGGCGTCGGAGGGCCGCAGCAGCAATTCGCCGCGGACGAAGAATGCCGACAGGTAGGTGAGCTCGAAGAGCAGCGCGAGCAGGGCCGTGACGATGACGGCCTCGCGGGTGGGGAGGCGGGCGCGCCACCATTCGCGAGCGCTGGATGCTGTTGACGCGAAGTAGGATTTCATCAGACCTGCTCGAGATCGACGTCTTCCAATTCCATCGAGACGCCCTGGTTGAGAAACCGCACGGCCACCACGAGCCGGTCGCGGCCGTGTCGCTTGAGCACGGAGCCTTCCAGCCCGCGGAGGGCTCCACTCCGTACGCGGACAAGCTGGCCTGGTTCGAGCCGGGCCTCCGGCGTGAGCGGTCGGTCGCTCTCGATGAGCTGTTTGACGGCCCGCAGGTCTGCGATCAGGGCGACTTCGTCGGGCACCGGGAGCCAGCGGGCGACGGTGTTGGTGGCCAGGGCGGACCGGCGCTGGCCGTCATCCACGCGGGCGAAAACGTAGCCGGAAAAGAGCGGCACGTGGGAAACCCGGGTGCGACCCCCGGGGGAACGCAGCCGCCGCTTCACGAGCGGACCGTAAAACGGCACCTCAGCCGCTTCCAGTTTCCGCATCAGGTCTTTCTCGCGGCGGGAAAGCGTGTAGAAGGCCACCCACTGGCAGGGCAGGGAAGATGGGGCGGGAGGGCCGTCGAGCAGGTCGGCGGGGTAGATGTCGCGCTGCTGGGGGAGAATGGGCATCGGGAGTGCGGCTCTTTCCCGCGGGTGGCAACTAACATCCCACGAATAGTTTACGCCGTTTTATGGCGGGCAGCGAAAAACCGGGGAAAGAGCCGACAGACCTGCCCCTACCGTGGCGACAGACCCTTTCCCCACCGTGGCGACAGACCTCCGGTCTGTCGAAAAGCAGCCTTCCCATCCTCCCCGAACCCGCGTGACAAACCGGGCAAAGTTTTCCTTCCGTCCATGCCGATAAACCCGACTGCAACGACTTTGTCGATTGCAGGGAGTGTGGCATGGACCGCCTGATCCGTCTTTTTCCTGTCGCTCTGCTCGCCCTCGTGGCGACCGGCTGCACTACGTTTGGGCGGCCGCAGCGGGCGATGGACCGGCAGGCCACCCTCGACGCCAACTGCCCCGGCGATCCCGCCAAGATGCCCGCCAAGGAACTGGCGAAGGTCACGCTGCCCCCCTATGTGATCGAACCGCCGGACATCCTCCTCATCGACGCCCTCCGCGTGGTGCCCAAGCCGCCGTTCCGCATCCAATCGTTCGACACGCTGCAGGTGATCGTGGAGGGCACGCTCCTCGAACAACCGATCAATGGGCTCTACGTCGTGGAGCCGGGCGGGATGCTCGACCTCGGGCCTTCGTATGGGAAGGTGATGGTGGGCAACATGTCGCTGGAGGAGGCGCAGGACGCCGTCTTCCGCCACCTGAAGCGGGTGCTCCGCGAGCCGCAGGTGTCGCTCACCCTGGCCCAGGCCGCCGGCCAGCAGCAGATCGCCGGCGAGCACCTCGTGGGCCCAGACGGCACGATCAACCTGGGCACGTATGGAACCGTGTTCGTGACCGGCAAGACGCTCGAAGAGGCGAAGCAGGCGATCGAGGACCATCTCGCCAAGCATCTCGATGCGCCGCTCGTGAGCGTTGACGTGTTTTCCTACAACTCGAAGGTGTATTACGTGATCACCGAGGGGGCGGGCTATGGCGACAACGTGGCCCGGTTTCCCGTGACCGGCAACGAGACCGTGCTCGACGCCATCGCGCAGATCAACGGCCTCTCCCGGCTCTCCAGCAAGGACATCTGGATCGCGCGGCCGGCCCCCTCGGGCGTGGGCTGCGACCAGGTGATGCCCGTCGACATCGAGGCGGTGATGAAAGGCGGCGCCACCGCCACCAACTACCAGCTCCTGCCGGGTGACCGCGTGTTTATCGCCCAGGACCACATGGTGGCCTTCGACAGCATGCTCGGGAGGATCACGGCTCCCTTCGAGCGGATCTTCGGCTTCGCCCTGCTCGGCGCCAGTACTGTGCAGCAATACAACCGCTTCCCGTTCGGCTTCAACCCGAATTTCGGTGCCTGCTGGGTGGCCCGCGAAGTGTATGGTGCTGATAACGCCAAGTGGCTCGTGTTCCGGGCGTGGCTGCTGACCGAGGCTCCGGAATGGCTGGCCGACGCCTACCTGGCCCACGGCGAGGAATTCGCGGCCTGGATCCACGACAAGCCGGTGGTCAAGGCGGGCGTCAGGGCCCTCATGGATCTGGTGCTGGCGACCTACGAATTGCCCGAGACGACCACCGCCGCGGAATAGGCGTATATACTTCGGGGGAGGAGTGGATGCCGATGAAAGCATGCCTGAAGCAAATCATCTTGGCCGCGGCGGTGGTGGTCTGCGTCGCAGGCTGGGGAGCCGGCGAGGCCGCCGCGCAAAACGGAGGCTCGGGGAAGCCTTTCGAAAGTTTCTACCGGCGGCCGCCAGTGAGCGCTTACCAGCAGATGTCAAACTTCTCCAACAATCCGCAGGCTATAGGCAATGTCTACCACCAGATGGTGATGCCGCTTCAACAGCAGCAGCAGCAGCAGATCGAGGCCCTCTCCCAAGGGCGGCAGATCAACCGGCTGCAGAACCAGGTGCAACAGATCCAGCGAGGCACGAGCGGCCGCCAGATCGACGAGACGATCCGCCCCACGGGGCATGCATCGACGTTTCAGAATCTCTCGCACTTCTACCCGTCGGCGAGATGACAAGTGGGGAGAGGCCTTTCCTCACCGTGGTGACAGACCTCCGGTCTGTCAGGATGTTTAGTCACAGACCACAGGTCTATGCCACGTGGGGGGAACCGTGGCGACAGACCTCCGGTCTGTCGAAATAATCTGGCATCGCCCCTCGCCGCGTCGTCATACTCATGGCATGCCCCTTCTCCTTGCCTTGGCCGTGCTCTTCTGTTGCCCCGCCGCCGCGGATGAGGCCACGGGTCGGCCCACCATGCGGCAGTTCTCCGCCGGTGGGGCGCTCGCCAAGCCCCCATCGGCCCGCGAGCTCGTCGACGCCCGGGTAACGCTGAAAGCCAGGTTTCGCGAGCCGCTCTCCCACACGGAAACGACCGCCGGCGCCTTGATGGCGGCCGAGACCTTCATGGAGGCGGCGCTCACCGAAGACGACAAGCCGCTGAAATGGCTGCTCCTCGACGAGGCCCGCCGCCTCGGGGCCGCCGCGGGCAACGCCGACACGATCAAACGGGCGATCGCCATCCAGTCGGCGGCCTTCGAATTCGACGAAATCGACGCGGAGCTCGGCTCCCTCGGGCAGGTGCCGCTGCTGGCGCTCGACCCGCGGCGTGCCACGCTGATGGCGCTGGCGGCGGAGGCTCTGGCCGACCGGGCCTGGGCCGACGGCCGCATCGACATGGCCACCGACGCGCAACATCTCGCGATTCGCAGCTGGGAACGGGCGGGCAACCGTGCCGCCGCCCAGGCCGCGTCCGCCAAGCTGGCGGGCCCGCGGTGATCGCCGCTTTTTCTGCCGGCCCAAGGCCGCATCCCACCTTCGGGTGAGCGACACAGGCAGCAAGACCAAGCCCTTGACGCGGGTGCCGCGACGCGGCAAACTTTTTTCCTGGTTCGGGGGGTGCACGCAGGGAAACTATTCATGAGATCCGCGTTTTGTGGGGATTTCCTGGTTCGGGCGTTCTCTCTTGTGATTGCTGGTGCCGCGATTGCGGCACGTGCTGAAACGCTCACATCGACCGCCGGCAAGGTCGAAGCCTCACCCGAGACCCCGCTCGCTGTGGCGCGGGCACCGCTCTCGCCATCGTGGGTGATCGCGTCGGCAGCCCAAGGCTGGGCGCAGTCTCGAACAAACACGTCGCCCATACCCAGAGCCTCTCTTCACATGGGCGAGACCCCTGCCGGCGGCTTGCTGGTCCTGTTCGGCAACGCGGTGAAAATCGAGGCTCTTAGCCATCACCGGATTGACGGTCGGGTGTCACTGCTGGACGCCGATGCCGTGATGCGGCAATCGGCGGTTACGGCCCCGGCCAAGCCACCCTCCACCCGGCAGCGATGAAAGACGGCGGCTTTTTCGAGGCAGGATCCCCGACCGTTCGGAGGCACGCGCAGACCAGAGGTCCAAGCGACTTTGGCACGTCCGCCCGGGGAGAATGCCCTCAATCGAAAGGCCGCCGGGGGGCGCGCTGCGGACGCGGAACTGCGGCCGGCTTCTTCACCTCCGGCTCCTCGGCGTCGTCTGCTTTGAGCGGCGGCTCCAGCGGGGTGACCGGCTTCTCCTCGCCGTCTTCCTCTTCCACCGACTGCCGCTCACGCCAAGGTTTTTCTGCCTCGTAACTGGCCAATTCCTTCTCCAGTTGCCCCTTCACTTCCGGCGTCTCAACGCCCGTCTCCACGGCCTGCTTGCTGTATTTGCGGGCGGTCTCGAAGTCGCCCGTTTCCGCATAGCCGGCGGCCAGCGTGGAGATGATATGGGCCTGCTCCCACTTCGTTTCCTCGCAGGCCTTGTTGGCCAGTTCGATCGCGCGCTTGCCGTCGCGGAGGGCGTCGTCGGGCGACGTGGCCAGCAGCCAGGCAAGGTTGTTGAGCACGCCCGTGTCGTCGGGCGCCAGGGTCAACGCTTTTTCGAGGTCGGCCAACGCGGCTTTATGGTCGCCGATTGAAATCTCGGCATCGCTGCGGCCACGGCGGCTGAGGAACTGGTTTTCCTCGAGCTCCAGGGCCCGCGTGAACCGCTTGATCGCCTCGCGCGGCTGCTTCGCGGCCAGGTAGAGCATGCCCAACTGGCCGATGACGACGGCATCGTCGGAGTTTTTGGCCACGAGCTTGCGGAAGTCGCGAATCGCGGCAGGGTAGTCGTTGCGCTCGGCGGCGATGAGGCCGCGGAGCTCCAACGCCGCCGGATGATCCGGCTGCTTGCCGAGCACCTTCTCCAGATCGGCCAGGGCTTTTTCCGTCTCCCCAGCCTGCTGCAGGATGCGGGCTCGCAGGACCAGCGGGATCATGTCGTCGGGACTGATCTCGATCGCCTTGTCGAGATCGGCGATGGCCTTCGGCTTTTCCCCCTTGAGGGCCAGCACGCGGGCCCGCTGCAGCAGGGCGGACGGGGCCTGCGGGTTGATCTCCAACGCCTTGTCGAACGCCTTCTGGGCATCCTCCAGGTTTTGGGCCATCAGGAGGGCCATGCCCAGGGCTTCCTGCAGGGAGGCATCGTCGGGGTCTTCCTCGATCGCCACCTCCAAGTCGGCCCGGGCCTCTTCGAAATCGTCGTTGACGAGGTGGAACAGGCCGCGGGTGCGGCGCACGTCGGGGTCGCGCGGGGCGAGTTCCACGGCCTTGTCGAACGACGCCCGGCGCTTGCCTTCGTCTTCGTCTTCGAGGTTGCCGATCACGAGGTGGGCCCGCGCCTGGCCGAGGTTGTTTTCCTGGAGCAGTTCCACAGCCTTCTCGGCCGACTGCGTGGCCCGCTCGCGGTTGCCGCCGGGGAGAGCCTCGAGGCGGGCGATCATCAGATGGGCCTCGCCGAGCTGCGGGTCGCGCTTGACGGCCTCGTTGAGATCCCGCATGGCAAACGAGCGCATCCGCGGCCACTGGGGGTCGGGCGTGTCTTTGGAGCCGAAGATCGCGTCGACCACCATGCCGGCACGGTCGATGAGCGTGCCCGTGTAGAGGTTTTCCGCGAACGCCTTCGATTCGTCGGAGAGCCCCTTGTCGAGGGCCCGCTTGCAGAGATCGAGAACGGTCGCGAAATCGTCGAGGTTGTCGGCCGCAAGCTTGGCCTCGATCGCCTCGTCGAGGTGCTGCTGCCCGGGGTGGTCGTCGGCAAACGCCGAGCCGGCCGCCAGCAGGGCGGCGAGAAGCAGGGCGCGCGAGGAAATCGTGAACAACATGGGCAACCAGGCCTCCCGGTGGGGTTGCCGCATAGTATGCGGAAATCAGAGCGGGGCGGGGAGGTCTCGTTTCGAGAAGATCAGCGCCCCGAGGGCATAGGCCGCCAGGCCCATGCCCACGAGGACGGCGTCATACCCGGCCAGCCGCTGCCAGGCCTCCGCGGGGTCGCCTACGAGCCGTTGCGGCTCGTAGGCGTTGAATACCGAGAGAAAACCCATCCAAGACAGCGATCCGCTCAGCCGGCCGACGAGCTTGGCCAGGAGCGAGAACACGTAGAACCCGCAGAGGATGCCGATCGTCCGCCAGCGGTGGGAATCGGCGGCCGACACGCAGGCGGTGAGGCCGGCGAAACAGACCATCAGGCCGAACACGTTGAGCGCCGCCGGCACGAACCGCGCGGGATCAACCTTGCCGGCCCACGGCCCGAACGAGATCGCCGTCCACACGCCCGCCAGAAGCAGGCCCGCGAGCAGGGCGGCGCCGGCGGTCGTGGCCAAAGCCTGCGTGATGAACACGGCCGACCGCCGCACCGGCTGGGCGAGGATCATCTCCATCGTGCCCCGCTCCACCTGCCCGGACACGGCGTCGCTGCCGCGCGTGACGCCCCATACGACCGAGGTGAGGATCACGACCGGATCGATGAACGCCAGCGCCACCCGGCCGGCGTGGGTGGCCACCTCGCTGAAGGGCACGCCGGAGAGTTTCTGCCAGTCCTGGGGAAGCGCCCGGAGGAGCACGTCTTGAAACGCGGTCATGGGGATCTGCGCGGAGAGCCAGATGTAGAGCCAGGGAAAGACGATCCACAGCGCGGCCAACGAGAGCACGAGCCCGCGCTGATCCCCCCACGACTTTTTCCAGATCGCGCTATTCCACATGGCGAATGCTCGCGTAGAGGGCCTCACTTGAACTGCTCATACACCGCCCCCAGCCCGATCGGTTCGATCCGCACCTCCGCCAGCGGCAGCTGCGCCAGCCAGCCCAGCAGATGGGTCAGCGTTTCCCCCGACTCCATCGTCACGTGGCCGTCATCGCCGTGGACGATCGAGACATGCCGGTCGAGGCCCGCCGGTACCGCCGTCCAAGCGCCCGTCAGCCGGGCCATGATCCGATGGCTGCGCCGCATCTGCTCGATCGACTGCTCGTGGACGAGCCGCCCCTTGCGAAGAATCGCCACGCGGTCGCACGTCTCCTCGACTTCCGACAGCACATGCGAGGAAAAGATCACCGTCCGGCCCGCGGCCCGCGCCTCGCGGACGAGCGCCAGTACCTCCGCCCGGGCGGAGGGATCGAGGTTGGCCGTGGGCTCGTCGAGGATCACGAGCATCGCGTCGGTGGCCAGCACCATCGCCAGGGCGAGCTTCTGCCGCATGCCCGTGCTCATCCGCGACACCTGCCGCGAGCAATCGAGCTCCAGCCGCTCGGCCACCTGCGTCGCAACGGCCCGGCTGCACTCACGGCGCAGGCCGGCGAAGAAATCGAGCACCGCATGGCCCGTCATGCGACGGAAGAGCCGGGCCTCGCCGGGCAGGTAGGCGGTGCGGGCCCGGACCTCGAGCGACTGGGCGACGCAGTCGAAGCCCGCGATCCGCGCCGACCCAGACGTGGGCGCGATGAAGCCGAGCAGGAGCCGTAGGAGCGTGGTCTTGCCGGCGCCGTTTTGCCCGAGGAGGCCGAAGATCTCTCCCTGCCGGACGCCGACCGAGCAGCCATCGAGCGCTGCAAACGCTCCATACCGCTTCGTAAGGTGATCTGTGGCGACGAGCATGTGAGGTTCACGTGGCGAAATAATAGCCGGCCAGGGCGAACGCGATGATGGCCACCATCCGGCGCACCGTCGCCGCCGGCATCCGCCGGGCGAGGTGCGAGCCGCCGAGCCCGCCGATCACGGATGCCACGGCCATCACGAGGGCATGCGGCCAGGAGACATCTTGGCCCCCGAGGAGAGAGCCGCCGGCGAAAAGGGCCGCCGCGGTGCCGTTGACCACCGTGCCGAGGACGTTTTTCACCGCATTGAGGCGGTGGATGTCGCCAAGGCCGAGGAGCCCGAGCATGGCGAGCATGAGAATGCCGATGCCGGCCCCGAAGTAGCCGCCATACACGGCCACGAAGAATTGCAGCACACACGCCAGGAACAGCGGATCAGCCGCGCGTGCCGACTGCCCCGCGGAAAGATGACGAGGATCCGGGGTGCGTTCGGTGGTCGCACGCACCAGCCATGGCTGCACTGAAAACAGCACCGCCGCCAGCAGGATCAGCCAGGGCACTGCCGCCCGAAACCACTCCGGCGGCAGCATCAGCATGAGCGCCGCTCCCACGATCGCGCCCGCACCGCTGGGAAGCATGAGCCACCGTGCCCAGCTCGGCTGCCCGGACCGCTGGCCGCGATAGGCCCACGCCGCCGCGACCGCGCCCGGCCACAGGCCGATCGTGCTCGTGGCATTGGCCACCACCATCCGCGACGGATCGGGGGGCAGGATCGCGACGAGCGCCGGAAACGTGAGGATCGTGCCGCCGCCGGCGACGGAGTTCACCGCGGCCGCCAGGCAGGTGACCAGCGCGAGAATCGCCAGGCCGAGCGGATCGGCCGCCCACCCGCTCATGGGCCGGCCTGCGGTGTGCCGCAGTCGATCATGATGTAGCCGGCCCAGAAGAACGGATGCCGCGCGTCGGGCAGCGTGGCGCCGGCCGACTGCTTCACCCGCGGTTCCTGGGAGATGTCGGGCTGCTCCGCCGTTACCACGTCGACAGCCCGGCGCCAGCTTTCCGCGGGCGCCGGCGCAGGCCGGCCCTCATCGATCGGCGCGTCGAGATCGCCGACGAATTCCTGCACCAGGTCGAGCGCGGTTTTTCCCCCCATCCGCCACCGGCTCACGACCGCGGTGCGGCTGCCGGCCGAGAGCAGATCCATCACGGCCACGAACAGGTCGTCACCCGGGCGGCCGGCGATCTTCGTGAGGCCGTGCGCCGCCGCCGACTGGAAGCCGGGCAGCACCACCCGCTGGGCACGCTTCCGCGGCGAAGCCGTCCAGTCGCCGAACGTCATGCCCAGTTTCGCAGACTTGCCGGCCACGAGCGGCCGCGCGGCGATCGGACCCTCGCCGGCGATCTCCTCGAAGACGACGAGCCCGTCGACGAGCGAGCCCGCCAGGGCGGCCGGCACGGACGACGCCGTGAGAAACACCGGCTTGGCGACCGTCGCCGAAAACCGCTCGCGCACCTGGGCCTCGAAGTCGGACTTGTCGGCCCGGAACATCTTGCCGACGAAGATGCCGGTCGCGCCGCCCCTGCGCAGCGGCTCCGCGACCGCGACCGCCAGGCTCGGCGTGGGGCAATACCTGACCCGCACGGCATCGCGGAGCCGGCGCACCTCGGCCTGGTCGCGGACCGTGCCCACCGGCAACAGCTCGAACGGCACGTACCACAACAGCCCGTCCGGCACGATCACGAGCTCGCGCACGGCAGGGTCGCCGAGATCGATCTTGGAGTTGGCAAAGAGGAGCCGTTCAACCCGCTCGGCGGCGGAGCGCCAGTCGGTTTCAAGTAGCCGCTCGGTGGAGACCGGCGCGAGGGGATCGAAGAGGCACATCGCCTTCGCGAGGGCGACGATTTCCTTCGTCAGCGATCCGGGCTGCTCGACATCCCAGGCGGCGACGCGGTCTTTCGTCTGCACGATGCCGGTCAGCCCCGAGGTAGACCAGTGGAACGACAGCAGCGCCTGCCCGGGCTGAAGCCTGGCCCGCAGGTCGGCCGGCTGCACGAGCGGGGGAAAATCGAGGCCGGTCGGCTCGCGGCCGGCGGCGATCGCCGAGACCATCGCCGACCGCGCCGTGGCCAGCTGGAGATACTCTTTCCAGTCGGCGGCGTCGCCCGGTGGCGGCCCGGCCGGCTCGTCTCCCCCGGCGAGCGCGGCAGCGGATAGCGCGGTCCGCACCTGCGCCATCCGGTCGAGCGTGGCGGCGAGTTTCGGGTGCCGGGCGAGGAGGCCCGCGCGCTGGGTGGCATCCGCCTCCGAGAGCGCCTCCGGGGCCGTGCCAAGCAGGCTTTCGATCGCCGTGCGGCGGCCGCCGAGCGGCTGCGCGGCCAGCCAGCGGCTGCGGAGCGTGGACTCGGCAGCGAGCAGCCCGGCGTCGGTGCCGCGGCGGGCGGCGGTGGCCGTCCAGATCTCGAACGCCTCGCTGCGCGGCGCCGTGATCGAGGCCAGCATACCGAGCGGGTCGAGGGTAAAGCTCCGCGGCGGCGGATCGCCGAGCAGCTTCTGGAAGAGCTCGTGGGCCCGGCGATCGGAGATCGACGTCGAGCCGGCGAGCACCCGCTCGACGAGTGAGGCCGTCTGGTAGAGCCGCGTGTTTCGCGGCTGCGCGATCGAGATCGCGCGGGCCAGTTCCTGATCCCCGGCCGCGACGTCGCCCGAGTGATACGCCGTGATCGCGGTGGCATAGGCTGCCTCCATGCCGCACAGACCACGGCCGGGATCGCCGCGGAGAAGCCGGCCGTCGATGGCGGCCAGCGCCTTGCCGGCGGTCTTGGTGTCGCCGTCGAGGGCGAGCATCTCGGCCTGCATCGCCATCAGCCTGGCGTGGAGCACGGGGAGCCGGCCGCGGGCCCATTCCGCGCCGCCGGCGATCGACGGCGGCACGCCACGGGAGCCGGCGGCCATGTGGGCCGTGAATGCCAGGCGGAAGGCTTCCTCGAGCGCCCGGGCGTCGCCGTAATCGGCGGCGACGAACGTCGCCTCCTCAAAAAATTTGATCGCTTCGGGGAGACGTCCGGCATCGAGCGCGATGCGGCCCAGGGCGATCAACGCCCAGGAGGTGAGCGGGTGATCGAACTGGTTTTCGACGAGCAGGCTCGTCGAGAGCCTGCGGGCGGCCTCGTCATGCTTGCCCTGCGACCACGAGACCATGCCCAGGGCCACGTCGATCCAGACCTGCGAATAATGAGCCGGCGGGGCGGGCCGCTTGAGGAGCACGCGGAGCAGGGCGTCGAGCGGCGGAGACTCGCGCGATAGCTCGCCCAGGATCTCGCCATGCCGATAGATGGCGATCACGAGTGCACGCATGATCTCCTGCGGCCGCACGACATAGTTCACCGGCGCCGAGAGCACGCCCCCTTTCTGCAACACCTCGTTCGGATCGGCGCCCGCCTGCCGGATCGACATCGTGCCCGGGATGGCGGCCGCAACCGTGCCGCGGCCGCTGCGGCCCCACGTGGCCGTGCGGGTTTGGGGGAGCGGCCTGAGCCGCTGATCAGGAAACTGCACCGACAGCAGCCAGTCGGGGTGCGCGGCCATGAGGAGCATCGCCTCCTCGAAGGCCGGCACGGCGGCACGCAGCGAGCCCAGTTCATAATGGCATTCGCCGATGGCGGTGGCGGAGGCGATCGAATCGATCCAGCGCTGGGCGCCCGCACGCATGCCGCCCCGGTAGTCGAGACCGGCTCGCTCGAGCGCACCGCGGAAGTCGCCCCCGGCGAGCGATGCGAAGGTGGCGTCGTAGCCGGCCGAGGGCATCCCGCCGCCGGCAGGGGATCCTTGCCCTTGCAGGAGCAGGTTGGGCTCCTGGCCGCCGGTGGGCATGGAGATGCCAGCGGCAAACGCGATCGACGCAAGCACAGCGGCAGCACGCTTGCCCGAGTGATTCATGCACGTGTTCTACATGGGGGATGGTCGGTGTGGCTGCGCCCACGAGCCGTGGCAGCCTGGGCAAGCCGGGGAGAGCCTGCGAGAGAGTGGGCAAGGAAATGGTCGGATTATGCGGTTTGTTTCAAGTTTGCCGGCTGGAGGGCCGATTTTTCCCGCATGAACGCTCAGCACCACCATCGTCTTGGCGATCGCTGGTTTCGCATCAGCCTCCTGCTCACGCTCGCGGTGGCTGCCGGCTCGCTGACCGGCTGCCAGGTGGATGTGGGGGGCCAGACGCTCCCCAGCGCCTACTACCTGGAAGACGACATCCAATACTTCCCGGCCGGCCCCGAGTTCAAGCTTTCGAAGGAGGCCGCCGCCCTGAAGGCCTACAAGAAGGAGCAGGGCGACGCCGGCGGCTGCAATAACTGCGGCCACTGCACGAACTGCCGGTAGCCCACGGCCATCATTGATGGCGCACCGGCTCTCCTGCCGTGGGGACGGACCTCCGGTGTCTCTGGTAGCGCACCGGCTTCGGGGCGGCAAAAGTCTCGTCGCGTGGGCAGGATCGCCCAACGCTCCTCGAGCGTTCGCCGACCCCTCCGCCTCCATGTCAGCCCCCACCGCGGCGACAGACCCCTCCCCCCACCGTGGCGACAGACCTCCGGTCTGTCGAGCTATTTAGCCACTGACCGGAGGTCTATGCCATGTGGCGGCTTGCACTTTTCCTGACCCCCGATAAACTGCCTTTTCGTGGGCTTGTGGCCCACAAAGCAACAAAAAAAGCATTTTTCGTGGGTTTTCAGCCCAATTTAGATGGATTCGGTGATGCCGCGGAGGCCGGCGGGCGTGACCCTTTCAAGCACATGGACGTATGGCTGCCGCCGACCTGCTGATCGGGGAATTCGTGCGCACGGTGGACGAGCGGTTTCGCCTCGCGATCCCGCCCGAACTGCTCGAGCCGCTGCGTGCGTCCGGCTCGCGCCTCGTGCTGGCCAAAGAGCGGGCCGGGTGCCTTTCGCTCTGGCCGGCGGCCCTGTGGAAGCCGCGGATCGACGCTGCCGTCGACGTGGTGCGGACCAAATTGGAGGCCGGCCTGCTCTCCCAGCGGGTCGGGCAGGTGCAGGATCTCGGCCGGCTGCTCTCGACACGCCACAAGGTGGTGAGCGTGGCGGAGCGGGGCCGTTTCGTCGTACCGGAGGGTTTTCGCGGGTTTCTCGCGGTGGAACCCGGGGGCGACGTGGTGGTGGTGGGGGCGGCGGTCTGCGTGGAACTGTGGCAGCCGGCCGCCTGGAATGCCTACGTGACGAACGAGATGCCGGAGTTTCGCCGACGGATCGACGAACTTACGGCCTGAGGATTTTGGCCATGCCCGGGCGGGAGCAGTTTGTTTTCGCTGACGGTTGATCCGTGCAGGAACCGAACACCACGGAGCGGGCGCCCGACAGCACGGATGCTGCAAGGGAACTCCCCCGGGCATGGCCTTTCTCGGGGCGGTAGGCGGTCTACCATGAGGGCATCGTTCGCCCCTTTGGACCCCCGCCGAGCCCCCCATGCCTGTCGCCATCCCCCCCATGCCGATCACGGCCGCGTCGTCTCCGGCCGAGCGGCTCGTCGCCGACCTCGCCGACCTGCGACGGAAACTCGTCGCCCATCCGCTTTACGAGTTGATCGATTCTCCCGACCGGCTGCGGCGGTTCATGGAGATGCACGTGTGGGCGGTATGGGATTTCCAGAGCCTGCTCAAGGCCATGCAGCAGCGGCTCACCTGCACGAGCGTGCCTTGGCTGCCCACGCCCGACCCGGAGGCGCGCCGCCTTGTCAACGAGATCGTGCTCGATGAGGAGTCGGACGAACTGCCGGACGGCGGCTCGGCCTCCCATTTCGAGCTCTATCTCGACAGCATGCAGCGGGCAGCGGCCGACACGCTGCCGGTGCGGCGGATGATCGACCTCCTCCGGGAGGGATCGACCGTCGCCGACGCCCTCGTCGCCTGCGGAGCTCCGGCCGCTTCGGCCGACTTCGTGCGCAAGTCGTTTGAGGTGATCGACAGCGGCTCCACGCATCGCATCGTGGCGGCCTTCACGTTCGGCCGCGAAGACGTGATCCCCGACATGTTTCGCAACCTCGTCGTGCGGCTCGCAGAGAGCGATCCGGCACACTGGGGGCGGTTCCGCTTCTATCTCGAACGGCATATCGAGCACGACGACGAAAAACATGCCCCGGTATGCCGGCGGATCGTGGCCCGGCTGTGCGGCACGGACGACGTGAAGTGGCGCGAGGCCACGGAGACGGCCCGCGGATGCATCGCGGCCCGCATCGCCCTGTGGGACGCGATTGCCCGCGAGCTGGCGTAGAAGGGCCGGGACGAGCGGGCTCTCCCCAGACCGTGGCGACAGACCTTTCCCACCAACCGTGGCGACAGACCTCTGGTCTGTCGAACTTTTTAGCCACAGACCGGAGGTCTATCTGTCCGTGGAAAAAGCCATCCATGGCCTTTTTCCACTTGGTCGACCACGGAAAACGCCGAGGGTTTCCCGGGTCGACGGTCCTCGCATCCTGCTCAGGCAGACTTGTTCCACAGTCTGCTATGCCACGTGAGATGGCATCGCCGACCGCTTACTTGGCGGCGGCGAGTTCGGCCTTCTTCCGCTCCTCCACGATTTCCTTCTGGACGTTGCCCGGTGTCGCCCGGTACTTGCTGAACTCCATCGTGAACACGCCCTGGCCCTGTGTCATGCTCCGCAGGTCGGTCGAGTAACCGAACGTCTCCGCCAGCGGCACCTCGGCGATGATCGTCGAGGTGTTGCCGACCGTCTCCGTCGAGATGATCAACCCGCGGCGCTTGTTGAGCTCGCCCGTCACTGGACCCTGGAAATCGGCCGGCACCTCGACCTCCATCTTCATGATGGGCTCCAGCAGCACCGGCTTGGTGTTGAGGAACGCCTCGCGGAAGCCGGCCCGTGCGCAGATTTGGAAGGCCATGTCGCTGGAGTCGACGTCGTGGTAGGAGCCGTCCTCCAGCGTGGCCTTCACACCCACGATCGGGAAGCCGGCGATCGGCCCCTTCGAAAGCGATGCATTGAAGCCCTTCTCGACCGACGGGATGTATTCCCGAGGCACTCGGCCGCCCACGACATTGTCTTCGAAGACGAAGTTTTCGGTGGCGTCATCCGGCAGCGGCTCGAGGTGGCCGATGATGTGGGCGTACTGCCCGGAGCCGCCCGTCTGCTTCTTGTGCTTGTAGTCGTAGGGCGTGGCCTTGGTGGGCGCCTCGCGGTAGCTCACTTTCGGCGCACCCACCTCCACCTCGACCTTGAACTCGCGCTTGATGCGCTCCACGTAGATGTCGAGATGCAGTTCGCCCATGCCGGCGATCACCGTCTCGCCCGTCTCGTCGTCGGTGGAGACGCGGAACGTGGGATCCTCGCGGGTGAACCGCTGCAGCGCCTTGCCGAGCTTGTCGAGACCGTCGCGGTTGGTGGGGGTGATCGCCATCTTGATCACCGGCTCCGGCACGAACATGCTCTCGAGCGTGCAATACTTGGACTCGGAGGCGTAGGTGTCGCCAGAGGCGGCATCGACGCCCATCACGGCCACGATGTCGCCGGCGTCGGCGCTGTCGATCTCCTCGCGCTTGTCGGCGTGCATCCGCACGATGCGGCTGAAACGCTGCTTGTTGCTCGTGCGCTGGTTGATGTAGGTCTCACCCTTCGTGATCTTGCCCTGGTAGATCCGCATGAAGGTGAGTTGGCCGTAGGGATCGTCGACGATCTTGAAGGCCATCGCGACGAGCGGCTTTGCCGGATCGGGCGACAGGTCGAAGGCCTCGTCGGGCTTGTCCCACTTCTTGGCGATCACCTTCCGCTCCAGCGGGCTGGGGAGGTAGCGGACGACCGCGTCGAGCAGCTTCTGCACGCCCTTGTTCTTGTAGGCCGAGCCGCAGAAGACGGGCGTGATGCTCTGGCTTTGCACGGCCGCCTTCACGACGGCATGGATCTCGTCTTCGCTCGGCTGCTGCTCGGCGAGGAGCTTCTCCATCAGCGAGTCCGAATACATCGCCAGGGCCTCGAGCATGGCGTGCCGCCGCTCGGCGGCGTCCTTTGCCAGCGCGTCGGGAATCTTCTCCTCGCGGACGTGCTCGCCATTGTCGCCGTCGAAGTAGTAGGCCTTCATCGTGACCAGGTCGATCACGCCCTCGAGCTTGTCTTCCTTGCCGATCGGCATCTGCAGCGGCACGGCATCGCAGCCGAGCTTGTCTCTCAACTGGCCCACCACGCGGTCGAAATTCGCGCCGGTGCGGTCCATCTTGTTGACGAAGGCCAGGCGGGGCACCTTGTAGCGCTTCATCTGCCGGTCGACCGTCATCGACTGGCTCTGCACGCCACCCACGGCGCAGAGCACGAGGATGGCGCCATCGAGCACGCGGAGGCTGCGCTCCACCTCGACGGTGAAATCGACGTGGCCGGGGGTGTCGATGAGGTTGATGTCGCAGTCGCCCCACTTCACGCTCGTGGCGGCCGACGTGATCGTGATCCCGCGCTCGCGCTCGAGATCCATGTAGTCCATCGTGGCGCCGTCGCCGCCGCCCTTGACTTCCTGAATCCGATGGATCCGGCCGGCGTAGTAAAGAATCCGCTCCGAGAGCGTCGTTTTGCCGGAGTCGATATGGGCGGAGATGCCCATGTTGCGAAGCTTGGACAGGTCCATGGATGCAGCACACCTCAGGAAAGGACAGAAACCGGGGATTGCTCTGCCGGGCGGGATGACGAACGGGCAGGCCACCGGAATATACTCAGATCGGGAAAATCAGCCCAGACGAGCCTTTTTCATGGCCTTTTCAACCGATTTGGGACCGACGCGGCCGTGGTGGACGTGCGTCGTGCCGTTTGTCGTGTTTCTCGGCGCGGGAATCCTCGAGCCGACGCGTTCGGGGGGCGGCGTCGCCGACGCCCTCGGCATTCCCTTCTCCGCCTACCCGCTCCTGTACACGGTGCGGCTCGGGCTCACGGTGGCGGCCCTGGCGCTGGTTTGGCCGGCGATCATCGCCTGGGTGGGCCGACCCCGCTGGTGGCCGCCACTCCTCGGCCTGGCGATGGTGGTTCCCTGGCTCGTGCTGACGAACCTCCAGCGGCTGGCCGGCTGGACGGCGACCGCCGTGGAGCGGAGTGGCTTCGACCCGTTCGCCGAGTTCGGCGGCGCGACGGCTCTCGCGTGGGGCTTTCTTGCCGTGCGGCTCACCGGGCTCATTGTCATCGTGCCGATCGTGGAGGAGTTGTTTCTCCGGGGGTTCCTCATGCGCTACGTGGTTGACGAGGAGTTTTGGAAGGTGCCGTTCGGCACGCTCACGGCCGCCGCGGCGGGGGTGTGCATGCTGTATGCGGTGGCCGCCCACCCCGGTGAGGCGGCGGCCGCGGCGGTGTGGTTTGCGACGATGAGCGGTGTTGCGGCCGCCACGCGCCGGCCGATCGACGTGATCCTCGCCCACGCCGCCACGAATCTCGCCCTCGGGGGGCATGTGGTGACGCACGGTGAATGGTGGCTTCTGTAAAACTGGCCCCGGTCTGGTTTTCGTCGCGGAGTGTTGCATGGGATTGCGCGGACGCCTGGCGCCGACGCCGTCGGGCCTCTTGCACGTGGGGCATGCACGGACGTTCGCACTGGCCGCGGAGCGGGCGCGGGGCGCCGGGCTCGTGATGCGGATCGAGGATCTCGACGGGCCGCGGTGCCGCGAGGAATTCGTGGCCGCGGCGCTCGACGACCTGCACTGGCTGGGCATCGAGTGGACCGAGGGACCCGGCACCGGCGGGCCGCATGCTCCCTACCGGCAGCGGGAGCGCACGGCCTCGTATCTCGATGTGTGGCGCCGCCTGGAAGCGACGGGAACGATCTACCCGAGCCCGCACTCGCGAAAGGACGTCGAGGAAGCCGGCAGCGCGCCGCACGCGGCTGCGCGCCCGCGCGCGGCGACCCCGGACGTGCTGCAGGAAGATCGCAGACAAACCTCTGCCGCAGCTGGTGAAGATCGGCTGCCCCCCGACCTGTTCCCGCCGTCGCTGCGCCCCACCTCCTGGCCCCGCGCATCCGCCCCCGGCGGCGTGCCGTGGCGATTCCGCGTGCCCGACGGCCGCACGATCGAATTCGCCGATGCCCTGTGCGGCACCGTGCGCCGCACAGCGGGCATCGATTTCGGCGATTTCATCGTCTGGCGGCGTGACGACCTCGCGGCCTACGAGTTGGCGGTCGTGGCTGACGACCACGCCATGGAGATCGACGAAGTGGTCCGCGGCGCCGACCTGCTCACGAGCACGGCCAGGCAGCTCCTTCTCTATGAGGCACTCGGCTGGACGCCGCCCGCCTGGTGCCACGCGCCGCTCGTGTGCGATGCCGCCGGCAACCGTCTGGCTAAGCGGGCCGGCGGCCTTGCCATCCGCGACTTTCGCGACCGGGGGCTCACGCCCGACGACGTGCTGCGCCAGGCCTGAGTGAAAAGAGTGGGGCCGCTGGGACTCGAACTGACGTCCTCCCCGTTTCTTGATCCATCCGGGATGTTAGGTTTTTAAACTTGGCATCACCAGAAAGGGTGGGTTTTTTGGATGGGAAAGAAGCACTTCACAGAAGAGCAGATTGCGTTCGCTCTCC
>JBIIIP010000078.1:0-14318 GCA_044234625.1 Pirellulales bacterium | reverse complement strand
GCCGGCCTCGGGAAGTGGAAACGCCTCGGGAGCGATCCGGCATGGGTGAAGATGAGCACGTGCCGCGGCGTGCCCTCGATGCCGCCGGCCGCGAGGTCCTCGGGGCGATGCAGGGTTTCCGCCGATGGCGCGGCGAAGAAGCAGACCAGGCTCGCATCGGCGGAATACCAGTCGACGTGGGTGCCCTCGGGCGAAAACCATTCCACGTCCGGCAGGTCGTCGTCCGACGCCCGCCCTCCTTGGAGAAACGACCGCCGCCGCAGCGTGGGATTTCCGAGGCGAAAGCGGATCAGCTCCCGGGTGAACCGCACCAGGTCGGACTCCGCGTCGATGAGCGTCCAATCAAACCAGGAGACGTCGTTGTCCTGGCAATAGGCGTTGTTGTTGCCCTGCTGGGTGCGCCGGCATTCGTCGCCCGAGAGCACCATGGGCACTCCCTGGCTGACGAGCAGCGTGGCAAGCATGTTGCGGATCTGCCGCTGCCGCAGGGCATCGACGTCGGCCCGCGTCGTCGGCCCCTCCACGCCGTAGTTGTCGGAGAAGTTGTTGTTGTCGCCGTCGCGGTTGCCCTCCCCGTTGGCCTCGTTGTGCTTCTCGCGGTAGCTGACGAGGTCGTTGAGCGTGAAGCCGTCGTGCGACGTGACGAAATTGATGCTGTGGAAGGGCTGGCGGCCGTCGTCGCCGTAAAGGTCGCTGGAACCCGCCAGCCGCGTGGCGAGATGGCCCGTCTGGGCGAAATCGCCGCGCCAGTAGCGGCGCACGTCGTCGCGGTAGCGGCCATTCCACTCCGCCCAGCGCATGCTGGCAAACGAGCCCACCTGGTAGGCTCCGGCCGCATCCCACGCCTCGGCGATGATCTTCGTGTCGGCGAGCATGGGATCCTCGGTGATCACCTCCACGATCGGTGGGTTAGGGAGGATGTCGCCGTTGCGGTCGCGGGAGAGGATGCTGGCCAGGTCGAAGCGGAAACCGTCGATGTGGTAGTTGTGCACCCAGTGCCGCAGGCAGAGGAAGATCAGCTCGCGGACGATCGGGTGGTTGCCATTGATCGTGTTGCCGCAGCCGGTGTAATTGCGGTAATAGCGGCCCCCTTCGCTGAGCATGTAGTAGACGCGGTTCTCCAGCCCCTTGAAGGAAAACGTAGGCCCGAGCTCGTTGCCTTCGGCCGTGTGGTTGAAGACCACGTCGAGGATCACCTCGATCCCGGCGGCGTGCAGCGCGCGGACCATTTCCTTGAACTCGCGCACCTGGCAGCCGGGCTCCGTGCCGGCTGCGTAGCCGCGGTGGGGCGCGAAGAAAGCCATCGGGTCGTAGCCCCAGTAGTTGCGCCGCTCGCCGGCGAGCCCCGCCGGCGACTCGGTGGGAAACTCGTGGACGGGCATCAGCTCCACGGCCGTCACGCCCAACGACTTCAGGTAGGGGATCTTTTCGATCACCCCCAGATACGTGCCCGGATGGGCGACGCCGCTTGATGGCGAGGCGGTGAAGCCCTTGACGTGCATCTCGTAGATCACTGTGTCGGCCAGGCCGCGACGAAGGTGCCGGTCTCCCTGCCAGTCGAACGAGTCGTCGATGACGACGCATTTCGGGGGCCGCCGGATACCGTCGGCATCGGAGAGAAAGCCGCCGGCCAGAGCCCGGGCGTAGGGGTCGATGAGCCGGGCCGTGCCGTCGAACCGCTGGCCGCGCTCCGGATCGAAGGGCCCGTCGGCTTGAAAATGGTAGAGCTGTCCGGGTTTGATGCCGGGCACGAAGATGCTCCAGATGTCGCCCCAGCGATCCTTCGCCGGGTCCAAGGCGATCACCTCCGCCGGCTCGAGATCGCCCACGGCGTTGTAGAGCAGCACCCGCATCGCCGTGGCCGAACGGCTGTAGACCACGAACTGCACCCCCTTGTCGTGCAGCACGGCGCCGTAGGGCAGGGGATGGCTGAACTGAAGCGCCGGGAGCGGCTTCTGCGCGTGGGCACGCGTGGCCTTCGCCTGCGGCGCCTTGGGCTTGCGGGGTGGCATGGCAGAGAGATGATACCATCTTCTTCATTCGTCAGCGGAAGCCGATCGTGCCAGGTGCCACGTATTCCAGCGCGGGAGTCGATCTCGAACTCTACGAGGAGGCGATGTCGCGCCTCCCGGCCCACATGCGGCGGACGCAGTGCCCGCGGGTGGTGAGCGCCGAGGGGGGCTTCGCGGCCCTTTTCCGCCTCGACTTCAATGGACTCTTTCGGCGCCGCTACGAAGACCCGCTGCTCGTGTCGTGCACCGACGGCGTGGGCACGAAGCTCAAGATCGCCGTTCTGGCCGGCAGGCATGACACGGTGGGTGTCGACCTCGTGGCGATGAGCGTCAACGACGCCCTGTGCACGGGCGCCGAGCCGCTCTTCTTCCTCGACTATGTCGCCATGTCGCACGACGACCCGGCGCTCCTCGAGCAGGTCGTGCGCGGCATCGCCGATGCCTGTGTGGAATGTGAATGCGCCCTAGTGGGTGGCGAGACGGCGATCCTTCCCGACATGTACCATCGCGGGGAATACGACCTGGCGGGGTTCTGCGTGGGCGTGGTCGAGCGGAAGCGGCTGGTCGACGGCTCGCACATCCAGCCCGGTGACGTCGCCATCGGCATCGCCTCGTCGGGCTTCCACTCCAACGGCTACAGCCTCGTGCGCAAGGCCGTGTTCGAGATCGGCGGCCTCTCTTGCCACGACCGCGTGGCCGAATTGGGCGACCGCACGGTGGCCGACCTGCTCCTCACCCCCACCCGGCTCTACGCCCGGCCGCTCAAGGCCGTGCTCCGGCACTACCGCGTCAAGCAGGTCGTGCACGGCATCGCCCACATCACCGGCGGCGGGCTTGTCGACAATCTCTCGCGCATCGTTCCCGACTCCGTGCAGGTGGTCATCGACCGCGGCAGCTGGGCCGTGACGGGGGTGTTTTCCTGGGTGCAGCGGCTGGGCGACATCGCCACCGACGAGATGGACCGCGTGTTCAACATGGGTCTGGGCATGGTGCTCGTCGTGGCGCCACATTACGCCGAAAGCATCCGCCACCAGCTCGCCGACCAGGGCTTCGAGAACTGGAAGATCGGCACGGTGCGCTCCGCCACGGCCGCCGACGAACGCGTGGTCGTGGGGTAGTCTGCCTCTCCCACCGTGGGGACAGACCTCCGGTCTGTCTATGCCCGTGCGAGGACGCATCTCTTGCATGGAGCGCATCCGACTGTGGAGAGAAACCAGAAGCTGCTCTAGCGCCGAGAATCGGCCGCGCGGACGGCGGCACGAGACACGCCTGCGCGCGAAGGCCCCGCGTCTTCGATGGCACCCAGCACCTGCGACTCGGTGATCAGGTCGCGGAGGATGATCGGATCGCGCGGCGCGGCCCCCGGCACGGCGGCGGGGTAGACGGCCAGCACAGGGATCGACTTGCTCTGCAGCGAGGCGAGCATGTCCTTGATCTCCGGCGAACCGTCGGTCCAGTCGGCGAGCATCGGCACGATCCTGTTTTCCTCGATCGCCGACTTCACCTTCCGCGTCTCGATGGCCGTCGCCAGGTTGAACTTGCACGTCGGGCACCAGTCGGCCGAGAAATCAATGAGCACCGTCGCCCCCTCACGCCGCAAGTCGGCGAGCCGCTGGCGTGAGAAGGGCTCCCAGTCGATCACCGACTTCACCGGACCGAGGAAGAAGAATGCCAGCGATCCGACGACGGCGGCCACCGTGGCGGCCTGCACCCAGCGGCCGAACCCGATCGTTCCGCCCCGCGCCTCCTGGGCCTTGCCCACCCACCAGCATGCCGCCCAGATGCCGATCAGCATGGTGAAGGTGGCCACGAAATAGTCGTGATTCAGGAACGTGAAGAGATAGGCCACCGTGCCGAGCATCACGAACCCGAGGATCTCCTTGAACGTGCCCATCCACGCGCCCGGCCGCGGCAGAAACCTCACGAGCGCGGGAAGAAGGCCGACGAGAAAGTAGGGCAGCGCCATCCCGGTGGCGATGGCGCCGAAGACGGCGTAGGTGACGGCGGTCGACTGGGTGAGGGTGAAGCCGAACACGGGACCGAGAAACGGGCCGCTACAGGGCGTCGCCAACACCGTGCTCAGCACACCCTTGAGGAATGAGCCGGCCGGCCCCTCCTGCGACTGCACGTGCCCTGCCTGCTCGCCGATGAAGCCCGGGATCGGCAATTCCCACACCCCGAGAAACGACAGCGCGAAGGCGAAGACCACGCCACACATGGCCACGTTGAACTTCCACGATGTGAACTGTTCGCCCCAGGCGAGATTGCTTTCGGCAAGGCCGACGTTTGCCGCCACGCTCAACGTTGCCAGCACGAAAAACACGGCATACAGGCCGGCGCAATACCACATATTCAGCTGCAGCACTTCGTGCCGGGCCCGCCCCGACTGCTGCGCCAGCGACATCAGTTTCAGTCCCAGCACCGGAAGCACGCACGGCATGAGATTGAGGATCAGGCCACCGAGCAGGCCGGCGAGGAGGGCGGCGGGAAGGGAAAGAGGCGTGCCGTTCGCCATCGGCTGCGGCTGTGGCTCCACGCCGGCGATGCTGGGGCCCGAGGGGCGGACGGCGGCGAGCTCGATCGCCGCGGGAACCTGGGCCGCCTCGGCATACCGCGCTTCGGCGAATGTGAGCTTGCCGTCAGCCGGATCGCCACCCTCTGGAAGCACGGCCGTGAGCCGCACCGCCCACGGCGGATCGCAGGTGGAGAACGTGCACGTCTGGAAACCGATGATGGCGTCGAGCGATCGGGGGCCCGAGCCGCCCGTCGGCTCGAGCACGATCTCCAGGGCCACGGGGCCATCGACCGCGTTCGTGGCGGCGAGTCTCGGCTCAACGCTTGCCGGCGACTCGACGGCCGCGAGCCGCGTGACGCGAACCGCCCGCTCCGCTTCCGCACCGCCGGGCAACGACACGATCGTGGGCTTGCCCTGGCCCGGCTCACTTTCCGCGCTCGATGCAGGGGCATAGAGATGCCACTCCGGATCGGGCACGAGCGCGACGACCACAGGCCATGCCAGCCTGCCGTCGGGACGGGACACCGGCGGCTGAAACGCCGCCTCGATCCGCATATGGCCCCGCTCCGGCACATGCCCGACGGCCGCGCCGGCTGCGGCCGCCCCTGGCGCCGCGTCTGAACGCTTGGCCGTGAAGGCGATCGTTTCCGGGGGCGTGCAGGCCGTGTCTTGGCAGAGCTGCAGGCTGATCGAGCCATACACGTCGGGCGCCTTGCCTGCGGCATTCCGCCGCAGCGGTGCCCGCCAGGTCACCGTGCCGTGGTGTTCCTCGAGCGTCAGGCCCTTCCACATCGCCACGTTGTCTACGGTTCTCACATCCACAGCCTTGTCGGGCGTGAAATCGCCCGCCGGCACGAAGGGCGAATCGCCGGCCACAGAGATCACGGTCGCCTTGGGGCCGGTCGGCTTGGCCGCCTTCTTGCCCTGGGTGAGCGAATAGAGGTGCCAGCCATCCTCGAGCGTGGCCGTGACGGCCAGAACGTCGGGTTTGTTTTCCCCTCCCGGCTCGATCGTGGCGGTGATCTTCACCGGGCTGCCCAGGGCCTCGGTGATCCCGGCCAGCGGATCGAGCACTGGCGGGGAAGACGGCGGTGGTGCCACGTCGGCGGCTGAGGCCGTCAGGCAGCACATGACGACCGACAGGCAGAGGGGGTGGCAGGTAATCCGGCAGGCACGCATGAATACGAGTTTATCGACACCGTTTTCCTGCGGTCAATCGAGACTGCCGGCTGGATGCGGGGGCAAGTCGTGCCCGAGTCGGCTGCTCGTGCAAAGCGCGTCACCCCGTGAGAGGGATCGTGAGCCGGCGCTCATCGTGCCGACCGGCCTGGTAGGTCTGCGCGGTCGCATGGAACGCGTCGGTGAAGTCCTGCGGATGACGCGGACGGCCGTGGATCGTGGGGGCTGCGTTGGCCAGATCGGCCGGCAGTGCATGCACCGTCATTTCGATCCGGTCGTCGAACACGTCGAAACTGGCGAAGTCGCTGGGATATGAGGCCGTTCCGCAGATGCTGACGTGCCACACGCCCTCGCGCTCCACGCAGCCAGTCAGGTGCAGATGCCCGGAGAGCACCGCTACCACGCTGTCGGCATGCTCGTCGATCAGCCCGAGAAGCTCCGGGTCGTGCGCGCGGTAGCTGGAAAAACCGAAGCTCCGGGCCAGGACCGGCTCGTCACGGACCGAGACCAGGGGAATGTGGCAGCCGATGATCGTCGGCTGCCCGCGGTGTCGGGCGAGCGTTTCCCGCAGCCACGCATTCCGGGCCCGGATGACGGCGTCCGCGACCACCGTCGCCCCTCCGTTGTTGAACAGGATGAACCGCAGGCCACCATGCTCGAACGTGTAATTGACACGGTCGTCGCCGAAGACATCGCGATAGGCACGTTCGTATTCCGGGGCGCCCTCCCGTTGCACGATCTCGTGGTTGCCGATCGTCGGGTAGAACGCCGGACGCAGCGGTTTCAGAAGCGCCTTCGCCGCCTCCATGTCCACCGCCAGACGGTCGAGCCGCTCGCCATGGATCAGATCGCCCAGCCCGAGCACGATGTCGGGACGTACCACGTCGTTGAGCACGTCGACACAGGCCTGCAACTTTTCGTTGGCCTTGGCGTACGTCCGGATGCCGTCATTCTTCTCGAGCGGCCCCTGCACGTGGGTGTCGTTGATCTGGGCAAACCGAAACCGCGGCTGGGCGGCTCCGTCGGCCAATGACACCACGGGCCGGCCCAGGGCGGCCGCGCCGCCGCCCACGATGGCCGCCCCCGCGTTTCGCACGAAGACTCGACGATCCATTCGCGTCGGCATGAATCTGCTCCCGGTGATGGAGACGAACGACTGGTGAGTGGCCCAAAACGTGATCGGCAAGGACACCCCAGATCTCGGATCGTAAGGAAGCTCGCCCAGGTCGATCAAGCGTAAGCCGGCCCGCGTCTTCATGCGGACGGCGGCCGGGCTTCAAGGCCACGTCGCGGCCGTGCCATCCTGCCGCTGCAATTCGTCGAGGGCCTCCGGCAGGCGGGCGAGAAGCCGATCGATGCGCTCGCGCACACGCTGACCGTCGGTAAACCGCCGCTGCTCCTCCAACGTCCACCGCAACCAATTGTCGATCGCACAGATGACGCCCGTCGTGTCGAGGTAGGGCACAAGCCTGCGCTCAGCCTCCGACACCGGCCGCACGCCCGCGTAGGCTTCGAGAAAGCCAAGGCGATGCTCCGCCGCGGCGGGCCAGCTTCCGGTCAGGCGGGCGATGTCGGTGGCCGGCGTGTCGATGCCCGAAGCATGCCAGTCGATGACGGCTGCCACATGATCCCCGAGGAAGAGCACGTGCTCCGCCCACACGTCGCGCAGCACCGGTTGCACCACGACGGCGCCGGGGTCGAGGGCGGCGATGCGGGCCAGGTAGGCCGCGTTGCCGTGGGCGGCGAGCAGGGCCGCGGCCCGGCGCAGCCGCTCGGGCATGTCTCCGCTGGCGTCGTGCGCTGGCCAGGTGTTCCAGGGCCGCACCAGGAGCGCGGCCAGCTGAGCGCGGCGTCGATCCACTCCCGGCGACGCCGCCCGATAAGGGACATGCGCCGAAAATTTCTCCGCAGCGGCATGGAGCGAGGCCAGCGCGGCGGCAGCGGCAGCACGACGGGCCGGCGTGGGATCGTCACATGGCTCGCCGGGCCCGCGCACGACCAGTTCCCAGAGCCCGCCTGCCGCATCTTCGTGGAGCGTGCCGCCATCCCGGCCGCGAATCACCTCAGGCACGATCGCGGGGCAGGCGGCGCCGCAATGGGCCAGAAGCGCGTGGACCCACTCGGCACGGCGTCGCGTCGTGCCCTCCGTGAACCGCTTCAGAATGTATTCCCTGCCGGCCGCGGTCACGGCAAGCACAGGGACTCCGCTCCAGCCCGAGGACGCGATCGGGTGGATCGCCTCCGGCGCGGCCACGAACCAATGGCGGCAGATCGTCAGCAGAGAATCGGAAGGCTCCCACATGCTGTCAAAGGATATGGCGATTTGCCACACTCATTCGAAAAGGAACGCTGCACGCCTCCAAAAAGTGGTGACGGACCGCCGGTCTGTCGAAAAGCCAGCTTTGGCGGCTGGCACCTTTCTCTGCCGCATGAACGCTTGCGGAAAGGTCTTTGCCAGGCCTATCCTCCGCCGTTCACCCGACCGCGCGTCGTCCGACCCCGCAGCGCATGATCCACCCACGAGCAGCCACCATCGAAAACGCACCGCCCGTGCGGCTCGACGGCATCGTGAAGCGATACGGGCGACGCACGGTGCTCGACGACGTGCATTGCACCGTGCCACCTGGCATCACCGGGCTCGTCGGCCCCAACGGCGCGGGCAAGAGCACGCTCGTCCGCTCCATCCTCGGCCTCGTGCGGCTCGCGGCCGGAACGGCGCACGTGTTCGGGATCGATCCGGCGCGGACTCCGCGGCCCGTCCGCCGGCTCGTCGGCGTGGTGCCCGAGGACGAATGCACCGTGCCCGGGCTCGCGGCAGTGGAGATGGTGCGGTATGCGGCCCGGCTCTGCGGCCTGCCGGGCACCGAGGCACTGCGGCGGGCCCATGAAGTGCTCGACTGGTGCGACGCAGGGCAGGAACGGTATCGCGCGATCGAGACGCTCTCCGTCGGCATGCGGCAGAAGGTGGCGTTCGCCGCGGCGATCGTCCACGACCCGCCGCTGGTGATCCTCGACGAGCCGACCAACGGGCTGGATCCGTTGGAGCGGCAGGCGATGCTCGGCCGGCTGACGACGCTCGCCCATGACCACGGGAAGACGGTGCTCGTGTCGACGCACGTCCTCCGCGACGTGCAGGCGATCTGCGACCGCGTGATCGTTCTGGCCGGCGGCCGCGTGCAACTCGAGGGGTCGCTCGCCGACCTCACGCGGCCGCCCGTGCCGCAATTGGCGCTCGAGGCGGAGGGGCGGCTCGAAGAGTGCGCCGACCTGCTCCGTGCCCGTGGCGTGGAGGTCGCCCGGGCGGGGCCGACGTCACTCGTCGTCACCGCCCGCGATCCTGCCGTCGCCGACGCCATCTGGTGTGCGGTGCGCGAGACGGGTGTGGCGGTGCGGTCGCTCGAGCCGGCCCGGCGGCGTTTCGAAGAGGTGTTTCTCGAGGCTATTGCGGAGGAGTCGCATGCCGCTGCATGACGTCGGGTATCGCCCGTGGCAGGGGCAGCTCCGGCCGCCGGCGGCGGCGATCGGGGTAATCGCGGCCACGGGCATCCGCCTGGCGCTGAAAAGCCGCTGGCTGCGGCGGGCGATGCTCCTCGCGTGGAGCCCGGCCCTGTTTTTCGCGGCGAGCTTCTTCGCATTCGAACAGGCCGTCGACGAGGGACGGGTGGCATCGCTGGCCCAGAGGGCCGGCCACGGCGGCAACCTCGACGGCGTGGGCATCCTCGGCACGGTGCTCGCCGACGCCTTCGGCCGCACGGCGGCGCGGCCCGGCATGAGCGAGGCCGAACGCGTGGTCGCCACGCGCCGTCTGGTTTGGACGCGGCTCCTCCTCGCCTTCATGCGGGCCCCGCAGGCCGTGCTCCTCGCCGTGGTGATCGGCCTCGTGGCGCCCGCGCTCATTTCCGGTGACCTCAGGGCCAAGGCGTGGCTCGTCTATTTCACGCGGCCCGTCGGCCGCAACGAATACATCCTCGGCAAGCTGGCCACGCTCGCCGCCCTCGTGGCGGTGATCACGGTGCTGCCGGCGACGGCGCTGTGGCTCGCCGGCGTGCTCGTGAGCCCGAGCATCCTCGTGGCGGTGGAGACGTGGGACCTGCCGCTGCGGGTGGTCGCGGCGAGCGCCGTGCTCGCCGTGCCGACGGTGCTCCTGGCGCTGGCCTATTCGTCGCTCACGACCGAAAGCCGCATCGCAAGCTTTGCGTGGTTCGCCACGTGGGCCGCCTGCTGGATCGCACACTCCGCGCTCACCACGGCCGACCTCGTCGCCGCGGCGGAGAGTCCTGGCGTCTCCGCGTCGCTCGCCGCTGACGTGCCTTTGGCGGCCCATCGCCGCGGCCACTGGTTCGCGCGGGCCGCTGGACTCGATGACACGATCGACCGCTGGGCGTGGGTCTCGCCCTACCACTCCGTCGGCGTGCTGCAAGCCGCGATCTTCGGCGTCGAGCGGCGGCCCGCCGCGGTGCTGCCGTCACTCGCGTCGCTCCTCGCCCTCTCGCTCGCATCGTGCGTCGTGCTCGCGTGGCGGGTTGCCGCGCCCATGAGGGCCTGACGCAATGATTTCGCTGGAGCACGCCACGAAGCTGTATGGGTCGGTGATCGGCGTCAACGATGTGACGGTCGATTTAGCGGACGGCGCTCACGGGCTGCTCGGGCCGAACGGCGCCGGTAAAACCACGTTTCTCGGTCTCATCACGGGTCAGTTGCGGCCCACGCTCGGCAGCGTTCGCGTGTTCGGCTTGCCGGCGTTCGGCAATCCGCGGGTGCTCCGGCGGATCGGCTACTGCCCGGCCACCGACCTCCTCGACCGCACCACCACGCCCTTCGAGTGGGTGCGCTACCTCGTGCGGCTTTCGGGCTTCGCCGCGGCCGAGGCGGCCCGCCGCGCGGAGGGGTCGCTCGAGCAGGTGGGGCTCGCCGCTGCCGCCCGCAGGCCGGTGGCGACCCTCTCCAAGGGCATGCGGCAGCGGGCCAAGCTCGCCGGCGCGATCGCCCACGACCCCGACCTGCTCGTGCTCGACGAACCGTTCAACGGCCTCGATCCCGTGGCCCGCCACGACCTCGTGTCGCTCGTGCGAGGCTGGGCCTCGACGCGGAGCCTGATCGTGGCCAGCCACCTCCTCCACGAGGTGGAGTCGCTGGATGCGGGTCTGGCGGTGATTCTCGGCGGCCGGCTCGTGGCCAGCGGCACGGCGGCGGAGATCCGCGGGCTCGTCGACACGCTGCCGAGCGAAGTGAGGGTGCGGTGCGTTGAGCCGCGACGGTTTGCGGGGCTCGCCCTCCGGATCGATGGCGTCGAGGGCGTGCGCTACGAGGGCGACATGGTGGCGGTCGCCACCCGCCGGCCAGCGGCGTTCGTTGAGCAGGCCGTCGCCCTGGCAGTGGAGGAGGGGCTGGGCCTGCGCGAGGTCGCCGCGGCGGATCGTTCGCTGGAGGGCATCTTCGGCCAGCTCGTGCGGCTGCATCGCGGGGTCATGCCATGAACACTCCGGGCAAAACGCCGGGAAACGATGACGGAACCAGCGCGGGTGCGGCCACGATCGCCGCGGCCTGGGCCGTGGCCGCGTTTCAGCTGCGGCGGCTGCGGACACGGCCGCGGCTCGCCATGGCCGCGGTGGCCGCCGTGTTTCCTGCAGCCGTGATGCTGGCAGTCAACCGGGCGTCGCGCGGATCGCTGCCGAGTGACGTCGGCGTCGCGATCCTTTACGCGCTCATTCCCGAGGCCGTGTGCATGCTCGGCCTGCTCGTGACGATGTGTCCGGCGGTCGCCGATGAACTCGAACGGGGCACATGGGCCCACGTGACCACGCGGCCGGGCGGCCGGCGGGCGCTCCTCCTCGGCACATGGCTCGCCGCCGTGGCCTGGACCGGGCTCGTGGCCCTCGCCGCGCTGGCGCTGGCGATTCCCGTATCGCATCTCGACGAGCCGGCGCACGTCGCCGCGCTCCTCGCCGGGCTCGTCGGGCTGTCGTGCGCAGGGCGGGCCGCGCTCTTCGCCCTGCCGGCGGTGGTGCTGCCGAAGCGGGCCCTTGTGGCAAGCGTGGCCGTGGCGATCGTCGTCGAATATCTCGCCGGCACGATCCCCGCGGTCGTCAACCAGGCCACGGTGAGCCTGCGGCTGCGGAGCCTGCTCGTCACCGGGATGGGCTGGAAGCAGAAACTACCCACCGAAATGCAGCTGTTCATTGACCCACAACCGCCGTGGGTGCACGTCCTGGCCGTGGCGATCCTCGTGGTGGCGTTTCTCGGAGTCGCCGTCGCGATCCTCGACCGCCGACAGTTTCCACCGGGCGACGAGCTCTAGCTTGTGGAAAATGCCATCCGCGATCTTTTTCGCCGGGGCCGCGAACATTGGTTCCCGCCGCTCGGCGCTGGTACCTTGAGTGCCACGTCGTGGTCCGGCGTGGCCTCCGAGGAGTTGCGTGCATGGCAGGGTGCTGGCAGAAGATCGTGTGGGTGTGCTGGCTCGTGATGCCACTGTCCATGGCGGCGGTGCCCGCCTTTTCCGCCCGCGCCGATGAGCCCGCATCCGACAAAAAGGCCGACACCCAGCAGCCGGCCGCCACGAAGGATGCTCCTGCCGATGCCAAGCCATCCGACGGCAAGGCGGCGAAGCCGGCCTTCGCCGTGCTGCTGAAGGACGCCACCCGGCTCCCGGGCCTGATCCCTCTCTACCGCAAGGACGACAAGGTCTTTGCGGAGCTGCCGGATGCACTCTTCGGCAAGGAAATCTTCGTGTCGATCTCGATCGCGCGGGGCATCGGCGACGGGGCCCTGCTCGGCGGCATGAGCCTCGGGTTCGGTGACGACTGGGTGTGGCAATTCCGCAAGGTCGACGACAACATTCAGGTGATCCGCAAGAACGTCCGCTTCTTCGCCGACAAGGGCAGCCCCGAGGCAAAGGCCGTGGACCTGGCCTACACCGACAGCGTTCTCTTCAGCGTGCCGGTGGCGACGGTGAGCCCGGCCAACGCCCCCGTGATCGACCTCTCGCCGATCTTCCTCAGCGACCTGCCACGGATTTCCTCCCAACTCCCGGGGTTCTCCTTCGCCCGCGAGCGGTCGACCTGGTCGAGCGTCAAGGTGTTTCCCGACAACGTGGAACTGCAGGTCTCCGCCACCTACGGTTCGAGCGGCACGGCGGAGATCGACACCGTGCCCGACAGCCGTGGGGCAACGATCACGGTGCACTATTCGCTGAGCCTGCTGCCGCAGAACAGCTACCATCCGCGGCTGGCCGACGATCGGGTTGGGTATTTCGTCACCGCCCTCAAGGACTTCTCGCAGAAGGTCGACGAAGACCGGTTCGTGCGCTACATCAACCGCTGGCACCTGGAGAAGGCCGACCCGGCGGCCGCCGTCTCGCCTCCCAAGAAACCGATCGTGTTCTGGATCGAACGGACGGTGCCCTTCCGCTACCGGCAGCCGATCCGCGACGGCATCGAGGCCTGGAACGAAGCCTTCGCCAAGGCCGGATTCGCCACCGCGATCGAGGTGCGCCAGCAGCCCGATGCCACCGACTGGGATCCCGAGGACGTCAACTACAACACGTTTCGCTGGATCACGGCCGGCGCCAGTTTCGCCATGGGACCCTCGCGGGTGAACCCGCGCACCGGGCAGATCCTCGACGCCGACATCGTCTTTGACGGCGACTTTCTCCAGTTCTGGCGGACGGAGTACGAGACGTTCACGCCGCAGTCGGTGGCCCTTCTCACCGGCGGCGGCCATGCGCCGTCGAAGGCCGCGCATGGCCATTGCTGCGCCGCCTGCACGCTCTTCGACGGCCACGCGAGGGAGACCGCCCTGGCCGTCACCGCGCTGGCGGCGACCGCCGAGGGGGGCTTGTCGGAGGCCGACAAGGAGAAACTCGTCGTCCAGGGGCTGAAGCTCGTGACGATGCACGAGGTCGGGCACACCCTCGGCCTGCGGCACAACTTTAAGGGCAGCGCGTTCCGCAGCCTGGCCGATTTCAACGACGTCACGAAGACGACACAAAGCGGCGGCAGCACGAGCGTGATGGATTACATCCCCGTGAACATCGTGCCCCGGGGGATGACGCAGGGGGAGTATTACGCCGCGCGGCTCGGCCCCTACGACATGTGGGCCATCGAATACGGCTACACCCCGTTCTCCGCCGGCAGCCCGGAGGGCGAACTTGCCCAGCTGGAAAAGATCGCGGCCCGCAGCGGCGACCCGGCGCTCGCGTATGCCACCGATGAGGACACCGAGTTCGGTGATCCCGACCCGCTTTCGAACCGGTTCGACCTGGGCAAGGATCCCCTGGAATTCGCCCGGGCACGGGCCGAACTGGTCTCCCAGGTGATGCCGTTGATCGCCGCCCGGCTGACGACAGGCGACGCGAAGGAAGGCACTCCCAGCTACGAACGGGTGCGGCAGGCTTTCGGCGTGCTTTTGGCCGCGCACGGCCAGGCGATGAACGTGGCGTCCCGCCTCATCGGCGGGCTTTCCGTGTCGCGCAGCCACAAGGGCGATGCCAACGCCCCGGCGCCGTTCACGGTCGTGCCCGCGCAACAGCAGCGCGACGCCCTCGCGCTCCTCGAAGCGCAGATGTTCACTGCCGCGCCGTTCACCTTCCCGCCGGAGCTGCTCAACCAACT
>JBIIIP010000070.1:0-16209 GCA_044234625.1 Pirellulales bacterium | reverse complement strand
GCCGCCACGAAGTGGTCGCACTGGGGCATGCGGCCGGCCGACCGCGACGACTACCCGGTGCACGAGGCGGTGCTGATGTGGCAGCAACGCGTTCTCGACCGCCTGCTGGATCCAGTCACGCTGGCCCGGGTGCGCGACAGTGAGCTGAAGGTGCCGGCGGATGAGGACGCCCTCACCACGGCGGAACTGCTCGACCGGCTCACGAAGGCCATCCTCTCCGAGGTCGATGCCCTCGGCCCGGGGGAATACACCAACCGCAAGCCGGCGGTGGCCAGCCTGCGGCGGGGCCTGCAGCGGGCCTATATGAGCCGGCTCGCCGACGTGGCGCTCTCGTCGGGTGCCGCATTGCCGGACGCCCAGGCCTTGGCCCGGCTGCAGCTGGCGTCGTCACGTGACCGCATCGACGCGCTCCTGGCCAGGCAGGATGTGAAACTCGACGACGTGTCGCGGGCGCATTTCATCGACCTGCGAGCGCGCATGGACGCCGTGCTCGACGCCGACCTCGCCCTGCCGCGGCCGTAAGGCGGAGTCCATCCATGCGGCTCGTCATCACGGTCATCCAGCCATCGCAGGTTGAGGCGGTCCGCCAGGCGC
Source organism: Pirellulales bacterium (assembly GCA_044234625.1). Taxonomy (GTDB): domain Bacteria; phylum Planctomycetota; class Planctomycetia; order Pirellulales; family UBA1268; genus CACORA01. The sequence goes on along the minus strand of JBIIIP010000070.1, from coordinate 15,615 downwards.
TGGCCGACGTGCACGTCACGCGGCTGACGATCTGCGATGCGCAGGGATACGACGGGGAGTCGGGCCGCCTCGTCCAGCAGGCCTGCGTGGAAATCGCCGTCAACGAAGATTTCGTGGAACGCACCGTGAGCACGATCGTCGCCGCGCTTTCGCTTCCCGGAGCCGGGCGAAGCGGGCAGGTGTTCGTGATGCCCCTGGAGGAGTCCGTGCAGCTGTACCGGGAAGTCCGGGGCAGCGAAGCGGTGTGACAGGCATGCGCATTCTTCTCGTTTCACCCGACCTGATGTCCACCAGCCGCATCGCTGCCCTGGGGCGGCCGATCGGGGCCCAGGTCGAGACACTCCGCAGCCTCGACCTCCAGCCGCAGGGCGGGCCCTACGCCCTCGTGCTCGTCGATCTCCAGTCGCTGACGGGCGACGCCGCCGTGATCCTCTCCCGCGTGCGGACGATCCTCACCGCCTGCGCTGCGCAGGGCGACGAGCCCATGCGGATCGTGGCCTTTGGGCCCCACGTGCACAAGCAGCGACTCGACGACTCGAAGGCGGCGGGCGCCCTGGCTGCCGTCAGCCGCGGGGAACTGCTGGGCGGCTTCGCCGGGCTCGTCGCCCGCTGGGTGGGCTGACACTCACGCCCCCGGCTCCTCGAGCACCACCTCGTCGAGTTCGGTGCCGTCGACATCCTGCCGCAGCAGCAGGTACGCGGCGGTGGCGATGGCCCAGAAATATCCCCAGCCGAACGAGCCAAGGAGCCATTCGAGGCCGCGCATCCAAAACGCGAGGGCCTGCATGCCCCAGGGCTGCCCCGCCGCATCGCCAACGCCGACCGAACGCATGCCCTCGATGACGGCGACGGTGCGGTCGTGCCCCATGCCGAAGCTGGCCGCCCACAGCGCCATCGTGCCGGTGACGTCGGCGAGGATGCCGGCGCCGGCGAAGGCCGGGATGGCCACCAGCGCGGCGACCACCGCGTAGAATACGCAGTGCAGCGGCCGCTGATACACATAGGAAAAGGCGGTCGAGATTCCCTGGAAGCTGTCGCCACGCTCCACCCCCACGGCGGCCACCATCAGCGGCCAGCCGACCACCACGCCGATTGCCAGGATCGCAAGCACCACGGCCCCGGCGAGCACCAGCGGCCATATCGCGCCGGCGATCGCCAGGCCGATGTCGGTGCGCATGAGGAGGCCGAGCAACGCCCCCGGAATGCACAGCGCCAGCATCCCGATGACCACGAAGACGGCCGAATTGAAGGCCGCCAGCCACTTGCGCGAGCCATACCACAGCGAACCGAAGGGCCCCGGGGCATCCTCCCCCACGAGCTTCAGGGCCACGTGCCGCGCGATCGCGGTGCCGAAGATCGACCACACGAGAACGAACCAGCCGATCCGGGCGAGCGCCCCGCCGGACTGGCGGAACGTGGCAGTCGGCCTGACGGGCAGGGAAACGATCCGCAGCACGTCACCGACGACCTTGGGCACCTGGTCGACGGCGCGGTGGATCCACGGAAACACCTGCTTGCTCGGCGTGAGGCCGGCCGGCTGACCGGGGATGTCGCCGCCGGCGCTCGGCATGATGGGCCCCGTCAGCCCGCCCAGCTCGGATTCGACGATGGCATCGGTGGCCGGATCTGAGCCGGCCAACTGCAGACGGTCGGCCAGCGACCAACCGGCCCACGTCGCCAGGCCACCCAACGCCGCCAGCAGGATGACGGTCGGGGAAAACGTCGCAGCCGCGGCGCGAAACAGGAGCCACCAGGGGAGGGCCTCGCTCCAACGGATTTCGTGAACGATGCGACCCGCAGACTGTTCGTTGACGGTTGCCATGCTGCCCCCTCGCGATATCGGTTCCATCGGTGTGGCGAAGAGTATACGCGCCGGCCCGTCTTTTGCCTCACCCCTCGTCGTCGGCTTCGCCCTCCCCGGTCGTCTTCTTCGGCTCTGGCACGGCGTAGGCCTCGTCGAGCCACCGGCCCAGATCGATGAGGCGGCAACGGTCAGAGCAGAACGGCACCGTGGGCGTCGTATCGAGGTTCACCGGCGCGTCGCAGACGGGGCACTTGGGCATGGAACGCGGGCTCACTCCGCCTTTTTTTCGGTCTTCTTCCCGCTCTCCGCGGATCCTGACTTCGGGCCGGAATCAGCCGCCGCCGCCTTCTTGTATGACTCGCTGCGATAGTCGGTCTTGTAGAAGCCTGACCCCTTGAAAACGATGGCGCCCCCGGCGCCGATGAGGCGGCGGAGCTTCTTCTTGCCGCACTCGGGGCAGGTCTTCTTCGGGCTGTCGCTCATCGACTGGAAGAGCTCGAAGGCATGGCCGCAGCCATCGCAGACGTAATCGTAGGTGGGCATCAGGGGTTTCCTTTCAGGCTTCCTTCGCGACGATCACCTGCGCCGGCCGCACGACGCGGTCGTGGAGCTTGTAGCCGCGCACGGCGGTGCCGACGATCGTGCCCGGCGCCACGCCGGCGACCGGCTGCTGGAGGATCGCATCATGGATGGTGGGGTCAAACGCCGTGCCGTCGGTCTCGATCGGCTTGCAGCCATGGGAGTCGAGCAATTTTTCGACTTGGTGGGCGGTCATCCTGAATCCCGAACGCAGCGTTTCCACGTCGGCCGACTTTTCACTGGCCTCGATGGCCCGCATCACGTTGTCCAGAACGGGAAGGATGTCGCGGAGGAGATCGATTTCCCGGTACCGCTGGGCGTCCTCATACTCCCGTCGGGAACGCTTGCGGAAATTCTCCAACTCGGCCTGCGTCCGCAGCAGCCGGTCCCTGAGTTCCGCCGCCTCCTGGTCGGCCGTCATCGTGTCGGCCGGCGGCACCGCCGCCGGGGTCCCAGTCGCACCGTCATCAGGCTCTTCGTCGGGCATCATGTGTGTTCCTCCGCGGCGGCATGCTCGCCGCCTTGAAAATACTCGGCCAGCCGGCTGAAGAAACTCGACCGCTTCGGGCTGACGGCTTTCTGTTCCTCGGCGGCCAGCTCGCGCAGGAGTTGCTCGGCCTTGGTGGACAGCGTCTTGGGCACCTCCACGTGCACGTGCACGTGGAGATCACCGATGCCGCGGCCGCGCACCTCGGGCATGCCCTGGCCACGCACCCGGATCACGTCGCCCGCCTGCGTGCCGCGGGCGATCTGCAGTGGCTTGGGGCCATCGAGCGTGGGCACTTCGACGGTCGCCCCGAGGGCCGCCTGGCTGAACGTGATCGGCACCTCGCAGTGGAGATCGCGGCCATCCCGTTGCAGCAAAGGATGCTCCTCGATCTCGATCACGCAGAAGCAGTCGCCGGGGGCGCCGCCATTCACGCCAGGCTCCCCCTCGCCGGCCAGCCGCACGCGCACGTCGCGGTCGACGCCGGCGGGGATCGTCACGCGGCGCTCGACATGCTCTTCCGTCACGCCCTCGCCGCCACAGGCGGCGCACTTTTCGCGGATCACGCTGCCGGCACCCCGGCAGGCGGGGCAGGTGGTCTGCAGGCGAAACACGCCGGCGGATTGGATCACCTGCCCATGGCCCTTGCAATATTCGCACGGCTGCGGCTGCGTGCCCTTCTTCGCGCCGCTGCCGTCGCATGTGCCGCACACTTCATGCCGCGTGAACGACACCGACTGCGTGGTGCCCCGGGCGGCCTCGAGGAGCGAGAGCCTCGCGCTGGTGAACACGTCGCGTCCCTTGCGGCCCCGGCTCGCCCGCCGCCGGCCGCCGAACGCCTCCCCGAAGATGCCGCCGCCGAACAGGTCGCCGAAGGCCTCGAAGATGTCGGAGATGTCGTTGAATTCGTGACGCTGGCCACCCTGCACCCCGGCATGGCCGAAGCGGTCGTACCGCGACCGCATGTCGGCGTCCGACAGAACCTCGTAGGCCCTGGCCGCCTCCTTGAAACGGGCCGCCGCCTCCTGATCGCCCGGGTTCTTGTCGGGGTGAAACCGGATCGCCAACTTGCGGTAGGACTCGGTGATCTGCGCCGACGTCGCCGTCCGCTCGACCCCGAGCACCTCGTAATAACACCGCTGATCGATCATGTGAGCACCCGGTTCACCGGCACCGAACCCGCAGACCGGCCTCCGTGCCTGCCAGCCGCACCCGCGGTCCGCCCCATGCCGGTGCCCCGCCGCCGGGAACTACCGGACCGAGCCCTCGGGCCGCTGCTTTTTCTTGGCTTCATCCTTGTCGAGATTCGTCACCAAGGCTTCCGTGGTGAGCATGAGGCCGGCGATGCTGGCGGCGTTGGTGAGGGCAACGCGCACCACCTTCACGGGGTCGATGATGCCCGCCTTGAGCATGTCGACGTATTCCCCCTTGTTGGCGTCATAGCCCACCGAGAGGTCCTTCGTCGACACCTCGTCGGCCACCACCGCGCCGTCGATGCCGCCGTTGTCGGCGATCTGACGGATCGGAGCCTCGAGGGCGTGGAGGATGATGTCCACGCCGATCTTTTCGTCTCCCTTGGCCTGGGCCCGGGCCTTCTCCACCGCCTCCTTGCAGCGGACGAGCGCCACGCCACCGCCGGGCACGATGCCTTCTTCGACCGCAGCGCGGGTCGCATGCAGGGCGTCTTCCACCCGGGCCTTCTTCTGCTTCATCTCGGCCTCGGTGCCGGCGCCGACCGACACGATCGCCACGCCGCCGGTGAGCTTGGCCAACCGCTCCTGGAGCTTCTCACGGTCGTATTCGCTCTCGGTGGCCTCGATCTGGTTGCGGATCTGCTGCACACGGGCCTGGACCTCGGCCTGCTTGCCGGCGCCCTGCACGATCGTGGTCTCGTTCTTGTCGACCGTGACGGTCTTCGCCTTGCCGAGATGGGAGAGATCGAGGCTCTCGAGCTTCAGCCCGAGATCCTCACTGATGAGCGTGCCGCCGGTGAGCACAGCCACGTCGCCAAGCATCGCCTTGCGGCGATCGCCGAAGCCCGGTGCCTTGGCCGCGCAGACATTGAGCACGCCCCGCAGCTTGTTCACGACCAATGCCGCGAGGGCGTCGCCATCGACGTCTTCGGCGATGATGAGCAGCGGCTTCCCCGACTGCGCCACCTTCTCGAGAAGGGGCACGAGATCACGCAGGTTCGAGATCTTTTTCTCGTGGATCAGGATCAGCGCGTCATGCAGCTCGCAATCCATCTCGGCGGGCCGATTGATGAAATACGGAGACACGAACCCCTTGTCGAACTGCATGCCATCGACGAAGCGGACGGTCGTTTCCGTCGTCTTGCCTTCCTCGACGGTGATCACGCCGTCCTTGCCGACCTTTTCCAGGGCCTCCGCGAGGAGGTCGCCGATGGCGCGGTCGTTGTTGGCGCTGATGGCGCCGACCTGGGCGATCTCCTCGGGCCGCTCCACCCGCTTGGCGATCTCCATCAGCCGGCCGACGACCGCTGCCACGCCCTTCTCGATCCCGCGGCGCACGGCCGTGGGGTTGCTGCCGGCGGCCACGTTCCGCGTGCCCTCGCGGAAGATGGCCCGCGCCAAAACGGTAGCGGTGGTGGTGCCGTCACCGGCCAGGTCCGACGTCTTGGAGGCGACCTCGTTGACGAGCTTGGCGCCCATGTTCTCGAAGGCGTCCTCCAGATCCACCTCCTTGCTCACCGTGACGCCGTCCTTGGTGACGGTCGGCCCGCCGAACGACTTGTCAATGATCACGTTGCGGCCCGTGGGGCCCATCGTCACAGCGACGGCACCGGCGAGCTTCTCCACGCCCTTGAGCAGCTTGGCGCGGGCGTTGTCGTCGAACATCAATTGCTTGGGCACGGCGGGGATCTCCTCGAAGGACGGTTGAACTTGTCTTTTTCGTTCCTGAATCTGCCGGGCGGTCGCCCGATGCGACGCGCTAGCTGAGCACCTTCGCGAGGATGTCGCCCTCACGGAGGATCTTTACCTCGTGGCCATCGACCTCGATGTCGCTGCCGGAATACTTTCCGTAGATCACTTCGTCGCCGACCGCCACGGAAAGGGCGGCCCGGTGACCATTCTCGAGGAGTTTGCCCGGCCCGAGCGCCACGACGTGTCCCCGCTGCGGCTTCTCCTTCGCGGTGTCGGGCAGCACGATGCCGCCGGCGGTGCGCTCCTCGGCCTCGACGGGCTCCACGACCACGCGGTCGTCGAGGGGACGGATCTTCAGGTTCTTGGCCATTTGCTGCCTCCAGAGTGAAACGTGATGAATGGTTTGAAAACGGACGTAGTCGGAACGATTCGTCAAGGAGCGGGGGTCACATCATCCCGGGCATGCCACCCATGCCACCCATGCCACCCATGCCACCGCCCATGCCACCCATGCCGTGGTGGTCATGGTGGTCGCCGCCGGCCTCTTCCTCCTCCTTCGGGATCTCCGTGATCAGCGAATCGGTGGTGAGGAGCAAGGCGGCCACGCTGGCGGCGTTTTGCAGCGCCGTGCGCACCACCTTGGCGGGATCGATCACGCCGGCGCTGACGAGATCGCAATACTCGCCCTTGTCGGCGTCGAAGCCGTCGTTCTTGCCCTTCATGTGACGCACGCGATTCACCACGACCGACCCATCGAGGCCGGCATTTGCGGCGATCGCTTCGAGCGGATAGCGGAGCGCGTTTTTGACGATGGACGCACCCATCTTCTCGTCACCCTCGAGATCGAGTTTTTCGATCGCCTTCTCGCTGCGGAGAAGGGCCACGCCGCCGCCGGGCACGATGCCTTCGGCGAGAGCGGCTTGGGTGGCGCTTTTGGCGTCGTCGATGAGAGCCTTTCGCTCCTTCATCTCCGTCTCCGTGGCCGCCCCGACGTTGATCTGCGCCACGCCGCCGGCGATCTTCGCCAGCCGCTCCTGGAGCTTCTCCCGGTCGTAGTCGCTCGTGGTCCTCTCGATCTCGTCGCGAATCTGCCCGGCCCGGCCCTCGATGGCGTCCTTCGTGCCGGCGCCACTGACCAGCGTGGTGTTTTCTGCCTCCACGATCACCTTCTTCGCCCGGCCCAGGTCGGACAACTTCACGGAATCGATCGCGATCCCCAGGTCCTTGAAGATCGCCTGGCCGCCGGTGAGCACGGCGAGGTCGCCGAGAATCGCCTTGCGGCGGTCGCCATACCCCGGGGCCTTCACGGCCACCGAATGGACAATGCCGCGGAGCTTGTTGACCACCAGCGTGGCCAGGGCCTCGCCCTCGACTTCTTCGGCGATCACCTTGCCTGCCTTGCTGATCGCCTCGAGCAGCGGCACGAGGTTCTTGGCGCTCGAGATCTTCTCCTCGTAGATGAGGATGTAGGGATTCTCAAGCTCGCACGTCTGGCTCTCGGCATCGGTCACGAAATGGGGAGAGAGGAAGCCGCGGTCGAACTGCATGCCCTCGACCACGTCGACGCTCGTTTCCGACTGCTTGCCTTCCTCCACGGTGATCACGCCGTCCTTGCCTACCTTGAGGAACGCCTCGGAGAGCACGTTGCCGATCGTCGGGTCGTTGTTGCCGGCGATCGTGGCGATCTGCATGAGCTCCTTTTTGTTCTTCTCATTGATCGGCGTGGCCATGGCGAGGATCGCCTTGCCCACCGCCTCGACGGCCTTGTGGATGCCGCGGGAGAGCGCCATCGGATCGGCGCCCGCGGCGATCATCTTCAGGCCCTCGCGGAAGATCGCCTCGGCGAGCACGGTCGCCGTCGTGGTGCCGTCGCCGGCCACGTCGTTGGTCTTGCTGGCGGCCTCCTTCACAAGTTGGGCACCGAGATTCTCGTACGGGTCTTCGAGATCGATGTCTTCAGCGACGGTGACGCCGTCCTTGGTGACCTTCGGGGATCCCCAGCCCTTGTCGAGCACCGCATTGCGGCCGCGAGGGCCGAGCGTGCTCTTCACCGCGCGGGCGAGCTTGGAAACGCCGGCAAGCAGCGGCTGGCGGGCCTCGTCGTCGAAAACCATCTGTTTGGCCACGGAAGACTCCTCTCGAATGCGTGACGGATTTGGCAGCCCATCCTCGGGATGCCCCAAGGGAAAGCAACCCGCGTGCCGAGATTGCCGGGACTTTCAGGGCCCCGACATTTTTGCGGGCTTTTCGCCGCTCGCCGCGGCCCTATCCGGCTGGAGAGTGCCCGGCTCCATGCCGCCAATGCCGTTTTGGCAGGGGGGCTCGTCAGGGAGCCCAGGAGATTGATCCCTCCAGGCCGCGCACGAACGCTGCGAGCAGGTCGGCGGCGCGGTCGGCGTCGTCGAGCGAGACCGTCTCGACGGCGGAGTGCATGTAGCGGTTGGGAATGCTCACGAGCCCCGTGGCCACGCCGGCGCGGGTGGTCTGGAGCACGTTGGCATCGGTGGGTGTGGCCCGCCCGCTGGCCGCCAGCTGGATCGGAATCTCCCGTGCCTTGCCAGCCGCCAACAGGCGGTCGACGACGTGCGGGTTCATGTTCGGCCCGCGGTACACCACCGGCCCCCTGCCAAGGCCGATGTCGCCCTCCGATTTTTTGTCGATCGTGGGGCAGTCGGTGGCATGGGTGACATCGACGGCGATCGCCACATGGGGATCGACCCCGTAGGAACTCGTCTGCGCGCCGCGCAGCCCGATCTCCTCCTGCACGGTCGAGGCCACGAAGAGCGCGCAGGGCAGCGGACCGGCCTGGGCCGCCCGGCGAAACGCCTCCAGCACGACCCACAGGCCGATCTTGTCGTCCATCGCCACCGAGCAGGCCCGCTGGCCCCGCAGGGGCTGAAACTTCAGCTCGAACGTCACGGGATCGCCGACGCGGACCACGCTCTCGCAGTCCGCCTTGTCGGCGGCACCGATGTCGATCCACAGGTCCTTCATCTTCGGCACCTGCTTCCGCTCCTCGTCGGTGAGCAGATGGATCGGCTTTCGCGACATCACCCCCGGCACCGGTCCGTTCGCCGTCCACACCGTCACCCGCGCGCCCACCAACTGCATCGGGTCCCAGCCTCCGATCGGCTGCACGGAGACGTAGCCGTCGGCATCGATGTATTGCACGATCAGCCCGATCTGATCGCAGTGACCCGCCAGCAGCATCCGCGTCTGGGCGTTGGGATTGCTGGCGGCGATCACGTTGCCATGGGAATCAGTCGTGATCGTGTCGGCCACGCCGGAGAGATAGTCGCGGATGAGCCGTTGCACGGGCTGCTCATAGCCGGAGGGGCTTGGCGTCTCGAGGATGCGGACGAGGAAATCACGGGCGGATGCTTCCACGGGGTTCTTCCTTGCGGGAGGGAGACGGCTGGCCTGTCAATCGAGTTGACGGCATCGGGCCACCTCGCGCCAAGCGGCCGCCGGCCCTTTTTCCGATTCATTTCCCTTTTCGTGTGCGACACGTTCACGCCGGACGATGGTTCCCGAAGCCGGACGCGCGCGGCTCTGCATGGGGACGAGGCTGCCGCAAGGGCCGGCGGTGCCGCGCCAACGCTGCCGAGAGGAACGAGTGCCATTCGTACCAGTCGCACGTTTCCACTAAACTCCCCGCTGCCGGAGCAGTTCTTCCCTTTCGTCATCTGGCATGTGCCCAGGCCCCTGATGAGACGATTTTTGGCTGGCGGGATGCTTGCCATTTTCGTGGCTGTCGCCTCGTCTTCCGCTGCCGCGATCGAGGTCGATGTGACCCTCGATCCGGCGCTGGATGCCATCGGGCAGCAGATCATCACGGTGCAGGCCTATACCCCGGCCACCGGCGGCGAGACGGTGATCGACCTCGGCCTCTACGACACGGGGGCGTCGGTCGTGGCGTTTTCCTGGTATGGGAATCACGAGTTCCCCCAGCCGCACCTGAACCCGGGCGGCGCCGGAGGCACGGGCATCAATGGCCGCGTCAGCGGCGATGTCTCCCAGCCCGGTTCGATCCTCGTGGGCGGTCTGGAGGATTTCGGCCTGGACTTCGACTTCGAGACCTTCGAGTTCGTTAAGACCATCGCCACGCCGCCCGGGCGGGCCGTGCCCGGCATGCAGGTTTTCGTCGGCACCGAAACGGGCAGCCCCGCACTGCCAACCCTCGCCGGCACGCCGATCCACGGGCCCAGCACACTGTTTCCTGCCGGCTCGGCGGCGCGGATCACGATGACCGGCATCGACCTCGGGGCCGCCCTGGGGCTCGGCGTCTCGATCACCCTGCCGGAGTTCGAACTCGTCTCGCCAGGCACGCAGATCGCCGCGGCACCCGGAAGCACCGCACCAGCGAGGATTCAACTCTCCCCCTACGGTTCCGACAACCGCGGCTCCGAGGGCGCTGATGTGACTGTAACGCCGAACCCGACGTTGACGAACGTGTCGCTCGCGCGTTCCGGCACGAGCGGGTCGCTCACGACAGTCACGGCCGGCAGGTTGCTCTTCGACACCGGTGCCCAGATCTCGCTCATCTCCGAAACGCTCGCCGCGGCACTGGGACTCGATCTGGCGTCTCCCGACGACACCATCCATGTGCAGGGGGCATCGGGCGATCCGCTCGAACTTCCCGGCTTCACGCTCAACTCGATCGGGATCTCAGCCGCCATCGACGGCCCGGGCTACGACGACCTTCTCCGCTTCACCGACGCACCTGTCTTCGTCCACAATCTCGGCATTTCCGGCCTCGACGGAATCCTGGGCATGAACCTCTTCAACCAGGCCGATACGTTGCTCGTTGACCTGATCAATGACGAACTGAGCGTGTCGTTCTTCGAGACGCGTCCGGGCGATGCCTTCGCATCCGTGTCGACGCTGGCCGCGCTGTTTGGTGGTTCCCCCGCCTTTGCGGGGCAGGTCGCGCCCGCCTTCGGACTGGGGGCCGTGGTGCCGGTGCCGGAGCCGTCGCCGATCATCGGCCTGGCGGGCAGTGCCGCGGCGCTCGTCGGTCTCCGCGTTGCGTTCCGGCTCCGCCTCCTCGGCCGAGGAGGGACAAACCTCCCCGCGAAGCATCGATTCCGCCGGCGAAATGGAGCCGCAGGTCGGCGATGAAACTGATCTTTTGCAACGGGCAGCCCAAGTCCGGCTCGACGTTTTTCTTCTCCCTTGTGAATCAGCTCGTGCCCCATGTGGAGCTGCGGACGACGAACGAAGCGCTGCGCGACGCCCTCGCCGGCAACGAGGCCGCCCGGAAAATCCTCTATTTGCAGAATGGCGAGTACACCGGCTATGTGAACGGAGGCATCTCGCGGGCGGCCCATGCCTTCGCGACGCTGCCCCTGCCGGGCGATGCCCGGCTGGTCGTGAAGACCCACGACCCCGAGCCCGCGGCGGCGGCGCTCATGCCGCCCGGAACGACGATCATTACCACGTTTCGCGATCCGCTCGACGTGATGATGGCCTTGCGGGACCAGGCGGATCGCGAGCGGCTGCGGCCCGCCGGCACGGTGCGGCCGGGGTTTCTCGCCAACGCCACCCATGCGAGGGCCCTCGCCAGCGCGGCCGAGTTCACGGCGCGGCTGCTGCGGTCGTTCTCCCCGAGCAACTGGTATCTGGAGTATCCGGCGTTTGTGCGCCCGCTGCCGGATCAGGCCGCCATGCTCGCCGCCATGCTCGGCGTGGATGAGCGGCGGATCACCGAGACCGTCGCCAGCCTCGACCACGACATCCGCTCGGGCCGCGTGATCGCCGAGTTCAACCGCGGGGAGGCCGGCAGGGGCCGACAGATCATCGACGAACTTGTGCGGAATGGCAGCGTGCCGCTGGGGCTCGCCCAGCAGGCGGTGGCGTGGCACCGCGAGCTCGTCGGCCTCGTCGCGCGGCACCGCCAGGGGATCATCGCGCGGCAGTGAGGCCTCCTCGCCCGGCACCTTTTCGGGCCGTTGCCCCGATCGGCTTCCGATCGCGAGCTAGGCTCATTACGATCCCTGTTTCTCCCCCCTGCGGAAACGTGCGATGAGTGAACCAGTGCGGGTCGGTGTCGTCGGGCTGGGCACCGTCGGATCGGGCGTGGTGCGGCTACTCATGGAGTCGGCCGACCACATCACCCGGCATGCCGGCAGGCCGATCGTGGTCGAACGGGCCGTGTGCCGCGCGGTGGCCAAGGACCGCGGCCTCAAGCTGGCGGCCGACCGGATCTCCTCCGACATCCGCGACGTCTCCCGCGATCCCTCGATCTCCGTTGCCGCGCTGCTCGTCGGCGGCCTCGAGCCGGCCCGCTCGATGATGATCGAGTTGCTGGAGCACGGCAAAGACGTCGTCACCGCCAACAAGGCGCTCCTGGCGGAGCACGGGCCCGAACTCTTCGAACTGGCCCGCCGGAAGGGCCGGTCGATCGCCTTCGAGGCGGCCGTCGCCGGCGGCATCCCCATCGTGGCCGCGATCGGCGAATGCCTGGCGGCCAACCGCATCGAGAGCATCCGCGGCATCCTCAACGGCACGAGCAACTTCATTCTCTCGCGGATGGAGGAGGATGCTGCCGATTATGCCGAGGTGCTCGCCCTGGCGCAGGCGAAGGGCTTCGCCGAGGCCGATCCATCGATGGACGTCGATGGCACCGATGCCACGCAGAAGCTCGCCATCCTCGCCCATCTCGCCTTCGGGGTGTGGGTGCCATGGGGCGAGATTCCGCGGACGGGCATCGAGGGCGTCGATCTCGGCCTTATCCGCTATGCCGGCGAACTCGGCTACCGGATCCGCCTGGTGGCCGTGGCCAGCCGCAACGACGGCCGGCTCGCCATGCGGGTGGCGCCCGCTCTGGTGAAGGTGGGCACGCCGCTGGCCGAAACCCGCGGCGCCTACAACGCCGTGAGCATCGTCGGCGACGCCGTGGGGCGGATGTTTTTCCACGGGCTCGGCGCCGGCCAGATGCCCACGGCTTCGGCCGTGGTGGCCGACATCATCGACACGGTCGTGGGCCGGGCCGCGATCACGTTTCGGACGACGGGCGTGCTCGAAGCCGACACCCCGGCCGCGAAAGTGGCCGCCGCCGACATGCCGGGGCGCCACTTCCTCCGCTTCCACGTCACCGACCGACCGGGTGTGCTCGCGCAGATCACCGGCATTCTCGGCGAGCATGGAATCTCGATCGCGTCGGTAATCCAGCACGACGCCGCCGACGCCACCGGCGCAGGCGTGCCGCTGGTGATCATGACCCACGCCTGCGACGCCCGGGCGATCCGCAAGGCCGCGACGGCCATCGATGCTTCGGGCGTGGTCCGCGGCACGAGCGCGTGCCTGAGCGTGCTCGACGACTGACGCCTTCCGACCATCCTGCACGATCCTCCCGCAGAAGACTCCCATGATGAAATATGCCGTGATCATCCCGGACGGCGCAGCCGATGCCCCGCAGGCAGCGCTCGGTGGCAAGACGCCGTTTCAGGCCGCCCGCACGCCCCATCTCGACGCCCTGGCCGCCCGCGGCCGAGTGGGCCTCACCAACCACGTGCCCGACAGCCTGCCGCCTGGGTCGGAAGTGGCCTGCATGAGCCTCATGGGCTACGACCCGCTCGCCTTTTTCACCGGTCGCGCCCCGCTCGAAGCCGCCGCCCAGGGCATCACGCTCGGGCCGGACGACTGCGCCGTGCGGTGCAATCTGGTCACGATCCGCGACCAAGGCGACGACCAGATCATGGAAGACTTCACTGCCGGCCACGTGACCACCGAGGAAGCCACCGACCTGCTCGCCGCCGCCCAGCGCGGGCTGGCCGACGACTTTCCCGATCTGGCGGGCTGGGAATTCAAACCGGGCGTGAGCTACCGCAACCTCCTTCTCTATCGGGGGCAGGCCGGGCGGCCCGCGCCCATCGGCGCCGATCTACGGGCCACGCCGCCGCACGACCTGATGGATCATTCGGTGGCCGACGCCTTTCCCCGGGGCACCGGGAGCCGGCTGCTCACCGACATCATGGCGAGGAGCGTTGCCTGGCTCGAAGGGCATCCGGTCAACAAGGCCCGTATCGCCGCCGGCAGACGGCCGGCCACCAACGTGTGGCTGTGGGGCGCGGGACGGGCGCCGGCAATGGAGCCGTTCACGCGCACCTACGGCATGAGCGGCTCGATGATCACGGCGGTTGACCTGCTCCGCGGCCTGGCGGCATTGGCCGGCTGGAAGCGGATCGACGTGCCCGGGGCGACGGGCTACCTCGATACCGACTACGCCGCCAAGGGCCGCTACGCAATCGCCGAACTGGAGCGGGCCGACCTCGTCTGCGTGCACGTCGAAGCCCCCGACGAGGCCAGCCACCAGGGCGACGCCGCGGCGAAGGTGAAAGCCATCGAGGAGATCGACGCCAAGATCGTGGGGCCGATCGCCGCCCACCTGGCGAAGCACGGCGACCACCGCATCCTCGTGTGCCCCGATCACCCCACGTTTTTATCGACCAAGACGCACTCGCGCGGTCCCGTGCCCTTCGTGATCGCCGGCAGTGGCATCACCGCCAACGGTGCGGCCACCTACGATGAGGTGGCGGCGGCGGCGACGGCCGCGAAAGTCGAGCCGGGCTGGAAGCTGATGGGTGCATTTCTAGGAAAGGGCTGAGAAGGCGATGGCACTGGTAGTCCAGAAATTCGGCGGCACGAGCGTGGCCGACGCCCAGAAGATCAAGGCCGCGGCCCAAACGGCGATCGCGCGGCACGACGCCGGCGACCAGGTCGTCGTCGTGGTCAGCGCGATGGGCCACCAGACCGACATCCTCGTCGATCTGGCCAAGCAGGTCACCGACCGGCCGAGCGCTCGCGAGATGGACATGCTGCTCTCCACGGGTGAGCAGGTGAGCGTGGCGCTCTTCGCGATGGCGATCCAGTCGCTAGGCCGCAAGGCCGTGAGCCTCACGGGCGCCCAGATCGGCATCCGCACCGATTCCACCCACACCAAGGCCCGCATCCGCTCGATCTCCACCGACCACGTCAAGGCGCTGCTCGACTCGGGCGCCATCGTGATCGCCGCCGGTTTCCAGGGGATCGATCAGCACGGCAACATCACCACGCTCGGCCGCGGCGGCTCCGACACAACGGCCGTGGCCCTGGCGGCGGTGCTCGACGCGAGCCTGTGCGAGATCTACACCGACGTCGACGGCATCTACACCACCGATCCGCGGATCCTCCCCGACGCCCGCCGGCTCGACTCGATCTCCTACGACGAGATGCTGGAACTGGCGAGCCTGGGAGCCGGCGTGATGCACGCGCGGTCGATCGAGTTCGCAAAGAAGTTCGGCGTGAAGGTGGTGGTGCGGTCGAGCTTCAAGGACATCCCCGGCACGCTGATTCTCGCGGCCGACGAGGCCGCCGCCCGCGCGGCCAGCGGTGTGGCGCTAGCGAAGGACGAGGCGCGGATCACGCTGGAAAACGTTCCCGACCAGCCGGGCTCGAGCCACGCGCTGTTTTCGGAACTCGCCGCCTCCGGCATCGCCGTCGACATGATCGTGCAGAACGTGGGGCAGGGGGGGCGGGCCGACATCTCCTTCACCGTGCCGGAAGACGACCTCGCCGAGGCCCTCGACCGCACCAAAAGCGTCGCCGACAGGATCGGCGCGGAGGGTGTGTCGCACGACCACGGCGTGGCGAAGGTGTCGGTCGTGGGCGTGGGCATGGCCCGTGAGCAGGGCGTGGCGGGCCGCATGTTTACGGCGCTGGCCGCGGAGAAGATCAACGTCCACATGATCACGACGAGCGAGATCAAGATCTCCGCGCTCGTGGACCGCAAAGACGGCCCGGCAGCCGTGAAGGCGGTGCACGAGGCCTTCGGGCTCGGCAACGTCGCCCCCGCGGCCGTGCCCGCGGCCGCCTCGGGA
>JBIIIP010000110.1:0-9700 GCA_044234625.1 Pirellulales bacterium | reverse complement strand
TCGAGCGAAGCGTCACCAGCCGACGCTGTGCTCGTTCAGCGAGAGCTCTCTCCCATCGGACGATTGAGACTCTACGCCACGGTTGGCAGGAGGGCAACCCGCGCACGCCCTGCACATCCGCGGCTTTAGCGTCGGCCGCGGCCGCGAAACCCTTCAGCGCCGCCAGAGGAGTTGCAGCGACAGCCCCAGTCCGCTTCCGAGGGAGACCACATCAGTGCGTCCCGACGAGAAGCTCGTGCCCTGAAAAAGCGTGCGGTCGAAGAGATATGCGGCCGTCGCCTCAAGCACGAAGCCCCTGCCGAGGGTCTGCTCCAGTCCCACGGCCGCCCGCTGGTCGAACACATAGAACCGTTGGTCGTCCTGGAGGCGATCGGCGAGAAAGTAGATTTCCGTATCGGTACGGTAGAACGCCAGCAGGGCGAGTGAGTCGGCCAGCCGGCGGCGGGCCGTGGCGTTGAAGTTCACGAGAGGAAAATAGTTGACGGTGAGCGTCCAGTCGTCGGTGGGGCGGTATTCGAGGGATGGCGGCACGCCGATCTTCGCCTCGAACGTGTCGCTCGGTCGCCACACGTAGGCGATTCCCGGGAGTGGGTACGGCAACTGCGAAGTGGGTGAGTAGAAAAGACTGTAGCTCCATTCGTCGTTTTCCCGGGCGGCCGGCCGATTCCAAAAGCCGACCGCCATGAGGGTGAGGTCGCGGCCCGCCGCGTAGGGACGGTCGCTGGCCGATCCGAAGAGAAACGTACCGCCGATCGTGCCACCGTCGTGCAGCGGCCGGATGTGGGTGACGCCCGTCTCCACCAGCCACAGCTGATTGGGAATCGCTTGGCCCGAGTCGGGAAGCACGGCCGCGGTCGCCATTTCGAGCCGTCCGAACTTGGCGATCGCGATCCACAGGGGCCGTCCCTCTTCTGGGACGCCGATCGGCACGGCCACGCGGGCGAATTGAGCGTTCATCGAGAGATCGTCCGCCTGGTCGAGAACGCCCACGGCGGGGGCCCAAAAGCCTCCCACCGATATCGGAGCCGACGACCCGAAGGGCGAACCTTGGCGTCGCGGCCGCGTGCCCTGGGGATCGACGTCGGACAGCGGCTCATTTGCGAACGTGTCTTCCTCGAGATTGAAGTCGATGGGAGGAAGCAGCGCGACGCGTTCCGGCGGCCTGCCAGTTGCCTCGGGCAAAGCGTCCTGGCCCGCCGTTGTAGCGCCGAGGGAGGCGGCCAGCAGGGCCGGAATCAAGAGCATGCGAGCAAACGGCAGCAACGGATCGGTTCCGGGGTGTCGGCCATCCGCCAAGAGCGAGGGTGTAGCGGTTTGGGGGGTCGCACGGAACGGCAAAACCCCCGGGGATGAAGGCCCGCCTCTCCGGTTGGTGATGCCTGTCCACCCGCGGGCGGCCTACAATTGCGCGCAGCGGCAGTCGGGCATTCGCCAACGGGGTGCCATCATGGGCCGTCACGATGAGGTAGGGTCGTTCGTTCGCGTGGGGCGAATCGACGTGGGTCGTGCCACGGCGACCACCGTCGACGGCAGCCTGAACGTCGCGATCTCGATCAGAGACCCTCGCGGCATGGTCGAGGTGTTCCGTGGTTGCGGCGCCACGGTGCCCGCGGCGGTGGCTGCGGCCCTCAAGTCGCTCTCGCGGGTGGCGTTCGTGGTCGAATCAATGCCGTCGGCCGACGGGCAGCCTCCAGACGCCCGGCAGGCGATCGGCGTGCTGGTGCGGTCGCTCGATGCGACCGCACTCGAGGTGGGCGTGGGCCACGCTGTCGCGGCTGACGAGGCCACCGCCGTGGCCCGGGCCACGGTTCGTGGCCTCGCCGCGGGCGGCCTTCTGCAGATGCGGCTGCTGCCCGCCGGAGCCCGCGACGTGGCCGCATCGACCGAGCGGATCGTGGAGGGCATCGCCGCTTTGTTTCGCGACCGCGCCCTGACGCCGGAGCAGACGGGCGAAATCCGCGAACTGGTCACCCGTGAGATCAACCGCTTCGCCGCCGGGCAGGCGATCGTGGCCGCCCATGCGCCGGACCCGGAGAGCGTGCTCACGCGGTTCGACGCGCAGGCGGCGCTCGCGCAGGCCGCGGGCGAGGCAAAGACGAGCGACACGCGCACGGGAAACTGGTGGGAGTGGTTTCCCGGGCTCGACAACGACGACCGCACGCTCCGCGAAGTGCTTTCGGAACTGCCGGCCGCGCCGGCGGCCGCCATCCCCTGGATCGTGCGGCTCTTCGAAAACCCGCAGGGCTGGCTGCGGCTCCACGGCGCCGTGAACCTGAAGAACCACGACATGATCCACATACTCCTCGGCCGGGGGCTCCTCGATCAGGACGAAGCCTTCGTGATCGGGTTCACGATGGGGAGCACGAAGGCGGTGTCGCCGCCCGAGCAATGGTTCTTCAAATACGTGGTCTCGCGGCTGTATCCCGAGCCGTATCGGATCTCGCGGAAGATGCTGGCGGCCTACGATCTCGGCTTGGAGGCCGGACGCGCCTTCGGTGTGCGCAACCTGCATCGTGTGCTCCGCGACGACATGCTCGACAAGCCACTCGGCGACACACGCCGCGAGCTGCAGATCGACACCCGGCGGCTGCGGGAGTTTTATGGGCGTGAGCGCGCGGCGTTGCCGGGCACGCTGGCGAGCCTGCGGCTGCCGGTGGAGAGCGGCTCTGAATGACGGTGCGCGCAGGACCGGAACGTGGCGATAGACCTCTGCCTTTATAACGTGGTGACAGACCTCCGGTCTGTCGGATGTTTGGTCACAGACCGGAGGTCTATGCCACGTGGGGAGAGCACGCCTGCGCGGGGGGCTGCTTACGCCCACTCCCGGCGCTCGAGTACCGGTTCGCCGTCGCGTTCGATCTGCAGGAGCAGCGCGTCTCGGCGCTCGATGGCCTCGGTGCGCGACCGCGTGCCGAGCGACCGCCGCACCCGCCTCTTGCGGTTGTCGAAGTGGAGCGTGAAGTGGACCCACCACACGCCGTTGTTGTTCCAGAGATGATGGGTCTCGTTGGCGGAGTCGATCCGCAGCGAGGGAAAACCGACCGTCATGATGCACGTCCTTTCCCGTTCGAGGAAAGGAAGGGCGTTCGCGGGTCCACCGTGGACCTGTCGAAAGCTTCACCGGCAGCCAAGCCTGAAAAAGGCCCGGCGTCCGGTGCACATCCTCTCGACCCGTTGCCGGATCGAGTCACCACCTTTGCTTTCGCGAGGTTGGGCCGGGCAACCACTAGGGTCGCCCGCTATCGAGACGGATGCACCTTCGGGCGACATTATAGCGCGGGAGCGAGGCTGGTCAAAAACTGGCCGCAGCGGGAGTGTGTCATAGCCCGCGGCCTTTCCCACGAGCGGCTTCCTCGAGGTCGAGGCAGGCCAGCACGGAGTCGTCGCGGATGAAGAGCCGCCCGCCCGCCAGGGCCGGCAGCGCCCGCAGACCGCCCGGGAGCGGCCGGCCCCGCGCCAGCACCGCCACGCCAGCGGGCGTCGCCTTCAGGAGCACGAGTTCGCCGTCGGTCTTGGCTGCCAGCAGTTTGCCGTCGGCCGCCAGAAGCGTGCCGTAGCCGAAGTTCGCCTCCCGCCAGGTTACGCGGCCGGTCGCCGCCTCGACGCAGACCAGGTCGGCGGGGGGCACGTCGTCGCGGCCGTCGATGCAGTAGAGGTAATCGCCGAGAACGACCGGCGTGCAGTATTGGGTGGCCAGGGAGTCGATGCCCTCCCAGCGGTTCGTGAAAGCCTCGCGGTCGAAGGATCCGGCCACCGAGCCGATGCCATAGGCAGCCGTCACCACAAGCGAGCGCGCCGCCGGCCCGCCGAGGATCACGGGCATGGCGGCGTTCACCGTCGGCCCGCGCATGCCGAAGGGAAACTCCCAGCGGATCGCGCCGGTGATCGGGTCGAGGAGCAGGCATTTGTAGCGCGTGATCATCACCGCGTGCGGCTCATCGCCGAGCATGACGGCCACCGGCGAAGAGTAACTGGCCGGCTCGGAGGAGCGGGTCCAGAGCGTCTCTCCCGAAGCGAGGGAGAACGCCACGATCCCCGCCTCCTTCCGACTGCCGCCGACGTTCACGATCACCGCGTCTCCCACCACCAGCGGCGTCGAGCCGGCACCGAAATAGCCCTCGGCTGCGCCGAAGTCGCGGTGCGTGTCGCGGCGCCAGGCGAGGCTGCCATCGGCCAGCGTGTGGCAGGAGAGCACGCCCTGGGCACCGAACGTCACGACGCGGTCTCCGTGAATGAGCGGCACGCACAGCGGGCCATCACCGCCGCCCACCTGCGGGGCGAACGAGGTGGGATGGCCGTCGGACCAGAGCGTCTTGCCGGACGCCGGATCGATCGCTTCGACCACCTCCCGATTCCCGAGGCGATGGAAGAGCACGGCCGCGCGGGCGGCGACCGCCAGCCCGGCGTAGCCGCGGCCGACGTCGCGGCGCCACACGATCCGCGGGCCGTCGGCCGGCCATGCATCGGCAAGCCGCTCGTCGGGAGCGGCGATGCCGCTCCGCGAGGGGCCGAGGATCTGCGGCCATTCGCCGGCCGCCGCAGCCGCGGGCAAAAGGATGGCGAGCAGGCAGAGGCGGGGCAACGGTGCGGACATGCCGATACGATACCGCCGCGGACGGGAAGGCTTGAAGACGCTCTGACGGAATCGCCTCGCTACTGCCCGTCACCCGAAGCGGCAGGGCGACAGAAAGCCGATCGGCTGCGGCGTGCCGCCGCTCGCCAGATCAGCGAGAATTTCCCCGAGCACACTGGCAAACTTGAAACCGTGCCCCGAGAAGCCGGCTGCCACGGCCACGCGATCGCTGTCGGGATGGAGGCCGACGATGAAGTGATGGTCGTCGGTCATGGTGTAGAGGCATGCCGCGTGGGCCGCACGGCTCGTGCCAAGCCGCGGCAGATGGGTGGCGGTGAATGCCTCGATGCGTGCCTGCTCGGCGGCATCGATGCCGCGGTCGACCATGAGCGGATCGCTCACCTCCGGGCCGCCCGTGTGCTCGGCGAGTTTCACGCCCCGCTGATCGAGCTGCGGGAAGCCGTAGAAGAAGCCATCGGGCGTGTCGCACGCGAAGCAGGGGAGAGACCCGGCTGCGAAGAGCGGGCAGTCAGCCGCGGGCGGCTCATACCAGAAGAGCGACTTCCGCAGCACCTGCAGTCGGAGGTGCGGCAGCCGCAGCAGGCCGGCGGCCCACGGACCCGGGGCGAGCACGAGGCGGTCGGCGGCGAAGGTGCCGCAGTCGGTTGCCAGCGTCACACCGTGTGACGTGGCCTCCCATCCGTGCACCGTGATGCCGTGGCGGAACGACGCCCCTGACCGGATCGCGACCGCGGCGTGGGCGGCGACACACCGCTCCACAAAGAGAAAGCCGCCGCAGGCCTCGTACCGCGCCGACCAATCGTGGGCGATCGCCAGCGCCGGCCACCGCGCGGCCACGGCTTCCGCCCCGAGCCGCTCGACGGCGAGGCCGTGCTCGGCGGCGGAGCGGTCGATCCCGGCCAGCACCTTGCTGCCGGGAGGTCCAGCGATGACGAGCCCTGACTCCACGAGCAGGGTTTCGCCGACGGCTGCCTCCAGATCGCGCCATAAGGCATACGCCCGCCGGAGAAGCGGCACGTAATCGGGGTGCTCGAAGTAGGCCAGACGGATGAGCCGCGTGTGGCCGTGGGAGCTGCCGCGGGCATGGGCAAGCGGAAAACGGTCCACCGCGAGCACGCGGGCGCCGCGGCGGGCAAGGTGGGCGGCGGCGGCGGAGCCGATGCCGCCGCTGCCGACGACGATGACGTCGAAATGCTCCATTGGGCGAATCGTAGCCGGAAGCAGCCTGCGGCGCGTAGGCTGATGGCGATCCTCGTGGCCTGACCGATGACGATACATGCTCCTCTCAACGAGATTCTCACGCGGCACCTCCCTGCGGCTTCCGTCGGCTACGTCGGCGGCCTGCTGGCCGGCCGCACGATCATGGTCAGGGCGAGCCGGCCGCGGCGTTCGAAACTCGGCGATCATCGGCCCCCGCGGTGCGGGGATCGCCTGCATCGGGTGTCGGTGAACGACGACCTCAATCCCTACGCCTTTCTCACCACGCTCCTGCACGAGATCGCCCACGCCGACGTGTGGGAGCAGACGCAGGGGTGGCGGCGGCCGCTGCCGCATGGCCGCGAATGGAAGAAGGCCTTCGCGGGGTTGCTCGAGCCGGTCGTGGCGGCGCCGTGGCTGCCGGGTGACGTGGCCGCCGCGCTGGCGACGTCACTGGAGAATCCCACCGCGATGTCGTGCAGCGACCGTGGCCTCGTGCTCGCACTGGCGCGGTATGACGAGCATACCGAGCCGCGGATGCGGGTGGAGGATCTCGAGCGGGGTCAACTGTTTCGCGTCGAGGGTGGCCAGGTGTTTCGCCTCGGCAGCCGCGTGCGCACGCGTTTTCTCTGCCTGGAGCAGGGAACCAACGTCGAATACCGCATCCACGGGCTGGCCTTGGTGGAGCCCGTGGATGCGGCTTCGATTTCGGCGGTCACCGACGCGTTGACTGCGCGCGACTGTTCCGGCGACGAACCGTATTGCCGTAGACGTGCAGCGGACGGTAGGGCCGCTGGTCGATCGGCGTATTCTGGATCTGCTCGCGAGCCTCGCCAAACGTGATGATCCGCGGGTCGAAGCCGGTGTTGGCGGCTTCGGCAAGCGGGGCGACGGCTTCGAACGGAAGGATGAAAATCGCGGACAGCAGCAGCAGACGTTTCATGGCGTGCATGAATGGAAACTCCAGACAGCATTCGCCGGCCGAATGGTTCATCGGTTCGTCCCGTGCGATCGCTCCGCGCTGCGGCCGCTGTGGCGTGCAATTCGCACATTCATCACGCCCGGCGCGTGGGCCTCGCGATGCTTCCCCCACGTCGGGGTGATGGTTGTCGGCATGCCCGACACGACCGCACCTCGGCGGCCACCGCGCCCATTTGCTGCACGCGGTTGCCGGCACCCGTATGATGCTCGGATCGGTGGCGGCGTACGCCACCGGCGGATGAACGGCGAGGTGATCATGCGACGGCTGGCCTGGGGTTTTGTGGCGGCGATGATCTGGAGCGTGGCTGCGTGGGCGGCGGAGCCGACGGCCGCCGTGCGGGAGGCGATCGCGAAGGCGTCGGCCGCGTATGCAGACGCCTACAACAGCCGCGACTACGCGGCCCTCGGCGAGCAATGGACGATTGGCGCGGAGCTGATCGAAGGGGGAACACGGGCCGTGGGCCGCGATGCGATCGTGGCGTCGATCCGTGGGTGGCTGGAGAAGCATCCCGAGGCGCGGCTGCGGATCGACGTGAGCGACGTCGACCTCGCCGCCCCCACGCTGGCCCGCATCCGCGGCCGGATTTGGTTCTCGCGGCAGCCGGGGGCGGCGCCGCAGGATTCGCATTTCAGATGCCTGCGGGTGTATGAGGATGGCGGCTGGCGGCTGGCGGAGTCGGTCGTGGCACCCAGCCAGGGAGCGGCTCTCGACGACCTCTCATGGCTCCTGGGTACCTGGCAGGCCACCGACGCCAAGACGGGCACCGTCATCGATGCGGTTTACGAGAAGGCGATCGGTGGGCGTGCGATCGTGGGGCGCGTCACGCTGCGACCGAAGGGCGGCGACGCCGTCGAGTCGCTGGAGGTGATCCATGCCGACAGCGGTGCCGGCGCGGTCCGCGTGAGCGTGCACGACTCGACCGGCGCCCACGCCGAAGGCGTGATCGAGTCGGACGGCACGTCGTTCAATCGCAGCCTCGTCGGCACGCCGGGCGAGGGTCGGGCCGGCAGCCGGGCGCAGTGGGTGCAGACGATCGTGCCGGGAGGCCCCGACCGCTTCACGATGCAATCGATCGAACGTGCGCTCGACGGTCGCCCGCTTCCCGACGGTCAGCCCATGCACTTCGGCAGAAAGTAAGGCAGGCTCCGGCCTGCCGTGAAACGAGGAGGACTTTTCCATGCATCATCCGTGTTTGCCGAGGGCCGCCGGCCCCCGCCACGTTTCCCTGGTGGCGAGCCTGTGCTTCCTTGTCATTTCCACGGCAACGGTTGCCCATGCCCACGGCGGCGGTGGCGGCCACATGGGCGGCATGGGAGGTGGCGGCCACATGGGCGGCTACGGTGGCGCGCACATGGCTCCAAGCGGCTTCGATGGAGGTCGTGGCATGCCGGGCGGCTTTGACGCGGGCCGCGGCATGCCCGGTGGCTTCGGCGGGGGTCGCGATCTTGACGGCGCCCGTGGCCTCGACGGAGGCCGTTCGCTGGACGGCATGCGCGAACTTGGCGGGCTCGATGGTGCGGCGGGCCACTTCGCCGGCGATCACAACCTGTCGCGCGGCGATCTCTCGAAAGCCGACTTCCAGCGGATCGCCAACCAGGGAATCGGCCGCGATGGTTTGGGCCGCGACGCCGTGCGACCAATGTCGATCGACCGACTCGCCGGCCGCGGCGATGCGATCCGGGACAACTTCTACCACGGCGGCTGGTATGGCGGCCGCGGCTGGTATGGCGATCATTTCAACGCGTGGTGGCCGGGCGGCTGGTGGGGGGGCTTCGGCTGGGGCATGGTGGCGGGCCTCGCCTGGTCGGATCTCGTCGGCTGGGGCGGCTATGGCGGCGTGCCGATGGCCTACAACTACGGCACGAACGTCGTCTACGAAGACGACGGCGTATATGTGCAGGGGGCGAACGTCGGCTCGGCGCAGGAGTATGCCGATCAGGCGGCGGTGATTGCCGAGCAGGGCAGGGCGGCGGCGGTGGGGGACGACGACCAATGGCGGCCGCTGGGCGTGTATGCCCTGGCCCGCAAGGAGGAGACCACGCCGAGCACGTTCGTAAGCCTGGCGATCGACAAGGCAGGCCTGCTGCGTGGCAGCTATTACGACGCGGTTTCCGACGCCACGCAGAACATCTCGGGCAAGGTCGACAAGAAGACCCAGCGGGCGGCATGGACGATTGGCGAGCGGAAGACGCCCGTCTACGAAGCCGGGCTGGCCAACCTCACGCAGCAGCAGACCACGATCCTCGTGCACCGCGACGGGGGCAAGGTAGAGCAGATGCTCCTGGTACGTGTGGAGAATCCGCGGCCCGATACGTCGGCCGCCGCCGATGCCAACCGGGGCGCGGGTGGGGAATGAGCGGCAGGCAGCGGGGAACGCGCGGGGTGGCCTTTCTGATCGCCATCGCGTGTGCCGGTGCCGGCGTCGCGGAGACGTGGATCGACCTCACCCATCCGTTCGATGCCCAGACGATCTACTGGCCCACCGAAAAAGGCTTCCAGTTCGATGCCGGCGCGAATGGGCCGACGGCGAAGGGCTACTACTACGCCGCCAATCGGTTCGCCACCGCGGAGCACGGCGGCACGCATCTCGACGCGCCGCGGCACTTCGCGGAAGGGAAACATACGGCCGACCAGATCGAGCCCGAGCGGCTCGTGGGCGAGGCGGCCGTCGTCGACGTGACGGCGAAGTGCGCCGCGAATCCGATCTACGAGGCGACGGTCGATGACCTCGTCGCCTGGGAATCGCGACACGGTCGGCAGTTGCTCGACGTGATCGTGCTCGTCCGCACCGGCTGGGCCGCCCGGTGGGCCGACCGCGAGCGGTATCTCGGCACGGCCGCGAAGGGACCCGAGGCAGTGAAGGCGTTGCGATTTCCGGGGCTCGCGCCCGAGGCTGCCAAGTGGCTCGTCGAGCATCGGCGGGTGAA
>JBIIIP010000022.1:0-31672 GCA_044234625.1 Pirellulales bacterium | reverse complement strand
TCACCCCGGTTTTGGGGGCGCGCGTCTGTCGCCACCAAGAGCCAAAAGTGGCATAGACCTCTGGTCTGTGATGTCCCCACGTGGCATAGACCTCCGGTCTGTGACCAAGAAACATGACAGACCAGAGGTCTGTCACCACGGTTTTTGGGCGCGCGCGTCTGTCACCACTGTTTTGGGGCACGTCTGTCTGTCACCACGTTTTTGGGACGCACCGTCTGTCACCCCTTCCGGCGGCGGAGCGCCAGCGCAGCCGCCGCCCCCAAGGCCGCGAGGGTGAGCGAGCCCGGCTCGGGCACCATCATCACAACCGGCTCGGGTGCCATCACCAAGCCCGGGTCGGTAACCAGCTCCACGCCCGGCTCGCGACCCATCACCATGAACTGCATTGCCCGGCCGTTCAGCACGGTGCCATCCGCGAAGTCCGCCATCGCGACATCCACCGTCGACACATCCACTCCCTCGAACTCCGCCAGGAAATCCGTATCGAGGACGTAGTAGCCCAGCCCGTTGTGAATCGCGTCCGTGCCCAGCCCGTCGCCCAGCGCGTAATAGGCAAACGTCGCGTTCTCCACGCTCGACAAGAAATCCGTCGATGCGTCGGTGAAGAAGCCCCCCAGAAACGTGCCTCCGGCCTCCAGCGAGGAGACGTCGAAAAACACGTTGATCACGTTCGCGGCCGAGAGCGGGCTCGCAAGCGGTGTCGCACCCGTGAGCCGCAGCACGTCGTTGCCACTGGCCGCCGCATTGCCCCAGGCAGGCGCGCCCCGCTGCGTCACGTCAAAGGCGAAGCCGAGCCCGCCGGAGGCGTCCACGCTCGGTGCGGTGAGGATGCCCGCACCGTTGCCCGGGCTCACGAGCCCCGCTCCGGATACCGCGGCCGTCACTCCGGAGCCGGCCAGCTCGGCCCCGGCGGCCACGGTCACCCCGCTCGACGCCCCGATCGCCCCGTTGACCACCAGTTTTCCGGAGTGCACCCACGTGTGGCCCGTGTAGGTGCTGGCACCCGTCAGTTCGAGCCGGCTGCCCGAGAGGGCGATGCCGCCGGCGCCGGAAACGGGGCCCGTGATCCGCGCCGTGCCCGCCCCCGCGATCTCGAGCAGTTTGCCGTTGGTGTTGATCGCGCCGGCCGTCACGCCCCCCGTGCCCACGTCCCAATATTGGTGGCTTCCGAGCGTGATCGCCGCGTTGAAGGTCTGTCGCAAGCCGGTGTAGTTCGTGATGCCGCCGCGGCCGATCGTGAGCGTGCCGGCTCCCGAGAAGGTGAATCCTTGCGTGGCACCGGCCGCGGCGGTGAAAGACACGCCGCGCAGGTTCGTGGCGGCATCCACGTTCACGGCCGCCGCCGCCCCACCGGCTGCGAATCCGACGTACTGGTCGTTGCGGGAGCCGCCGCTCCAGTTGCCAGCCTGTGAAATCGACCCGTTCCCCGCCCCCGTCCACACGGCATTGGTGTTGCCCTGCACCCGCAGGGCGTAGCCGTCGGCCGCGGTGATCGCGTTCACGGCGTTGATCACGTTCGAACTGCCGATGGCGTTATAAAAGTTGTCGGTGGCGGTGACGGCCGCGTTGTTGCCGACGATCATGAGCTGCTGGTTGCCGGCCGGGTTTACCCACGGGATGAAGACGGGGCTGCCCGAGTCGCCCACCTGCAGTTGCACGCTCGTCTCGCCGCTCCGGGAAGAGGTCAGATAGGAATAGGCCCCGGAAACCGCCGTGGTCGCGACGACCGCCTCCCCGATCCTCGGGCTGCTCGAGCCATCGTTGCCCCGGCCCGACACCAGCAGCGGCCGGTTGTTGTAAGACGAGTTGGCCGACGACGAGGCGTTCAGGTCGAGCACGGCATACCTGGCCACCTGCCAGTTGGCTGGCATCGAGGTGGACAGTTGGCCGATTGAGAGATCGCCGGTGCTCTGGCCTTGGAAAACGACCCCGTAGCCGGTGTTGGTCACCGATTCCTGGCTGGCGGTGTGGAGCGTGCCATCGGCCCCGCGAACGGTGATCGCCGATGCCCCGCCGTAGTGCCGGGCCACGAGGTAGTGCTGCGGTGTGACGAACCCGAAGCCTTTCGTGGGGTTTGCCGCTGCCCAGCCGACGCCCGACAAGTCGTATCCGGCCCCGACGAAACCCGGGGCCGAGTTCGCCACGGGGCTCGCGGGAAACCCGCTGGTGAAGCGGTCATTTTGGGTCGCCGAGTAGTCGGTGACATCCAGGGCCAGGGCTGGAGAGGCTGCGGCCAAGCCGACCACGGCAGCCATCCATGCGGGAAAGGCCGCAAAGCGGCCTGACACCGTGGGAGCCATGATTGCACGTTTTGTGTTGTGCCCCTGACCGGACGCATTCTACGCATCGCCCCGGCCAGTTTCCAGAAACCATGGGTCGGTGATCAAGAAGATGACAGACCGGAGGTCTGTCACCACGAGGGGAGAGAGTGGCATAGACCTCTGGTCTGTGACTAAGAACTCTGACAGACCGGAGGTCTGTCACCACGGTTTGGAGGTGCGCGCCGCGCTGTCACCACTTCCTGCCCGCCCGTGGCATAGACCTCTGGTCTGTGACCAAGAACTCTGACAGACCGGAGGTCTGTCACCACGGTTTGGAGGCGCGCGCGCCGCGCTGTCACCACGGTTTGGAGGCGCGCGCCGCGCTGTCACCACGGTTTGGAGGCGCGCGCACCGCGCTGTCACCACTTCCTGAAGCCCGACCGTCGCCCCCGGCGGATCGCGAGCATGGCGATCACCCCCAAAGCCGCCAGCGGAAGCCCACCGGGCTCGGGCACCACGAAGAATTGCATCACCTGCCCGTTCGTCACGGTGCCGCCCGCGAAATCCGCACTCGCCACGCTCACCGTGCTCACATCCACCCGCTCGAACGCCGCCCAGAAATCCGTATCCAGCGTGTAATAGCCGAGCCCGTTGTAGGTCGCATCCATGCCCAGGCCGTCCCCGCGCACGTAATACGCAAACGTCGCGTTTTGCAAAATCGACCAAAAATCCTGTGAGCGGTCGGTGAAAAACCCGCCTCGAAACGCGTCCCCGTAGGCCAGCGACGAGGCCCCGAAAAACACGTTGATCACGTTCGCCGCCGTCAGCGACGCCGTGAACGGCGTGGTTGCGTCTGTCAGCCGCAACACATCATTTCCGCTGGCTGCCGCGTTGGCCCAGGTCGGTGCGCCCTTTTGGTTCAGCTCGAAGGCGAAGTCGAGCCCGCCGGCCGGACTCACGCTCGGTGCGGTGAGAATCCCGGGGCTGTTGCCCGGTCCCACGAGGCCGGATCCGGAGATGGAGGCAACGAGCCCAGAGCCCCCCAACTCGGCCCCATACGCCACGCTCACGCCGCTCGATGCGGCGATCGTGCCATCCACCGCGAGCGTGCCCGCGTGCACCCATGTGCCGCCGGAATATGTGCTCGACCCAGACAGTTCGAGCCGCGTTCCCGACAGGGCCAGTCCGCCCGTGCCGGAAACGGCGCCGGTGATCCGCGCCGTCCCCGTGCCGGCGATCTCCAGCAGCCTGCCGTTCGTATTGATCGCGTTGGCGGTCACGCCGCCTGCACCCACGTCCCAGTATTGATGGCTGCCGAGCGCCACCGTCGAACTGAAGGTTTGCCGCAGCGACGTGTAGTTCGTCAGGCCGCCGCGGCCGATCATCACCGTCTGCGGCCCCGAAAACGTGAAGCCGCTGCCCGTGGATCCCGTCGCCGTGAAGGCCAGCCCGCGCATGTTGGCGGCGTTGTCCACGCTGATCGATGTGGGGGCCGTGCCGCCTGCCTGGAAGGCAGCGTATTGATCCACCGGGTTCTCGTTCCAGTTGCCCACGATCCACAGCGAAGAACTCGTGCTCCCCGTCCACACCGCATTTGGATTGCCCTGCACCCGCAGGGCGTAGCCGTCGGGCGTGGTGATCGCGTTGATCGCGCTCATCACCTGCGCATTCGCCACGTAGTTGTAGTAGGCGTTTGAGCTGTCATAGGCCGCGTTGTTGCCGAGAATCGTGAGCTGCTGGCCGCCGGCCGGATTCTGCCAGGGGATGAAGATCGGGCTTCCCGAGTCGCCCACCTGAAACTGCACGCTCGGCGAACCGGTGAGCGACGACGAAACGTAGGAGTTCGACCCCGAGAGCACGGTGCCGTTGATGGTGGCCGCACCGATTCGCGGGCTGACGGTGCCACTCGAGCCCTTGCCATACACGAGGAGCGACTGGCCGTTGTATGACAAATTCACGCTCGACGATCCATTCAGGTCGAGCACGGCATACCTGGCCACCTGCCAGTTCGCCGGCATGGTCGCGACCAGCTTTCCGATCGACAGGTCGCCGAGGGTTTGGCCCGAAAAAACCGCGCCGTAGCCGGTGTTCGTGACAGATGCCTGCGTTCCGGTCCGGAGGGTGCCGTCCGGTCCCCGCAGCGTGATCGTGGCCGCTCCGCCGTAGTGTCTGGCCACGAGGTAGTGGCGGGGCGTGATAAACCCAAAACCTTTGGTGGGATCGGTGGTTGACCAGCCCACTCCCGACCAGTCATATCCCGCCCCCACGAAGCTGGGATTCGCATTGGGCACCGGGCTCGAGGGAAAGCCGCTGGAAAACCGGTCGTTCGTCGTGGGCGAATAGCCAGTCACGTCCAGGGCTGTGGCCAGGCCAGCCGCCCAGACGAATGCCAAAGCCGCCAACGAGCGGAAAAGAGCCTGCAGTCGGGCTGCCGCCGTGGGAGCCATGGTCTGGTTTTGGAAGAGAGGAGTGTCGATCGGCGGGAAGAAGCCGCAAGGCCGACCGTTTCCCGCTGACCGGGGGGGATATGAACCGACCGCACAATCGCGCCAGTCGGCGTGATCCGAGCCACCGTATTGTGCCTTCGCACATCGCCCGGTTTCAACGGCGAAAACGCCATTCCCGGGGTAGAATCCACTATTGGGATTTCGGGGAAACCCCTGCCACCCAGAGGAACGGAGTGCGCGCGGGCCGCCCCGGTCACCTTGCGCGGGCCCCCGGTCACCCTGATAGTGCTCCACGAACTTCCCGTCTCGGTCCAGCGCATCGTCATCGTCGGGGCCGGCGGCTTTGGCCGCGAGGTTCTCCACTGGGCTCGCGATGCCTGGCCGGATCACGCAGCCAAGATCGCCGGCTTTCTTTCGGCGGATCCCGATCGGCTCGATGGCCATGCCTCGTGCCTGCCGATCCTCGGCGATCCGTCCGCTTTCGAGCCGCTGCCAAGTGATGGACTGCTGCTGGCGATCGGCATTCCGGGCGCGCGCCGCCGAGTGGCTGAACTGCTGCTGGCGAAGGGAGCCAGATTTCTCACGCTCATCCATCCCACGGCGATCGTGGTGCCATCGGCGAGCGTTGCGGAGGGGGCGATCGTCTGCCCGTTCGCCATCGTGAGCGATGCAGTGCGGATCGGCCGGTTTGCGCTCGTCAACTACCATTCCTCGCTTGGCCATGATGCCTCGGCCGGCGATTTCAGCGTGCTTTCGCCGTATGCCACGCTGGGCGGAGGCGCTGCGATCGAAGAAGAGGTTTTCCTTGGCATGCATGCGACCGTCGGTCCGGGCAAGCGAATCGGCTCCCAAAGCAAGGTGAGCGCCAATTCGGCCGCCTTGAGCGATGCCCCGGCCGGCTCGTTGGTGCACGGAGTCCCGGGCCGCATCAGCCCGCTCCTGGTGAACTCGGCATGAGTGCCCGCTACCGAGTCCGTCGCCGGCGAGCGCGATCTGACCGATGAAAATCGACCGCCTTTACTGCTGTTGTTCACGGTCTGCCCCATGATTCGAATGTTTGCCGAACGACTGATGCGGGGATCTGCATTTCGCCGTTGGCTACCGCGGCAATTTGGAAGTCGGCCGATACATCTTTCAGGCGACTCAGCGTTGTCGTATCTCAAGCCTCGGTGGGCCGCTGCTTCACGCCCGTTGCTTAATGCCGCGGCGAAATTCGCCGCGGGCGCGGATTCCGTATGGGATATCGGAGCGAATTGCGGGGTGTTTACCTTGGCCGCTGCGCATGTTGCCTCGCCAAAGGCACATGTCCTTGCCGTCGAACCGGACCCATTTCTCGCAGCATTACTCCAGAAAACGGCTCGCGAGGCGATTAATTCAGACCTGAATATATCGGTGCTTTGCGCGGCGGCGAGCGATCGTGAGTGCCTGGCTCGCCTGAGAATCGCCACTCGCGGCCGGTCATCGAATTCCTTGGAGCAGACCGGCCACCATACGCAGGCGGGGGGCACCCGATTCATTCAGCATGCACTCACGACCACGCTGGATCGGCTCCTAGAATATTTTCCTCCACCTGAATTCGTAAAAATTGATGTTGAAGGGGCCGAACACCTCGTCCTTCAAGGAGCCGGGGAGACGCTCACTCGAATTCGGCCGACCTTCTACATCGAGGTCTGGAACTGTCACTCCGCTGATATCGCGAGGCTGTTTCAAACGCACGATTACCAATTATTTGATGGAGACAGTCCCCGCCGCGATCCCATCTCCACTTGCTCCTTCAATACTTTGGCGATGCCAATCGAAAAGTGCCCGTCGCATGCCTGACTCAGAGCCTCTTTAAGATTCCGCCACCAAAGTTCGCGGCATTGTGTTCAGTCATCTTTCTCTTCGCGTTCACTACGCCCCTAGCCCCATCGTGCATGTTTTGCCATAAGTCCACGAAATAATCGATCGCCCTCGCTCGAATCAATTCGCCCTATCATTTTCATGACTTTATTTTCACCCACTTCGGCTTGGTGCTTCCGGCTTAAGTCTAGTCGCTGCCCTACTGCTTACGCTGCCGCTTTCATTCTTTTATTCGCCTAGCCGCGCCACTCCCGCCATGGGGTTTGTGCTCACCATGTGGTCATTGCTGAACGCCCAGCAAAAGCGCGCGAGCGTCGGGCTTTTGGGCTGGATGACGTTGAGCATGCTGTTCGAAATGCTCGGCATCGGGTTGCTTCTCCCCGCGCTAACGGTGATGTCTGGCTCACCCGCTGCCGGGAATTCCCACATCGCCCAGCAGATCCTCGATTTTTTGGGCAATCCGTCGCCGAACCGGCTGGTAGTGGGCGGGCTGCTGGCGTTGCTCGCGATCTACCTGCTCAAGGCGCTGTTCGTCCTGATTGCCACGTGGCGGCAGACAAAGTTCGTGCGGCGACTCGAGAAATCGATCTGCGAGCGATTGTTCAGCGCCTACATGCAGCAACCGTGGGAATTCCATTTGCGGCGCAACTCGGCAGAACTGATCCGCAACATGACCAACGTGAGCATGTTTGCCGATGCCGCCGCCCTGCTCCTGAACATAGTGGCCGAACTCTTCATTCTCGTCGGCATCAGCGCGATGCTGCTCGTCATCGACCCCGCTGCTTCGCTCATCGTGGGAACGCTGGGAGCCGTGTCAGCCTATTTTCTCGACCGGCTTACAAAAGAGCGCATGCGACGATGGGGCGGCATCAAGCAGGAGCACCAGGCGCTCTCGCTCCGGGCGATCCAGGAAGGACTCGGCGGGATCAAGGATGCGAAAGTGCTCGGTCGGGAGTCGTATTTCTTGGATGACTACGCCCGACATGCGACCGTTTTGGCGGCGATGGCCGAGCGGAATTCCGTCATATCCGTCGTCCCGCGGCTGTGGCATGAGCTTCTCGGCGTCGCGTCGCTCTGTGTTTTGGCGTTGATTCTTTTGTGGCAGGGGATGCCGCCATCGGCCCTCGTCCCAACGCTTGGAGTCTTCGGCGCGGCGGCGTTTCGCATGCTCCCTTCGGTCAATCGAGTGTCGATGGCCGTTCAGTCCCTCCGCTACACATCCGAACTTGCCCGTACGATCGCTGGCGAATTCCGGATTCAGCCAACTCCTGCTAAGCCAGCCTCGTCGGCCGCGATTGCGCTAGCCAAGTCGATCGAAGTTTCGGATCTCTCCTTCCGATATGGCGACACAGGCCCCGACACGCTCCATCGGGTCACGATGAGCATTCCATGCGGCTCGGCTGTCGGCATCATCGGCAGCAGTGGCGCCGGCAAAAGCACACTCGTGGATGTGATCCTGGGGCTTCTCCGCCCAACCACGGGCCGCGTGCTCGTTGATGGCACCGATATTTCCATTCATCTTTCCGGCTGGCAACGGATCATCGGGTATGTGCCCCAGTCGATCTACCTTTCCGACAGCACCATCCGGTCAAATATCGCGTTTGGCATTCCCGAAGCGCACATCGACGAGGAAGCAGTCAATCGCGCGATACGCGCCGCGCAACTGGATGAATTCGTGGCCACGCTGCCGAAAGGCATTCACACCTACGTCGGAGAGCGAGGCGTGCGGCTTTCCGGCGGCCAGCGGCAACGGATCGGCATTGCCCGGGCTCTCTACCACGATCCCCAAGTGCTCGTTCTCGATGAAGCCACCAGCGCTCTCGACACAGCCACGGAAGCGGGCGTCATGGAGGCAGTGAATGCCCTCCATGGCGACAAGACCCTGATCATCGTGGCCCACCGCATTTCCACGATTGCCAACTGTGATCGGGTTTACCGTCTGGAGCGAGGCCGCGTGGCCCAGGCGGGCACATTCGCAGAGGTCGTTGAGAGCTGAGCGGGATGCGGTTTGGCATCCAGATCTTGAATTACAACGGCCTGAAGTGGCTGCCGGGCGTGCTCGAGTCGCTCCGGCGCGATGCCGACCCGGGGGCCAAGGTGTATGTGGTCGACAATGGCAGCACCGACGGAAGCCTTGACTACGTCTCCCGGCATCACCCCGATGTCACGGTCATCGCCCTGGGCAGAAACCTCGGGTATGGGGCCGCCTACACGCGATCAATGCCGCAGGCATTTGCCGACGGCTGCGACTGGGTATGCCTCCAGAATTCCGACACCCTTGTCACCTCCGGCTGGCTCGATCCCTTGAGAAGGGCGGCGATGGCGGATGCGCGGATCGGGGTCATGGGGCCGGTCTTCTGGAAATGGGATGCCGATGAGCCCAACTACTACATGCAGGGCCGGTGTCCCGACATGATCCCCTTCATGGCCGATGCCAGGCATCCTCCCGTAGACCGCGACTGGATCGAAGGCAGTTCGTTTTTCATTCGTCGCGAGTGCCATGAGCAGTTGGGCGGCTTCGATCCGCTCTATTTCATGTATTGGGAGGATGCGGAATACTGCCGCCGAGCGCGGCTGCGCGGCTGGCGGGTAGTGGTCGTTCCGGGCAGCATCTGCCGACACTTTGCCGGTGGGTCCTCGGCCGTAAAAGGTCGGAGTTTTCCGCTGCTGCGCAATCATCTGCTCTACGTCATGAGTGATCCCTCTCGAGGCTTTTTCCACAACTGCCTGCACACGCTCCGGCTCTGGGCCACCTACGTGAAGCAAACGGTTTGGAATGCCCCCAGCGCCGTGGAGTTTGGCCGCGTGATGCGGGCCGGCATTTCGGCTGCGGGTCAGATAGGCAAGTGCTATCGCGCGCGGGCGGCAGCCGGATCGGGGATCCGCCGGTGACCAACACCGCTTCTTCACCCAAGTGCTCGGTCGTCATCCCGGTCTTCAACCGGGCCGACATGCTCCGTGAGGTTCTGGCCGGGCTGGCCGGCCAGACTCTGGCTGCAAACTCGTTCGAAGTGCTCGTTTGCGACGACGGCAGCTCGGAGCCGCTGGAGGCGACCATTTCGTCTTTTTCACGATCGCTGCCCCACATCCGACTCCTTCAGCAGCCCAATCGAGGCCCGGCCGCCGCCCGCAATCTCGGGATCGCGCATGCAGCCGGAGATATCGTGGTTTTCCTCGATAGCGACGTGATCCCTGCCGCCGGCGTGGTCGAGGGGCTTACGCGTGCTTTGGCCGACCATCCCGAGTGGCAGGGCGCCGAGGCAAAACTGCAGCCCACAGGCGGCGAGGATTCGTTCGGCTGGGACGCTCCCCGCAGCGATCACGGCGGCCACTACCACACCGCGGGCATCGCCTATCGCAAGGCCGTGCTCGAAAAGGTCGGCGGCCTCGACGAAAATTTCTGCCAAGCCGCGTGTGAAGACGTCGAGCTGGCGGTGCAGGTGCTGCGGCTTGGGCCGATTGGCTTCGTGCCGGAAGCGGTGGTCTACCATCCACGCCGCCGCCGGACGGCTGCCTCATGCTGGAAGGCCCGCAAAAACTGGCGGTATGTCCAGATGCTCGCCCGCCGCTACGGCTTTCTGGCCTGGCCGGGCAACAAGACTTCGTTCCCCCGGTTGCGCACGGCGCTGTGCGCGATTGCCACGCTGCCCGCCGGCAAAAGCCTCGAAGCCATCAAACGACTGCCCACCGCTCCGGCCGACACGATTCGTGGGCTATCGCTCACATTCATCGAGTGGCTCGGGGGAGTGTCGATGCTGCCTGTGATTCTCTTCGCGCCGCTACCGCCGCGGCGGAGCCGCCTTCTGGATGGCCAGGCCGCCGGGACGACCCACAGCCGATGAGCGATGAACCGGCTCGCCGCGTGGCCGTGGTCGTGGCGACGCATGCGTATTGCTATCCCCTGGAAAAATGCCTCGCCGGTTTTATCGCGCAAGCCGCCCAACCAAGCGACGTCATCCTCGTAGACAATGGTTCGGGGGGTCGCATGGCCGAGTGGGCCCGCGAGCATTCACCCGGCATCACCACCCTGGTCCGTGACACCAACGGTTTTTTCTGCGGTGGCTACAACGAGGGACTGCGGCATGCGCTCTCGCATGGCTACGACTTCGCCCTGATCGTGAACGCCGACACGGAGGTGTGCAACGACCGCTTGCTCGCAGACTTGCTGGAGGCTGCCGATCGTCATCCGCGAGCAGCCTTCATCGGTCCGATGGTGTTCCTGCGGCAGCTTGGCAGCGTTCAGAACACCATTCTCACATTCCCGAGCTTCGTCCGAAACGTGCGGTCTTTCGTTCAATACAATTTGCTCGGTGGCGAGCCGCCGCAAAGCGATGAACGGGAACGCGAGGTTGAGTTTCTGAATGGCGTGTGCGTGCTCTGTCGCCTGTCGGCGATCCGGGAGATCGGCCTCCTCGATGAAACCATGGGGGGCTATGTGGAGGATACCGATTGGGCGTGGCGTGCGAGAGCCCTCGGGTGGGCAAGCGTGTATGCGCCCGTCCGCAGCATCATCCATCATCAGCCCGAGGCTGGCTACGAGCATTACTCGCTGAAGTGCTTCATGCTTCGCCGCAACACGATTTATTGGCACCAGAAACGCGGAGCCAGGCTGGAAGCCGCGCTCTACGGCTGGAGCGCGAGGCTCCTGGCATGGGGCAGGGCCTGCTGGGCAGCGTTCCAGGGTAGGCCGGATCGCAAGCACTTTGCCGACTACTCGCGAAGGCTTCGCGAAGTCGATCGCAAAATCCGTGGCCGGGCCCCAATCGGGGAATGGTTTGGGCCGCCGCTGACGCAGCACTGAAACCGCATGGTTTCTCCATTGAAACTCGGCATCGTCGTTCATTGCCCCAGCCCTCACCAGAAGATTCTTCTGGATCACCTGTGCCAGGTGCCCGATACCGATGTCCTGGTCGCTTATGCCTACCCCACCAGCCCAAACCGCAACTGGGGCACGCCCATCGCCGATGGCCGCACCGTCATGGTTCCTGCCGCAAGCTACATTGGCTCCGGAAGGCAACTTCGCGAGTGGATCGCAGGCTTCGATCGCGACGTCTGGGTGCTGGGCTCGGCATTCCCCTATGCCCGAACCCAAGCCCTCGCGTCTGCCCTGGCGTCTTCAGGCCTGCCCTGGGCATACCTCGGCGAGCCCCCCCGCACCCGCACGGGCGTTCGTGCCGTGATCCGTGATTGGTTACTGCGCCGAGTGCTCAACCGCTGCTATGGCGTGATCGCGACAGGCAAGGAGTCGGCACGGCACTATCAAAGGCTACTTGGCGACTCCAGGCCTGTGACAAGCGTTCCTTACTACATCCCTCTCCATGACTGGCTCACTCTGCCGCTGGCTTCGCCTCCCGCACCGGGCGAACCAATCCGGTTTCTGACCCTCTCGCAACTCATCGAGCGCAAGGGAATCGACATCCTGGTCGAGGCATGCAGGATGCTTCCGCACGCAGGATGGGAGCTCGACATTTTTGGTGATGGCCCGGATCGCAGTTCCCTGCAGCGCATGATCGACGCGAGTCGGCTGCCCATCAGGCTCCACCGGCCGCTGGCTTTCACCGAGCGCATGCAGGCCTTCCGTGGGCGGCATTACTTCGTCTTCCCATCCCGCTGGGATGGCTGGGGGATGGCCCTTGTCGAAGCCCTCGCTGCGGGCCTGCCCGTTATCGCTTCCGATACGGTCATGTCGGCTCACGATTTCATCACGCCTGATGACAACGGCTGGATCGTGAAGTGCGCTCCGGATGCGATCGCAATCGCCATGAACGCGGCGATCGAGGATGCCGCATCGATCAGTTCTCGCTCACAAGCGGCGCGGGCATCAGTCACGGGCTTTGAGCCTGCTGCCGGCGCCGAAGAACTCGTGCGGTTTTGTCGTGGCCTGCACGGGGTAAACAAGTCGGCATTGCCAGCCTTCGACCGATGATTTCGCCACATTCCTTGCCGAAGGTAGACGTCGTTGTTTCCGGCCACCGCGACCTCTTCGGAACGCCCAGGGCCCTGGAGGCAGCGGGGCTCCTGCGGTATCTGGTGACTGACCTGTATGTCGGCCGCGGGAGCAGCCTGAATCTCCTGCGACCGCTGCTCCCCTATGGTCCAAAGTTTTTTCGCAAACTGCTCGCCCGCGACTCCGGCCTGCCGCCCGAGAGAATCGTGGCCAACAATCTCGCTGGGCTTCGTTCCTGGCATTCCCTGCGAAAGGTTCATGATCCTGGAGCCGCGTCCCTGCTCCATCAGCGGCTCGCAAAGGATCTGGCAAAGAGTTTGCTCCGCCGCTGCCCGCCGTTTGCCGACGCGGTCGTGGGCTATCGCATGTCGGACTGGCTTTTCAGCGAACTGCCTGAACAGACTGCCAAGATTCTTTGCCAAAACGATGGTGGGGCTCACGAAGTTGATGTGGTGGGGAAGG
Source organism: Pirellulales bacterium (assembly GCA_044234625.1). GTDB lineage: Bacteria > Planctomycetota > Planctomycetia > Pirellulales > UBA1268 > CACORA01. The sequence goes on along the minus strand of JBIIIP010000022.1, from coordinate 18,713 downwards.
TGTATGACAGCAATCCGGATTGGCGATGGCCCGAAACAGGCGTTGATCGCAGTTCGGCGAAGCACGACATACCGGATTGGCTCAGCATCGAGCGCGAGCGACTCAAGAAAGAGTGGCGGCTGGCAAACAAGATCGTCTGCTGGTCGGAATGGTGTGTCGAGTGCGTCATGCAAGATGGTGTTCCTCGAGACAAGTGCTTCGTGGTGCCACCGATGTTTGAGCCCTCTCCGGCCTATGCGAGTTGTGCACCCCGCTACGAGGCGGAGCCATTCACGGTCATCTTTCTCGGTACCCTGTGCTTGCGAAAAGGCACTCACGATTTGATCGAGGCCGTTGCGCTGGCCGCCCAGTCGGCTCCGGTGAGATTAATTCTCGCAGGTCCAAACCAACTCAATCCCGCGATGCTGAAGCGGCATCGCGATTTTATCGACTACAGAGGGTTCATTCCGCATCGCGAGCTACCAAGCCTGCTGTCGCAAGGCCACGTTTTGGCGCTGCCCAGCTACTCAGAAGGGTTCGGAATGGTTCAACTCGAAGCAATGGCGGCCGGCCTGCCTGTCATTCGCTCGACCAACACTGGCGATGCCGCTCGCGACGGCCGTGAGGGCATTGCACTTTGCGCCGGTGATCGCAACGCCCTTGCGAATGCGATCCTGATGCTCGCTCGCGACCGACAGCGTCTCGAGGAAATGAGTCACATGTCGCGGCTTCGTATTGATGATTTTTCGATGGAAGCTACAGCTCGTCGCTGGCATGCGGTAATCATGAACCTACTGACTTAGACAATATGGCAACAGCTCCTGCCTCCGCAGCGCCCAACCGCAGCGCCGACAGCCACCATTCCCTGGCCTTCGCTGGTCGGCCCTTGCGGGCTGCTCCTCTTAACCTTAAACGCATCTGCGGCAACAGCCTCGCTATTATGGCCTTGTTGCTCCTCAACAAGGGCGGCACTGCGGGCAGCATGGTTTGCTTCGCAATACTCGCCCTGATGATTGCGAAAAGTCCATCCGCTGCATTCAAGGCCCTGGCAATTTGCTATCTCGGCCTGATGCTCAACCACGCCTTGGTCCCCAAAACGCTCGTATGGACGCCCGGGCGACTCATCCTGCCAATGCTGGCTTTGGTTCGCTTTAGCATCGACATGACGGCAATGCGCGCCTCGCTTCTGAATAATCGCTTTTACGGTGCCCTGCTCTTGTACGTTGCCGTCATGGCAGCGTGCAGCCTTCTCAGCGGTTGGTTTGTAAAAATTGCTCTGCTGAAACTATTCAATTTCTGGGCTGTTTTGTCCGCGATCTATGGCGGTGTTGTTGTGCTGCGCGCAAAACGCGTGGATCTCACCGAATGGTTCGTCTCACTCATCCTCTCTGCGATTGCCTTCGGCTTTATCGCCGTCGCCATTGGGCAGGATCGCAATTACTACGGCGACAACAACGCGAGCGGGCTGTTCAATGGCGCATTTTCTCACCCAAACTGCCACTCAATGTACGCCTCGCAGTTTGTCGTGTTTCTTGCCTCGGTCGTGATACTGGGGCGGTATCGCAATGTCAGGCTTGCGATACCCATGATTGCCACATGGACGATATTCATGTTGATGTCAGAAGCCCGCACGTCCATTCTGGCAACGACGATTGGCTTAGCCACATTGGTCGTATTCGCGAAACCTCTCCAAAACCGCTTCGGCTGGCGCATACGGTTGAATATCTCGAAGCCAACGATTTGGGCATCCATAGCACTTGCTCTCGTAGCGATCGTCGTGATTGACACGGCCACCGGTGGAACCATTCGCAAAAGTGCGATCGGATTTGCGAACAAAGGCCAAGCAACTGATGTCGAGGAGATCGACCCTGAAAAGGTAATGGCATCACGAACGGGTATGATCCAACGGTCTTGGGAAAACTTTGTCGAGAGCCCGATCTATGGAATTGGCTTCCAAGTCGCAAAAACCGAGGCGTTTGTTCGCAACGCTACGTGGCTGACGGCCCCTGCCGAAAAAGGGTTTCTGCCAACCGCCGTCTTGGAGGAGGGCGGCATCCTAGGGGCTGTCACGTTCAGTTTGTTTCTTCTTGCCTATCTTGTTGACGTGATCCGCCAGCGCAGCATTCCCGCCTTGGCAATGTTTCTGACTTTTTTGACGTGCAATTTCACCGAGGTTTCGATTTTCTCCCCCGGCGGCGCAGGGGCTTTTGGATGGCTCATGGTCGGTGCCTCTCTCATCCTCAGCGATCACTGCTGGAGGCCGCCCGCAATGCGGCCCGCGCACGGACGAGTGAGCGACAGAGGCCTTGTGGCTAGTCAGGCATGAACGGCCCCGCATCAGCTGCCGGCGCACGCTTTCATGAGCAACTCGCATCCTCGTGGACGAATGCCTACGAAAATGGATCCTTCAATCGCCGGCTCCACTTTTTTCTTCCGCACCTGGATCGCCTCGTCCAAAACGACAGCGTCTGGCTGGACGCCGGATGCGGCAGTGGCGTGCTCGCCCGCGAGCTGGCCGCTCGCGGCGCAAGGGTCATCGGCATGGACGGTTCCCCGGCGATGATCGCCCATGCGGCCGCGACAGAATCGCCAGGCATAAGGATTGATTACAAGGTCATCAGCACGATCGAGCAGTTGCCCCTCGGCTCCAGCACCATCAACGGCATTCTGTGCTCCAGCGTTCTTGAATATGCCGATGATCCCGTTGCAACGCTCCGGGAGTTTCATCGGGTGTTGGTGCCGGCGGGCACTGTCCTGGTCACAGTCCCCAATTTCTTCTCGGTTATCCGGATTGCTCAATCCCTGGCGCGGTGCGTCGGCTGCACGCTTGGACGATCATGGTTTCCCTACTTGGCCGTCTCGAGGCATGCGTATTCGGCTCTTGTATATCGCACGCTGCTCGAGAAAGCTGGCTTTGAAGTGACCCGCATCGAACCATTCTCGCCATTCATCCCTCACCTGCTTGCGCCGCTGCAGCTTAGCGCTTTGTGGCTTGCCGTTGCCCGAAAGACTGCCGCCTGAGCGCGACCATATTCGCGTCACCCCCATGCCTTCGTGCGGTTCCCGTCCGGTCGTACTCGTGCTGTTGCCCCACTATCTTCCCGGGTACAAGGCCGGCGGGCCCATTCGCACAATAAGCAACATGGTCGAGGCGTTGAGCGACAGGATCGACTTTCGCATCTTCACCTCCGACCGCGACTTCGGTGATCCCGGTCCCTATGCTGGAGTCGCGCTGAATACATGGATTGCTGCCGACCGTCACCAACGGTTTTACGCGGATGCCCGACACCGCGGTGTGCGGGCCGTCGCGGCGATGATCCGCCAAGTGAGTCCCAGGGTCATCTACCTCAACAGCCTGTTTGACGCCTCGTTTTCCTTGATGCCTCTCCTCCTCCGCCGCCTGCGGGCAACGCCTTCCGATGCGGCATGGATCGTCGCGCCACGCGGCGAGTGTTCAGCCGGGGCGATAGCTCTGAAACGATTCAAGAAGCGGGCTTTCCTGGCAGCGGCTCGCGCGATTGGCCTGCACCGCGGCGTAACGTGGCAAGCGTCTTCAGAGCATGAGGCTGCCGATATTCGCCGCGTGATGGGCTCGGCGGCAGACCAGATCGCCGTCGCGCCGAATCTGACGCAGGCCGTCGATGCCTTCATTCCACCGGAGAGCAACGATATCGCTCTGCCACCGCTCAGGGTGTGCTTCCTCTCCAGGATCACGCCCAAGAAAAACCTCGCATTCGCGATCAGGGTTTTGCAGCGGGCGCACATACCGATCGAATTCCACATCTTCGGACCGGTCGAAGACGAAGCCTATGCGACGTCGTGCCAGGCAATGATCAGCGCGAGCGGATCACATCTCGCTGTAACGTGGCACGGCCAGATATCCCCCGCAGCCGTACGGGAGACGTTCGCACGGCACCATCTCTTTTTGTTTCCGACCGGTGGTGAAAATTTTGGGCATGTGGTCTTCGAATCCCTCGCTGCGGGCGTGCCCGTGCTCATCAGCGACCAGACTCCATGGCGCGATCTTGACCAGGCCGGCGTCGGCTGGGTACGGCCACTCACCGATCCACAAGCATTCACCGACGTCATCAACGCGTTTGGCAGATCCACACAAGACGATCGCCGCAGCATGTCGCAGAGAGCCTACGGATACACTCGCGCGATGACGCAGTCGTCCACCACAATCGACGCCAATCGCGCGCTCTTCGAGACAGCCATGGCGGCAGTCCAAGGCTGAGTACAAACGACAGGAAGGCCAAAGTGAACGCAGCATGAAGCAAATCATCCAGTCCTACCGCACTGGCGAACTGTGGCTGGCCGACGTGCCGGCCCCCGCGGTCAGGCCCGGCGGCGTGGTCGTGCAGACTGCTGCCAGCCTCGTCTCGGCCGGCACCGAGCGGATGATCGTCGAGCTTGCGAAAAAGTCGCTGCTTGGGAAGGCGCAGGCCCGCCCCGACCTCGTCCGCAAAGTTATCGACAAGATCAAGACCGAAGGCTTCGGCCCTACGATGACGAAGGTCTTCGCGAAACTTGACACGCCGATCCCGCTCGGCTATTCCTCCGCCGGCACGGTCGTCGAGGCGGGAGCCCAAGCGGGGTTGCGAGTGGGGGACCGAGTGGCCTGCGCCGGCGCCGGCTACGCCACCCATGCCGAATACAACTTCGTTCCCCGCAACCTCTGCGTGCGGCTCCCCGAAACCGTCGGCTTCGAAGGCGCCTCCTACGCCACGGTTGGAGCCATCGCCATGCAGGGCGTTCGCCAGGCAGACCTTCGCCTCGGCGAGTCAGTGGCTGTAATCGGGCTCGGCCTGCTGGGCCTGCTCAGCGTGCAGCTGCTCAAGGCCGCGGGCTGCCGCGTGATCGGCGCCGACCTTGATCTCTCCAGGTGCGATCTCGCCAAGCAGCTCGGGGCCGACGAGGCAGTTGCCGGCGGCCTTGTCGACGCCGTCGGCTCCTTCACAGCCGGCCGCGGTGTCGATGCCGTGATCATCACGGCCGCCACCGCGTCGAACGAGCCGATCGAGTGCGCCGCCGAATCCTGCCGGCCGAAGGGGCGGGTGATCGTGGTTGGGATGGTGGGCATGGATGTGCCCCGAGAACCGTTCTACCGCAAGGAGCTCGACCTTCGGCTGAGCATGTCATATGGCCCGGGGCGCTACGACCCAGCCTACGAGGAGGCTGGCCACGACTATCCCTACGCCTACGTCCGTTGGACGGAGCAGCGGAATATGGAGGCCTTCCTCGACCTTGTCGCCACCGGCAAGGTGACGCCAAGCGTGCTCACCACACACCGCTTTTGCATCGACGACGCGCTTCGGGCCTATGAACTACTGGAAGGCAAAACGACTGATCGCTCTCTCGGCATCGTCATCGACTACCCAACTCGCGAGAAACCTGCCTCCCTGCCTCGCCGCGTCGAACTGCAAGCTGCTCGGCCTGTCGCTGGAAGGCTCGGCGTGGGCTTTGTGGGGGCCGGCAACTTTGCCAAGAGCGTGCTTTTGCCGGCGCTCGCAAGACAGGCCGACGTGGCCCTCACCGGCCTCTGCACGGCCACGGGGATGAGCAGTGTCGAGACGGGGAAGCGGCATGGTTTTGCCTTCGCGACGACGAGTATCGATGAACTGCTTGCCGACGCGGCCACGCAGGCTGTCGTCATCGCCACACAACACAACACCCATGCGGCTTTCCTTACCAAGGCCCTCGAAGCCGGGAAGCATGTGTTCGTCGAAAAACCGCTCTGTACGACTCCCGAGGAACTGCATCGCATCGACGAGGTCGTCCGGTCGTTGCCGCAGCCCGGCCCCTGCCTCATGGTCGGTTTCAATCGTCGGTTCTCGCCGCACGCGTCTGCCGTCAAGAACGTCTTTTCGGGAAGATCGACGCCGTTGGTCGTCACTTACCGGGTCAACGCCGGCGTGACACCCGCAGATTCATGGGTGCATGACCCGGAGCGCGGCGGCGGCCGCGTGATCGGTGAGGTGTGCCATTTCGTGGACCTCGCTGAATTTCTCGTGGGCAGTCGGCCCGAAACCGTCTACGCCGCCTCGATCCGCTCAGCTGACAGCCGCACTGTTTCGGAGGATTCGCTGGTCGTCACGCTCACCTATGCCGACGGATCACTGGCCACCATTCAATACCTGGCTCATGGCTCGAGCAACGTGCCCAAGGAGCGCGGCGAAGTGTGCGCCGACGGCATCACGGCGATCATCGACAACTACCGCGAGACGACGTTTCATGGGGCGAGGCATCGCGCGATGAGGGGAAGCCAAGACAAAGGCTTCGACGGCGAGATCGCCGCCTTTCTGGGGGCAGTGCGGCACGGCGGCAACTGGCCCATTCCCTATGACAGCCTTGTCCGCACCACGAAAGTCACATTCGCGATTCTTGAATCACTGCGCGAGGGTCGGCCGGTCGCCATTGGATGATCCTTTCGTCACCATCGCAGTTGCTCCGCACGCTCGTACACCTTCGGCCTGCCCAGATCGCGGCTCAACTCCGCGTGCGCGCCACGCCCGGATGGAAGGATGCCTCCTGGGTGGCAAAGCGCGTGCCTCCTCTCCCGCCACCGATCCGCTGGCGCCCCATCACCGCTTGGCTCGTGCCCGACCCTCAGGCCAACACGGCCGAAGCCATCCGCGCCGGCCGGTTCACGTTTCTCAATTCAGAGCGCGAACTGGGCTGGCCGCCTGTCTGGGAAGCCAACGGTGCATCACTCCTCTGGGCATACAACCTTCACTATCTCGAATGGCTCTGGGCGTTGCCTCCTGAGCAGCGGCTTTCAGCGGCAACTGACTGGTCGCGGCGGTATCCGCCCACGCCCGGCGCCGTCGGTTGGCAGCCGTATCCGATTTCTCTTCGACTCACGACGCTTTGCTTGCTGGCAGCCGACAGCGCAGACGCTACAGAAACGCTCTGGCCGGCCATCTGGAGGCAGGCGGAGCATCTCTCGCGCCGCCTCGAGTACCATCTTCTCGGCAACCATCTTCTCGAAAACGGAATCGCTCTTGCATTCGCGGGGGCCTGCTTCTCCGGCCCGGATGCAGACCGGTGGCTGCGCACTGGTCTTGGTGTGCTCCAAACCCAATTGCCCGAGCAGGTGCTCACCGACGGCATGCACTTCGAGCGGTCGCCGATGTATCAGATCCGCTTGACCCATGCCTTGGCCCTCCTTGCCAACACGGGGCATGCGGAGGTGCGATCGCTCGTCGCCACACCGCTGGGAAAGATGACGGCGGCTCTCATGGCGATGTGCCATCCCGACGGCCAGATTGCCCTCTTCAATGACAGCGCCTTCGGCGTCTATCCTGACCCAGGGAAAGTGGCCGCCTTTGCCGCAGCCACGCTGCCCGACCGTACGCTTCCGTCACGGGCAGAACAACTTCCCGCCGCCGGGTATTTCCTCGCGCGGGGGGAGCACGGCGACGCCGTGTTCTGCGACGCCGGCCCAATCGGGCCCGATCACGTGCCGGGCCATGCGCATGGCGGCATGTTTTCATTCGAACTGTCGCTTGGCGGCCGGCGGGTGATCGTCGATTCCGGCACGTATGACTACGTGCCTTCCGAGATGCGGGCGTATTGTCGCTCGACCGCCGCACACAACACGGTCACGATCAATGGCCAGGACCAGGCAGAGTTTTGGGCAGCATTTCGTGTGGGCCGCCGCGGCCATCCGCACGACGTTCGAATGGCGTCCACGTCCGACGGGTTTGAATTGTCCGGCTGGCACGACGGCTATCGTCATCTCCCTGGCCGGCCTGTTCATCGGCGGCGATTCCACTGGCATGATGCCGGTAGTCTCGTCATCCACGACGAGATCATCGCTTCGCAGCCGGTCACGGCGGTCGCCAGGCTTCATCTGCATCCCGACTGCCGCCTTGTCGAAACCAGCGGCACAATACTGCGGGGAATGTGCGGCGACGTTCCCTTCTCAATCAGTGTGATCCATGGCCCTTCGCCTCGCATCGCCGAAGCCTGGTATTGCCCACGATTCGGCGTTCGTCACCGAAACTCCGTGATCGAATTCGAGGTATACGGTGCCAACGCGAGCGTGTCGTATGCGATCGCGAAGGGCCACGGCATGTCCTTGAGCGAAGATGGTGGAGCCGTCATTGCGGAAGGCCGACGGCATGCCGGCTGAACTCCGGCTCCTGTTTCTATCGCACTATTTTCCTCCGGAGGGCAACGCGCCGGCCTCTCGCGTGCACGCCTTTTGTCAACGGTGGGCGAGGCGGCCGGCCGAGCGTTTCGCGACCACGGTGGTCACCTGTGCCCCAAACGTGCCAGACGGCCGAGTGTACGAGGGCTACCGGAATCGGCTTTCCCAGCGCGAGACAATCGATGGCATCGACGTGATCCGGGTGTGGACCTATCTCGCACCGAATGCCGGGACGGTGCGGCGGATTCTGAACTACGTCTCATACATGGCATCGGCCACGGTTCGATCCCTTTTCCTGCGAAGGCCCGACGTGGTCATCGCCACGAGCCCGCAATTCTTCTGTGGTTGGGCGGGTGTGCTGGTGTCGTGGCTCCGCTGGTCACCTTTCATCCTCGAGATCCGCGATATCTGGCCGGAGTCGATCGTCGCTGTCGGGGCGATGAAGGAGGGCCGGCTCACTCGTCTGCTCGAGTGGCTCGAAGGCCGGATGTATGCGGCCGCGAATCACATTGTGACCGTCGGTGAGGGATATAAAAGCCAACTGCTCGCGAAGGGAGTGCCAGAAGGGCGGATTTCAGTCATTACCAACGGGGTCGACATACGGCGCCTCACACCGCTGCCGCCCGAGACCGCCCTTGCAGCCCGATACAATTCCGATGGCCGGTTCGTATGCTCGTATATCGGCACGATCGGCATGGCGGCCGGCCTCGAGGTGGTGATCCGTGCTGCCGAACGGTTCCGGCAGCAAGGTCGGAATGACGTGAGGTTTTTGATCGTGGGGGATGGTGCGACCCGCGAGCGCTTCGCCGCACAGGTAGAGGAAGCAGGGCTTGACGGCATGATCGTCGTCACCGGCCGGCAGCCGAAGGAACTCATCCCGGCGTTTCTTTCGATCAGCGACTGCTGCCTCGTGCACCTGCGAAAAACAAGCCTTTTTGAGACCGTCCTTCCCTCGAAAATCTTCGAGGCGGCCGCGCTCGAGCGGCCCATCATCATGGGAGTTGGTGGGCAGGCGGCCGAACTCATTCGGGGGGCCGACTGCGGCATCTGCATCGAACCGGAAAATGACGCGGAACTCGTGGCCGCGATTGATCGGCTTCGGGCCGACCCCGCGCTGCGGCAGCACTATGGTGAACGCGGCCGAAAGGCCGTCGTGGCCGGGTATGATGTGGATCGCCTTGCCGAGGACTACGCGGCCCTTGTGCAACGCGTGCGGAGCGACTGGGTAGCCGGCCGCGGGTAGCAAGGACTCTTCATGCCAACAGCCGTTTCTGGAAAAGTGTGCGTCGTAGGGCTGGGGTACGTGGGGCTGCCGACGGCGGCCGTGCTCGCTTCCCGTGGCTATGACGTGCATGGAGTGGACGTCAACCCGAAGGCCGTGGAGACGATCAACTCGGGCAAGGCCCACATCGTGGAGCCCGATCTCGACCTGCTCGTCCGCGCCGCCGTCCAGACGGGCAAACTGCGGGCGTTCACGGCTCCGACGAAGGCCGACGTGTTCATGGTGTGCGTTCCGACACCCTTCAAGGGGAGCCACGAGCCTGATCTCTCATACGTCGAGGCTGCCACGCGGCTCATCTGCCCATTTCTCGAGCCTGGCAACCTGGTCGTTCTCGAATCGACGAGTCCGCCGGGCACGACGGAGATGATGGCCGAGATCGTGGCTCAGGAGACGCGGCTCACACCCGACGACGTTCATTTCGCCCATGCTCCGGAGCGGGTTCTTCCCGGGAAGGTGCTGCGGGAGATCGTGGAAAACGACCGGATCATCGGGGGCATCAACGAAGCCTCGACGAAGGCCTGTGTCGATTTTTATGCGACGTTCGTCTCCGGCGAGATTCACACCACCAACGCCCGCACGGCTGAAACGGCGAAACTCGTCGAAAATGCCTACCGCGACGTGAATATCGCATTTGCCAACGAGCTGTCACTCCTTGCCGACGAGCTGGGCCTCGACGTCTGGGAGTTGATCCGGCTCGCCAACCGCCATCCGCGGGTAAATATCCTGAGCCCAGGCTGCGGCGTGGGTGGCCACTGCATCGCGGTGGACCCTTGGTTTTTGGTCCATGCCGCGCCCACGGCCACCCGGCTCATCCGCACTGGCCGCGAGGTAAACGATCACAAGCCGGAGTGGGTGGTGGATCGCGTGAAGCGGAAGGCCGCCCGGTTCAAGCGGCCAAAGATCGCCTGCCTGGGCTTGGCCTACAAACCCGACATCGATGACCTGCGGGAGTCACCCGCCGTGCATATCGTCGAACGCCTGCTGGCCGACAAAGCGCTCGACGCCGACATCGCGGTGGTGGAGCCCTATGTCGCTCGCCACCCCGAGTTTTCGCTCGTGCCTCTCGACAAGGCGCTAGCGGATGCCGATATCGTTCTCGTGCTCTGCGCCCACAAGCAATTCAAGAAAATCTCGCCGGCTCTGCTGGCGGAGAAAATTCTCATCGACACCTGCGGTGCCCTCCGCCCGCACTGAAACCGCCGCTCCATCATGGCCGTACGCATCCATTTCGCAGGACTCGTGCCGGGCAGGCCGCTCGTGGTGATTGCCTGGGCCGCCTTCGCCAAAGAGAAAACACTTTCCTCGGCCACCACCGTCCATTTCGGGAGCGAGCTGGCCGAGGTCTTCACCCGTCATTGGGCCGTGGCATCGAACATCACGGACTGCGACGTGGTGATCTATCCGCACTCCTATGAGGATGGTCAGGAAACAGCCGCTGTCGCAGCAGCAGCGAGGCAGGCGGGAAAGCCATGCCTTTTTTTCAGCCAGGACGAACGGCTCCCTCCCTCACGGCTCACGTATGGAACGCTCTACCGAAGTTCGATATTCAAGAGACTGCCACACGAGCGGTGCCATCCTGTCTTCATCTTCGATGCCAAAACTGAAACCGGGGAGCAGTATCCCGAGACGATCGCCAAGGAGGTGATGCCGAGGATCGGCTTCTGCGGCTACGTCAGCACACCCTTTGGGAGGACTCTGCTTCGGCTGCTGGGTGCCCGCCAAAAAGTTGACGGGCTGGCGTTTCGTGCTCGGGTGCTCAAAGCTCTCAAGAGCGATGCCCGCGTGGGCTGTGAATTCGTGGTCCGCGAAAACTATCTCGGGGCCGCGCCGCTGGCTGCCTTCGACCCCTCCCATCCCTTGGCCTCCGAGCGGGCAGTCTTTCTCGAGAACCTTTTTTCCTGCCCCTATGCCCTGGCAATGCGCGGCAAGGGCAATCACTCCGTCCGCTTCTACGAGATCCTATCCGCTGGTCGGATTCCGCTGTTTGTGAACACGGGGTGCGTGTTGCCGCTCGAGAACGAGATTGATTGGAGGCGCCACACCCTGTGGATCGAGGACCATGACCTGCCTTCGATCGGCGATCACATCATCGACTACCACGCCCGCATTACGACTGAAGAGTTTGCCGACCGCCAGAGGCAGGCTCGCCGGCTCTGGGAAACCCGGCTTACCCCGGAGCCCTATTTTCGGCATGTGCTCGATACTGTGGCGAGGGGCGCACCGGCACCGTAAAGATCTCCGCTTTTTCGACTCATGAATTCCAAGCGCATCGCGGTTTTCATCGGCACACGGCCCGAGGCCATCAAGATGGCGCCGGTGATCAAAGCCCTGGAAACAACGGCGGGCCTCGAACCCGTTGTCATTTCCACCGGCCAGCATCGCGAGATGTTAGAGCAGGTGATCGATCTCTTCGGCCTTCCTGTCCATAGGCAGCTTGATGTGATGCAGCCTGATCAGACACTGGCTGGCCTTTCCGCCCGCCTGCTGACGGCAATTGACCAGGCTCTCGAGGAGGAAAAGCCCGACATGGCGCTCGTGCAGGGCGACACCACCACCGTTTTGATGGCGTCGCTAGCGTGCTTCTACCGGCGAATCCCGATCGGCCACGTGGAGGCTGGCCTCCGAACCGGCAACATCTGGTCGCCCTTCCCCGAGGAGGTGAACCGCACGCTTTCCTCGCCTCTGATGCGGCTTCATTTTGCACCCACTCGAGGAGCGGCCGATAATCTGCTCCGGGAAGGCGTCGAGGAATCCACGATACACATCACGGGCAACACGGTCATCGATGCCCTCTTCATGGAAGTGGAACGGCAGAAGCAGACTGCCGCGCGGGAAGCCATTCATGGGCGGCTCGACGCCCTGCTCGGCACGGCATGGCACCGCACTCCATATGTGCTCATCACCGGCCACCGACGGGAAAACTTCGGCGGCGGCTTCGATCAGATCTGCGAGGCGCTGGCGACTCTCGCGGAACGATTCCCAGGCCACCTCTTTATCTATCCGGTGCACCTCAACCCCAACGTGCAGAAGCCCGTCTACGAGCGACTCGGTGGCAAACCCAACATTCATCTCATTCCTCCGCAGGCCTACAGCGAGTTCGTAGCGCTGATGCATGGAAGTCGCGTGATCCTCACGGATTCCGGCGGTGTGCAGGAGGAGGCGCCGAGCTTGGGCAAACCGGTGCTGGTGATGCGGGATACTACCGAGCGACCCGAAGCGGTCGCGGCCGGCACCGTGGAACTCGTCGGCGCTGAAGCCAGCCGAATCGTTGACCGCGTTGCCGCCCTTTTGACCGACGAAAACCTCTACCGCCGGATGAGCGAGGCGATCAACCCCTACGGGGATGGCCTGGCCGCTTCCCGCATCGCAACCCACATTTCTCATTCAGTGACTCCGTGACTGCCTCCTCTCCATCCATGCCCCTATGGGGCCGGCTTGCCCGACTGATTCCACAGCCCATTCGGCGGCTAGCGCCTTGGAATGCCCGGCACCTCCGAGTGGTTGACATGCGCTGGCTGCCGCCGCTTTGGGAGCAGAAACATCTGGCGACGGCATTCGCGATGTATGACGTGGACTGCGTCTTCGACGTGGGCGCCAACTACGGCCAATATGCCACCATGCTCAGGCGGGATGTGGGCTACAAAGGCCGCATCATCTCGTTCGAGCCGATTCCGTCGGCCGTGGATGCGATCCGCTCTCGGGCCCGCCACGATCCCCTGTGGCAGATTGAGCCCATCGCTCTTTCCGAGCAAGACGGACAGCAAATGTTTCACATCATGGACGACTCGGAGATGAGTTCGCTCGCGAATCGCCGTCAGGACGAAGTCAGTCTCGCACGAGCTCCGGCCGCAACTGGCCACGACGTGATAGTCCGCACCGAAACGCTGGCGACCGCGTTTACCCGACTACAGCGCCAGCATGGGTTCGCGCGGCCCTATCTGAAGCTCGACACGCAAGGCTATGACGTACGGATCGTGCAGGCGTCGGCCGACACCATGCCCAACTTCATCGGCCTGCAAAGTGAATTAGCGGTCCGGAAAATCTACGACACGTCGGTGGACTATCGAGAGGCAATCGCGACGTACGAGAGACTCGGCTTCACGCTGAGCGCGCTTGTACCGAATAACCAAGGTCATTTTCCGCTCTTGGTGGAGATCGACTGCATCATGATCCGCAGCGATCTGATCTCGGTCATCACAGGGCACAGCGGAACAAGGGCACCTGCGGCCGTTTTGCGGTGACTACAACACCCTGTTCACATCGCCAACGGATCCTCGGCGACACAAGACTATGAGTCGCTCTCGGCTATCGCGGTTCGAGCAAATAGCAGATCGGCTTACAGCCGGCTGGGAGCGACTGCGGCATCTGGGCATTCTGCGCCGCATCGGCACCGCAACCCGCTTGTTACTTCAGGGCGATCTCGCAGCGATTCGATCCCGATGGCGCCATCGTATTCCCAGCCTGCCGAAGGAGCGACTCGTACTTGACCTGGAACCGGCCCACTCCGTTATTGATCCTCGCCATCAGACTCCGGTGCGACTACCACAATCGATCACACCTCTGGTCAGCATCATCCTTCAGCCTTCTATTCAGCAGCATGCGATTCACTGCGCGCTGCGCAGTATTTATCGCCATGAACCGGATCTGACCTTCGAGATCATCCTCATCGATGATTTGAAGCGTGAAAGGCCGCCTAGGCTCGCCGAGCCAGCTACAGGCCTGATCCCTGCCCCCGGGTGCACCGAGGACAGCTGGGGCGCCCGATGCAATCAGGCCGCCGCTCAGGCCCGCGGCCAGTACTTATGCTTTCTCGGCCCCAGCCTACAAATTCAGAAAAACACGATCACGGCGCTTGTGGAAACCATTGACGCACGGCCGGAATGCGCACTCGCTGGGGCAAAAATTGTCCGGCCCGATGGAACGCTTCTGGACGCTGGCCGCATCGTGTGGAACGACGGCTCTGTGGACGCATATGGCGGCTCCGACGATCCGATGGAGCCGGAATACAACTACCTCCGGGAGTGTGACACCGTCAGCCACTTGCTGTTCATGGTGCCACAGTCAGCGTGGTGCGAAGTCGGCGGATTCCAGCCGACGTTTTCGGCAGGACCCTACTCCGTCGCTGACCTGGCGTATCGGCTTCGAGCCGCGGGTCGCGTCGTACTTTACCAGCCAGAGGCACTGGCGGTCGACACGGTGCAGCCTGCCGACCGGTGGGAATGCGACGATCCCTCGACAAGTACCCCAGAAGCGGATCGCCTCAGGTTTTGCGCGGCCTGGAGTCGCGTGCTCGCAGACGAAGCATTACCTGTCAGGACTGATGTCTTACGTGCCCGGGAGCGATCTTCCGGCCGAAAGACGGTCGTGCTCATCGATCAACATGTGCCGATGCCCGATCGTGATGCGGGAAGCCGAACGATTTTCCAGTATCTCACTCTGGCAAGCGAGCTCGGCTACAAGGTGAAGTTCGTCAGTCACGACTTCATCTACGATCCCGCGTACCGCGGGGCGCTAGAGCGACTAGGGATCGAAATCCTCGCCGGGAAGCGATTTCAGGCCTCTTGGCGAGCTTGGTTCAGGAACATGAACGATCACCTTCATGCCGTTATATTCTGCCGACCTCATGTGACAGAGATGTTCTTCGACGCTGTATCGGATACATGCCCTACCGCCAGACGGATCTACTACGGCCACGATCTTCATTGGGTACGCGAAGAGCGGGAGTACGCCGTGACCGGCGACGAGAAGTTCGCCCATAGAGCCCGCGAGTGGAAGAGACGGGAATGCAGCATCCTCGGACGAATGGATTGCAACTTATCCGTCTCGACCGAAGAGTCGCGACTTGTTGCGACCTTGTTTCCACACTGCCAGCAAGTCGTATGGCCGATCTTCTACTGGGCGGATCTCTCGCGACTCGAGGCAACGCCGGAGGGGCGAAGAGGCTACTTATTCGTCGGCGGGTTCGCGCATCGGCCCAATACTGATGGACTGCTATGGTTTCTTGATAGTGTATGGCCTCTGATCCGCCTAGCGATCCCTGACGCAATCGTCCGGGTCGTGGGTAGTAACGCGCCGCCAATTGTGACCAGCCGCAACGATGCTGGGCTGGTTTTCCACGGGCATGTGGACGACGCGACGCTCAGCCGCCTTTACTGCTCTTCCCGCGTAGCCATCGTGCCGCTGCGATACGGCGCCGGCGTCAAAGGCAAGACAGTCGAGGCGATGCGGAACGGTCTCCCCGTGGTGAGTACCAGGATCGGCATTGAGGGACTCGATGATCTGCCGCTAACGATCGCTCCAACCGACGACGCAGCGGCATTTGCTTCTACAGCAGTCTCTCTCCACGAGGATCGCTCACTGTGGGCACGGCACGTTGCGGACCAGTTCGCCTTTGTGCGCCGTTCGTTCTCCCGTGAACGGGCCAAGAGGTGCCTCGTGGAAGCGATTGAGGGGAACTCCTGATCGCTGGCCTGAGCAATCTATCTCTATTATATTACGTCACAAGGGAGATGCCTAAATGCGATCTAAAAACGCCACGGCGAGATAGTTGTTGCGCGCGTTAATGCACTCTTCACATTCGACACCTTGTCAACCTTATTGCGGGGCCGGCGGCCTTTGGAAGGCAGCATCTGCGACGTCACGCAGACCGGGTTTGTCCAGTTCGATTGGATTACTCGGGCGCCGATATAGGCCGGCCGTTTTCATCGCACACAAGTGAAGAACAAACTGTGATTATCCGTGCACGGGCTCCGCTCCGCATTGGCCTTGCCGGCGGAGGAACGGATGTGTCTCCGTATAGCGAACTCCATGGGGGTTGCGTGCTCTCCGCAACCATTGACCGCTACGCCATCGCGACGGTTGAGCCTCGTACTGATGGACGGATTGTATTTACGGCTAGCGACCTCGGGCGAGTTGATGAGTGTGATGCATCGACTCTGCTTGACACAAATCAGGGGTTGCGGCTGCATCGTGGGCTTTATAACCGCATCGTACGCATGACTGGCAAGCCTGTGGCCTGCACGCTGACGACAGCTTGCGACGCGCCCATGGGATCAGGACTCGGATCGTCATCCACTCTTGTGGTGGCAATGCTGCAGGCGATGGCGGAATACCTTGACCTGCCACTTGGTGAATACGACCTCGCGCATGAAGCCTTTCGCATCGAGCGCGTCGACCTCGGGCTCCAGGGCGGCAAGCAGGATCAATATTCCGCCGCATTCGGTGGCATAAATTTCACCGAATTCAGCCCCGACAACCGAGTAATCGTCACTCCGCTGCGACTAAAGGATCGCGTCATCCGAGAATTTGAGAGCCGGATGCTCATTTATTTTACCGGGGTGAGTCGCGAAAGCGCGAGCATTATCAAGCAGCAGTCGGAGAATGCCCGGGGCGGCAATCCTCGCAGCCTCGAGGCCCTACATGAGTTGAAGCGGGAGTGCCACGCGTTTAGGAGTGCGCTCCTCAGCGGCCACTTCAACAACATGGCTACGATCCTCAACCGCTCGTGGGAGGCCAAGAAACGGACCGCTGCTGGCATCGCAAGCCCCGTCATAGACCGCGCGTGGGCAACTGCGATGGAGGCAGGCGCCTTGGCTGGCAAGGTTTCGGGGGCTGGCGGCGGCGGGTTCATGTTCTTCCTCTGCGATCCACTGCGCCGGCCTGCAGTGCTAAAGGCGCTCGAAGCGTTGGGAGGCCGCGCGTCGCCTGTGCATTTCACTTTCCAAGGATCCCACGCTTGGAGCACCGGGTGATGCAAAGCGTTCGCGATCATGTGGCAGCGTCGATAGAGGCCAAGCAGCGCCTTCTCGCTGATGCCGAAGCGCTGACAGCGATCGAACTGGCTGCAGGACTTCTTGTCGACTGCCTGCAACGCGGCGGCAAGGTGCTGTTCGCCGGCAATGGCGGCAGCGCCGCCGATGCCCAGCACCTCGCCGGGGAACTGGTAAGTCGCTTCTACTATGACAGGCCCGCACTCGCCGGATTGGCGTTGACGACTGACACCTCGGTGCTTACCGCAATCGGCAACGACTATGGCTATGAGCAGACGTTCGTACGGCAGGTTCACGGGCTCGGCCGTCCCGGCGACGTGCTGGTGGCACTTACGACCTCAGGTAATTCGCCAAACATCCTTGCTGCTGTAGAGGTCGCCCGAGGCGTCGGGATGCGGACGATCGGGCTCACCGGCCGCGGCGGCGGCAAAGTCGCCACGGCCGTCGACTGCTGCCTGCGCATGCCAAGCGACAGCACGCCACGAATCCAGGAATGCCACATCCTCGTCGGGCACATACTATGCGCGTTGGTCGAGGAGCGCTGCTACCCCCGAAACCGCCAATGAGCAGCATCCGCGAGGCGATCGTGCTTGCTGGGGGATTGGGAACGCGGCTGCGCGGTATTGTGAGCGACGTACCTAAGGCGTTAGCACCCATTGCCGGTCGGCCTTTTCTCGACTGGCTGCTCGATGACCTGCGGCGACAGGGAATCACTCGCGTGATCCTCGCCACTGGATACGGGAG
This sequence comes from Pirellulales bacterium, assembly GCA_044234625.1. Taxonomy (GTDB): domain Bacteria; phylum Planctomycetota; class Planctomycetia; order Pirellulales; family UBA1268; genus CACORA01. The sequence continues at coordinate 784 of JBIIIP010000022.1, read as the reverse complement.
CGAGTTGATCGAACACAGATACCGAGCCGGCCACCCCGGGATGAGCGTTGTGATCAGCCGAGAGGAAAAGCCGCTGGGCACCGGCGGCGCTATTCGACTCGCATGCAGACACGCTTCTGATGAGCAGGTGCTCGTTGTCAACGGCGACACATTCGCGGCGTGGCACCCCGCTCCGCTGGTCGCGACGGCGGCATCCACAAGGGCGCCGATCACGGTGGGCTTGAAGTACGTTATCCGCCCCGATCGCTACGGTACCGTGATCCTCGCCGGCAGCCGCGTGGTCTCCTTTCGCGAAAAAGAGCCCCTGGCAGAAGGGCTCGTCAATGCTGGGCTATATCTGATCACGCCAAAGGCAATACCGTGGCCGGCAATCGGACGCTTCTCCTTCGAGCACGATGTCCTAAGGCCGGGCTGCCGGCAAGACATGGTCGCGGGAGCGGTTCTTGCTGGGCCTTTCATCGACATCGGGATTCCCGAGGCATATGCGGAGGCACAGATCGTAATTCCGCAATGGACGAGTGGCGTCGACTGCTAACTGTGCGAGCCTATGGTGACTGCATTGACATTGCCGCAGAGCAAGCCCGAATGATCGGAGAGGCCCCTCTGAATGGCAGGACCACCTGAACGCTGGTCTTAATGTTGCTTCGCTCCTGCCCACGACGGAGTACTTATTGGTCTACTGCACGAGGAAACCTATCTAACCCTCCACTCGACCTAGCCGATCACGAGAACATTTTCATTTTGGGCACAACGATCTATGACTTCACGAGCCAACGCCGGAGGG
>JBIIIP010000171.1:0-2515 GCA_044234625.1 Pirellulales bacterium | reverse complement strand
CGAGCCTCTCGCATGCATGCCGCCTCACCACCCGCGCCCGGCACGGCCCTTCGGGCCAGCGTCACCTCCGCCACGATCGTCGTGCCGGGCGCGCCGATCGCCCTGGCCGCACAGCTCATCGAGCGGGAGGGATTCGAGGCCGCGTATCTTTCTGGCGCGGCCCTCTCGGCCGGCGTCTTCGGTGTGCCCGACATCGGCATCGTGTCGCTCGACCAGCTCGTCGAGCAGACGCGGATCATCACGGCCACCGTCGACATCCCGGTGATCGTCGATGCCGACACCGGTTTCGGTGGCCCGGACGAGGTGGCCGCGTGCGTGCAGCGACTGGAGGCGGCCGGAGCCGCCGCGATCCAACTCGAAGACCAGCGCCGCCCGAAGCGGTGCGGCCACCTGCCGGGCAAGGAGATCGTCGACTCGGCCGAGATGTGCGCGAAGCTTTCCGCCGCGCGTGCCGCCTGCCGCCGCCGCGACACCGTCATCATCGGACGCAGCGACGCCCGCGGCGTGACCGACCTCGAGGACTGCGTGGCCAGGCTGCGGGCCTACCGCGACGCCGGAGCCGACTGGCTGTTTCCGGAGGCGCTCGCCACCCGCGACGAGTTCGCGCGGGTGGGCCGTGAGCTCGGCGGCGACACTCCCCTCGTCGCCAACATGACCGAATTCGGTGTCAGCCCGCTCGTTCCCGTGGCCGATCTGGCCGACATGGGCTTCGCCGCCGTGCTCTATCCCGTCACGCTCCTGCGGCTGGCGATGAAGGCCATGGAGGCCGGCCTGGGCATCCTCGCCGATGAGGGCACGCAGGAAAGCCTTCTCGATCTCATGCAGACCAGGGCGGAGCTCTACGACCTTCTCGGCTACGACCCGACGAAACCGGAAGACCACTTCGGGAAGGGAGCCCGCCGATGAACGTTCCTGCCGACGCGGTTTCCCGGGGGCTGGCCGGCGTCGTGGCCGGCCGCACGGCCATCTGCTCGCTCGCCGGCGATCTCCGCTACCGCGGCTACGCGATCGGGCCGCTCGCCGAAACGGGCGACTTTGAGGAAACAGCCTACCTGCTGCTCCACGGCGAACTGCCCACGGCCGCCGAGCATGCCCGGTTCGCCGCCGGCATCGCCGCCGCAGCCCGCGGACTCAACGGGGCCGTGGTCGACGCCCTGGCCAGACTCGCCGCCGCCGCACCCGACTCATCGCCGATGGATGCCCTGCGCACGGCAGTGAGCATCCTCGGCCAGCTCGAGCGCGACGACTCCCCCGGCCCGCGTGGCCAGCTTCTCGCCCAGGCCGAACGACTTCTCGGCCAGGTGCCCGCGGCCCTGGCGGCGTGGGTCGATCTCACCGCGGGCCGGCCCGTGGCCCCGTGGCCCGACGGTCCGCTCGCCCGGGCGCTGCTCGCGCGGCTCACGGGCCGCACGCCCCCGGAGGCCCATGTGCGCGTGTTCGGCACCACGCTCGTGCTCTACGCGGAGCACGAGTTCAACGCGTCCACGTTCACGGCCCGCACCGTCGTGTCGACCGGCTCCGACATGCACTCGGGCATCACCGCCGCGATCGGGGCGTTGAAGGGCCCGTTGCACGGCGGAGCCAACGAGATGGTGCTCGCGCAGCTGGCCGAGATCGGCTCTGCTGAGCGGGCCGACGCCTGGTTGGCCGAGCGATTCGCCGCCAAGCGGGTCGTGATGGGGTTTGGCCACCGCGTCTACAAGGATGGAGACGTGCGGGCGAAGCTGCTCGGGCGGATGTGCGCCGGGATGGTCCGCGGCGATGCCGCCGCCGAGGCGCTGGAGACGCTGGCCGCGCGGGTCGAGACGCTCATGCTCGACCGCAAGGGCCTGCGTCCCAATCTCGACTGGCCGGCCGCGCGGGTCTACCACGCCCTCGGCCTGCCGATCCGCGTGTTCACGCCGATCTTCGTCGCGGCGAGGATGAGCGGCTGGACGGCCCACGTCATCGAGCAGATCGACGACAACCGCCTCATCCGCCCGATGTCGCTCTACACCGGCCCGCCGCCGCGTGCCTATCGCCCCCTCGCTGAGCGTTGATCGCTTGCCGGCAAGGCCGTGATTCGAGAAGGCCGCCTGGCCTCTCTCCTGCCGACGCCCCCCTACCGAACGCTCGTCTGGCCGAGGACCGCGGCGCGTGGAGGAGAGGCCGTTTCTGCGCCGGTCTGCTGCGCGGATTCCGGCTGCTCGACGATCGCTTGGACGGTGACGGTCGGCACGGCGCCTTCACCGAGATCGGTGGTGATCTTCAACTGCCGCTCCACCTTTCCCGTCGTGGCCGCATCGGCCTGGAAGGTGACCGGCAGGATATGCACCGTGGCGGGCGCGGTTTTCGGCTCGCATGACAGGCAGCCGTCGGCGCACAGCACACCCGTCACGCAAAACGGGCGGTTGGCCCGCACCACCACGTTTTTCGTCACGCTGGCTCCGGGCTCGACCACCCCGAGGGCGAGGAGCTGCGGGCTGACGGTGACTTCAGCGACCACGCGGCCTTCCACGTCCATGGGAATCTGGGC
>JBIIIP010000108.1:0-10193 GCA_044234625.1 Pirellulales bacterium | reverse complement strand
CGGGATCACGCTCACCGACCGCGACGAAAAAATCGTGATCAACACGACGGTCGCCGGCATCCTCACCGCGCCGATGCCCTGGGCAGCGCTCGCGCGCAATCCCGAGTATGCCATGGGCAGCGTCGAGTATCCGCTCGGCGGCGACCGCGCCTATCCGACGAGCAGGCCCCATCCCTGGCGGACGCGGCGCGCGGAGAACGCCGACTTCGCGAAGTTCTACAAGGACCGCTACGGCGTCGCCGAATCGGCCGCCAGCGGCTACTACACGTCGGCCTGCGGTCCTCTCTTCTACGACGACACGGCCCTCCCCGGGCTCGCCGGCCACCTCTTCGCCTGCGAGCCGTCGCAGAATCTCGTCACCCGCGGCGTGATCGGCCGCGACAACGGCCGGATGACGCTCACGCGGCTTCCCGAGGAGTCGGAAAGCGAGTTCTTCACCTCCACCGACACCTGGTTTCACGCCATGGCGCTCGCGCATGCCCCCGACGGCGGCATGGCCGTCGTGGATTTTTACCGCGAGATCATCGAGGACTACTCCGCGATTCCGCGGTATCTCCAGCAGCAGTACGAGCTCGACCATGGCAAGGACCGCGGACGGATCTGGAAGATCGTGCCGGAGGCGCCGCTACCGGTGGCCTCGGCCGACATGACGGGCCTCTCCACCGAGGCGCTCGTGGACGAACTGGCGAGCGAGCGGTTTTGGCGGCGGCAGACGGCCCGCCGGCTGCTCGTCGAGAGGCAGTCCACGTCGGCCGCCCCGGCGATCGCGAAGCTCGTCGGGCCGTCGTCGCCGAGGCCGGCGGCGGTGAATGCACTGCACACGATCGCGGCGCTCGGTGCGAGCGATCCGGCGGTGATCCAATGCGCGCTATTGCATCCCGACGCCGCGGTGCGGGTCCACGCCGTCGCGGTGGCCGAGCCATTGATCGGCGGCGATGCCACGCTCTTTGATGCCGTGCTCGCCTGCGCCGCCGATCCGGATGCCGACGTCGTGCGGAGGGTGGCCATCGCGATCGGTGAATCAACCGATCCTCGCGTGCCTGATACACTCGCTGCGATCGCCCGGCGGTCGGGCGACGTGCCCTGGATGGATGCGGCGGTGATGTCGTCCGTCGCTGGGAGGGCGGGGCGGTTGCTTTGCATCCTCCTCGCTGATCCGGAGATGATCGGCAAGGCCGGCGGGCTCGTCGGTCCGCTGGCCACGGCCGTGGCCGCGCGGCACGCGCCAGAGGAACTCTCCGCGTCGATCGCCGCGATCGTGGCGACGCCCGACGCGTCGCTGCGGCGGGCCGCATGGCAGGGCATGAGGCAGGCGTTCAACGCGCCTGTTAGCGTGGACCTCGATGCCGCCGCAGTGGCCGCGATCCGCGCGGCCGCGAGCGACGCAGACTCTGCCATCGCCGATTCCGCCCGCGAACTCGTGCGGCTGATGCGGATCGAATCCCCCGAGGAACGCCTGCGGCGGGTCGAGTCGCTCGCCGCGAAGGTCGGCGATCCGGAGAACGATCCGGCGGTCACGCAGAGCCTGATCGCCAGCTTTGAGCTGGCCACGCCGAAGGTGCGGGAGGCGATCCTGGAGGCCTGCTTCGCCCGGGCCGACCGACTTCCGGCGGTGGTCGATGCGATGGAACAGGGCGCGCTCCCGGCCTCGGCCTGCTCGGCGATCCAGCGGGCGGCCCTCGAACAGCACGCCGACGCCGCACTGGCGAAACGAGCCCACCAGCAGTTCGCCAAGTTGTTGGCCAATCTCGATGGCCAGATCGGGGACTATTCGCGGGCGCTTGCCAACCCGCGGGACCGGGCCCGCGGCGCCGCGCTCTTCAGCCAGCACTGCGGCGTCTGCCACCAGGCTCACGGCGTGGGCGTGGCGGTGGGGCCGGCGCTCGCCGGCGAGGCGCGGCAGCCGGAGGAGACGCTGCTCGTGTCGATCCTCGCGCCGAATGCCCAGATCACCGGGGGCTACACGACCTACACGGTGCTCACGACCGACGGCCAGGTTTTCAACGGCCTGCTCACGGCCGATACGGCATCGAGCGTGACGCTCAAGCAGCAGGAGGGAAAGACGCACACCGTCCTGCGGAAGGATATCGATTCGATCTCGGCGAGCCCCGTGTCGCTGATGCCCGAGTCGCTCGCGAAGACGCTCTCCCCGCAGGACGTGGCCGACATTCTGGCGTGGCTCCGCGACCCAGGGGCGAAGTGATGGGGCCAGCAAGATCGCGGCCGGGATGCCGGCCTGGCTTTGGGTATTTCCAGTGGTGCCGCGCGTCGAGCGGTATCGCGCTCGTCGCCGCCGTGGTGAACGCAGCCGAGCCGGGCCCCGGTCCGCAGTCGTGGCCGGAGCGCATCGCCCGCGTCTCGGCGGCCGAGTTCTGGAAGCAGGTGGAGGAGGGGGGGCTTTTGCCGAAGCGGTCGTATCCGTCGTTTTGGCGTGAACTGCCCGCTGCCGCCGGCCGCGATCTCGAGGGCCGCGCGGGCGTCCTCGCCGCACTGGAGGCGGCGCTCGCCGTGGGCGATCTCCGTGACGGCCCCCACGTCGATCTCCTCGACTACGAGGGCACCCACGTGCTCGGCGAGCCGCAGATCCACTCCGTCCACGGCTTTCGCAACGACCGCTTCGACGTGTGGTTCCTGCTTTCGAAGACCTTCTCCGGCACGTGGGAACAATGGGCGCTCGTGCAGGACAAGCGGGTCGAGCCAAACCGCGCTTCCTTCTTCCACTACCAGGAAGGCCGGCCCGTGCTTTCCAACGCCGAGAGCGATTGCTACCGCTGCCACGGCAACGGCCCGCGGGCGCTCTTTCCCGCGAGGCAGGATCTCGTGAGCGGCGCCGAGTACATCGTGGAGGTCAACGACTACTGCGGCAGCCTTGTCGGCGTGGAAACCGATTTCAACGGCCCGCGGCCCGACTTCGGGGCGGAGTTGGCCGTCGCCGAGTGCTCCGCCTGCCATGCGACGGGCGCCGACCGCGGTCCGCTTCACCGGGTGCAGTCGCACGCCATCCGCGCCGCCATCGCCCGCGGCCGCATGCCGCCTGAGGGCGGGCTTTCCCGTGAAGGGGCGATCGAGCTCGAGCGGTGGCTCGAAAACATCGGCGAAAGCCGTTGAGGGTGTTCGGGTGCTCCCGACCGCGCGGAACGGCGTTCGAAGACGGCACTCCTTTTCCGCGGCCTGAATAAGGCTCGTGTGGATGAGGCCCGCGAGCGCCGCGGAAAGTAGATCTTCTTCCGAAGCATGGAACGTGTGTCTGCAGGACGGGGTTCTTCGCTACCGTCGCACGCCCGAGGCGCTGATGGCCTCCCTGTTGGGAAGGGCATCCCACGCGGGCACCTCCACGATATTCACCTGCCCGTAGCCTCGCGGGTCGGCGGTGTAAAGTACCTTCGTGCCGTCTGCAAACACGCACGGATGCACGTGCACCTGCTGCGTGTGGAACGATCCGCGGTGCTCGGCGATCACCTTGGGCCCCTCGAACACGCCGTCGCGGAATCGCCAGGCGAGCAGGTAGGGATTCTTCGCTTCGCCATCCCCTACGACGAGGTCGAGCATGTGGCTGTGGAAATGCCAGCAATGGGCCGAGAACGAGCCCTCCACCTGGTCCGTGTTGTCGTAGCGGATCGAGCCGAAGAGGCCCCCCTTGGCGTTGCTGCCGTGGTAGCCGATCCGCTCGCCGTCGGCCATCCAGTATTCGTGCCCCACGGCCTCCGGCTCGGCCGTGGGCCGCAGCTTCCAGTGACGGCCGCTCGCGAGGTCGAGACACCACATCCGGTGGTCCACCTTGTGCCATGGTCCCTCTTGGCAGAAGGTCATCAGATGCGGCAGCTTCGGCGAGACGTTGAAATGACCGAGCCACAACCGCTCCTCATACACCATCTCGGGCTCGCCGCCAGCCAGCGGGATTCTCCAGATCGTCGAATGAGGCTTGGCGGCCCAGTACTCGTCCATCCCGACGTAGCCGTTGTTGAGGTCGAGCCGGATCCGGTCGGAGAGATCCTCTTGGAAACCGGTCACGACGAACTTTCCGTCGGCCGTCACATGCGGCATGGTGGTAGTGAACCCCTGTGGCTTCCGCATGAGGATCCGCGATTCGAGCGTGGTCAGATCGAGGGCCCAGAGGGCGCCGTCATGGATGAAGACGGCTGTGTCGCCGGCGGGGTTGGTCACGAACGCATGGCGGTGGCTGTCGACCTTGGCGGGATCCCAATCGGTGAGTTGCACCATCTCACCGGTCTCGAGATCGACGCCGTAAAGATTCGTGCGGTTGCCGCGGTCGGAAAGGATCACGAGCTTTCGGCCGCCGTCGTACCACGCCGGGTGGGTGAAGTAGGCGTGGTTGCTGTGCGCCCGGTAGTCGGTGATCTGCCGGATCGTGGCCCCGCTGAACGGATCCTTCCGTACGGAAAGTTCCGCCGGCCAGCGATGACCCACGCCGCTGCGCTCGCCGGTCGCGGAGGGGCCGGCCAGCGACCAAGAAGGGCGGGCGGCCGCCGCGGCGAGGGCGGATCCCGTGACTGCGAGGATGGTTCGGCGTGACGCAGGCACGGTGAGTACCCTTCTAAGCGGTCGGCTGGCAGGCGGAATACGCCCGAAGTGCTTGGCGGGGACCATGCACGAAGTCCATACTACTCTCGGAATTCTACGCTTTTAGAGCGGGAATCGCAGCGCGTATCGGACGGGTGGCAGAGCGGTTGAATGCACCGGTCTTGAAAACCGGCAGTCGCGAAAGCGGCTCGTGGGTTCGAATCCCACCCCGTCCGCTGATGTGTTTCCAGGGAGCCGCACAGTGCCGTATGGCGACCCGAAAGCCGCAGCCCCGTGAGCCACCCTGCAGCACTGTCTCCTGGCGAACTTCTGAAGGCCTGCGGTGAGGTGCGGACCAAGCGGTCAGGCCCCGGAGGTCAGCATCGCAACAAGACCGAAACAGCCGTCGTGCTCGTTCATGAGGGCACTGGAATTTCAGCCGAAGGATCTGAACGCCGTAGCCAGGCCGAGAACCGCCAGGTGGCCCTCAAGCGGCTCCGGCTGAAACTGGCCCTTGAGCACAGGACCCAAGCGATCCCAGGGCCCTCTCAACTCTGGCTGTCCCGAACGCGTGGCCAGCAACTCGTGATTTCAGCCAGCCATGAAGACTTTCCCACGCTCGTTGCCGAAGCTCTTGACCAGTTGCAGGGCAGTGGGTGGCAGATGGCTCCCGCAGCAAAGATTCTTGGCGTCACGACCAGCCAACTCATAGGGCTGTTCAAGAAATCGCCAGCTTCATGGGCGGCCGTGAGAGAGCACCGGCTGGCCATGGGGTTGCCGGCGTTGAAGTAGCTTCCACTGCCTCCCAGGAGCCACACTGGGAGAGGGCCGGGGTAGGGGTGCCCGGAAGTGGCTCGCGCCACCACGTTCGTGCCGCAGCACTCGGTGCGGTGCGCCTGACCGCCTCGGCATCCGTCTTCCCCTCCGGAGAGCCTTCCGGCGGCGGATGCTCCCGTGGTCCCCCTGAGGCAGTGGGTGATCTCGGTACCGAAGCGATTGCGGGGCATCCTCGCGGACCGAACCCGGTCACTATGGTTCGCAGAGCCAACGCAGCAGTGATTCCGCCGATGGCACACCCGCCCGGTCCATCCGCTCCGACAGCCACGCCGCCAGAAGCAGGAACGCCACCGCGCAGGCGATCGCGATGGGCACGGGAGTCGCCACCTGCCACAGCGCATCGGGGCGGCCGGTGGTGATGAAGCCGGCCAGCCACAACGGCCAGACGTGGGCCACGTGGTGGAGGATGTAGAGCGTAAGCGAATGGCGGCTCATGGCGGCCACAATCCGCAAGAACGGTCCGCGGCCGTCGCACCATGCGTCGAGAGTGCGGTGGAGGATCGTGCACGCGAGAGTCGCGATACCGATCGTGCCGAGCACGTAAGCCGTGGTTGGGGGAAACATCGACCACAGCCCGTGGTGCGTGATCAGCGGTGCGGGCACGAGCGGCCGCAGGGCCATCACCGCGCCGGCCGCGGCGACCAGTAGGCCGCCCACGAGCAGCGGCGCGCGGCCGGCCGGTTCGGCTGCCGGACCGTAAACCAGCGGGGCCACGGTGAAGCCGGCCAGCGGCAGGGCGAGCCAGGGAAACACCGGGAAGTAGCCGGTCGCCAGGTAGCCCGTGGCTACGTCGTGGAGCGTGAAGTCGTAGTCGTAGAAGCCGGCGGCCCAGGATGCCCGGTAGTCGGCGATGACGCGAAGCGACGGGGCGAGCCCCACGAGCAGGCCGCAGGCCACGACCGTCACGGCCGGGGGCGCGCGGCGGGCCACGTCGAGAACAAGCATCGACGAGCCGATCAGGGTGAGGATGTCCCAATTGAAGATGTCCTCAGGCATCCACACGAGCACGTTGAACGCCAGGCCCAGCAGCATCAGGAACAGGCCCCGGCGCACGGTGATCTTCGAGATCTCGTCTTCGTCGCGGTCACGGGCGTGCTGGGCGTCGAGCCATAGGCGGTAGCTCACGCCGGCCAGGAACGTGAACAGCGGGGCCGCGAATCCGGTCGGCAGCCACCAGTAGCGGTTGGCACCGATGAAGGGGCCGCCCGCGATATCCCACGAGCCAGAGAGGTTTTCGACGAAGTGGACCAGCGTCATCAGCACGATGGCGACTGTCCGCAGCAGATCGATCGACACGAGCCGTATCGCCGGCCGACCTTCGTTCATTGGGTGGAAGTCGCAAGCAGGGTGACGGTGAGCAGCACCACCTCGACCGCGAGCAGAAGCATGATCACCCATTCGAGCACCAGGTGCCGCCGTGAGGCGACGAAGTCGGAGATGCGTTCGCCGCATCCCGTGTAGACGCGTTCGAGAAGATCGACCTGGTCGTCGGCGTGCTCCAGCCTGTCCGCCACTCGCGCACGTTCGCGGAGACGCTCGCCGACCTGGCCCGCGAGCGTTGGGGGCTGCGGTGCCGGCCGCTGCAACAGCGGAGCCACCACGCCGAGCCGGCGGCTGAGCGAGATCGCCTCACGGAAGCGGGCCGCCAGGTCCCGCCGCCGCGGCAACGACCGTTCGTCGAACTCGAATGCCAGCGGTGCATCGGCATCCACGTGCCCGAGCGCATCGGCCACGCGGCGCTCGATGTCGCGAAGCTCGGCCTCGTAGTGGCAGAACTCTACGACGGCTGTTCGCATCGCGGGCAGGCGATCGGCAGCGGCCAGGGCCACGGAGCGACGGGCACTCCAGACGACGTGCGTGCCGTAGAGCGGGACCACGACCGGCTGCCCACCGGCAGCCGCAGACCACGCCGTCGCCCGGCTCACCAATTCGGCGATGACGGCATCATGCGTGGCTGGCTCGACGGAGGGAATCGCGATGGATGCCATCTCGAAGAGATTGCCGTCGGGCAGTGTGAACCGCTCCACCGCGGTGCCCGGTGGCAGTTCTTCTGTCGCCGAGATCGCAGCCGCTTCGATGGGGTGCTGTGTGGTGATCATTCAAGTCCCTACGGCAGGCCCTCAGCCAAACTCCGCAGCCAGCCACCCGGCAACGTGCTCCGCGGAATCGAGCACGCCATTGAGCGTGCTGTCATAAAGATAATCGCCGACGACGAACAACCGGGGATGGAGGACCGGATCGGGCTGGTGCCGGCGGTCGATGCCGGGGGGCTGCCAGCCGCCGGGCAGGGCGCTGACCGCGTTGATCCAGCGGTGAACGCGGGCCTCCAGGAAATGACGGCGGGGATCGCCGAACGAGGCCGGCAGCGAGGCGAGGGCCGCGGCCACGAGTGCGTCGTCATCGTCTGCGGCCCTCGCCGCGGCCGGCTCGCCGGCCAGCAGCCAGCCGAGCACGCCCTGCCGCAGACCGGGATCGCGGGCCGATTCGTCATAGAGGCAGCAGCCACCGAAGGCGTCGAGCATCATGTAGCCGCCGTCGATGCGGCCGCGCCAGTAAGGCTCGGCGAAGAGCACGGTCACCCGCAGGTAGTGGGCTGGGTGGTCGAAGCGATCGCAGTGGCGGCGGACCGCCTCCGCGGCGGTGGGGCCGGCGAGCCGCACTGTGGCAAGATGCTCGAGAGGCAGCGCGAGCACGACGGCGTCGAAAGGAGCGAGCGGCTGCCCTGCGGGCCCCGTGACCACGGTGAAGCGGCCGTCGGGCAGCGAGTGAATGTCGGTCGCCCGGGCGTTGAGGTGGATCTCGGCGGTGATCCGCGCCGCGATGGCTCCGATCAGCTGCTCGTTGCCGCCGGCAATGCAGTAGAGCCGCATGTAGGCGGGGTCGTTCATGAGGTAGTTCTGCATGCCGTAGCATGCGCTCGTCAGCCCGGGCTCCGTGGCGAGATCGCTGTGGATCATCGTCTGCAGGTAGCGGCGGGCCACCGGGTGCCGGATGCGGCCGATCATTTCGCTGAAGCATCCGGTTTCAGCGGCAGCCGATTCGTCGGCGGCGTAGAACTCGCGCGGCGTCATGCCGCCGCGGGCGCGGGTGTCGAAGGCCTCGATGGCATGGCGGGCTGCCGTACCGTGCACCGCTTCGAGATCGTCGAGGTTCGCAATCGCATCGCCATCCATCATCACGGTTGCGCCGCCGAGCGGCAGCGTGGGCAGGCCGAGCTCCGCGACGAGCTCGCGGAGCGGGTCGGGGCCGACCGGCGTGTAGTCGTAGAGCTCCGCGGCGCCGGCCTCGTAGGAGACCGGGGCGCGGCTGAACGTGGGGGTGAGCACCTTGCCGCCGAGTCGTTCGCGGGCCTCGAAGATCGTGGTGGAGATCGGTCGGGCGGCGACGCGTTCGAGGAAGTAGGCCGTGAGCAGGCCTCCGGGCCCGCCGCCCACGATGGCAACGCGGGGATTTTGCTCAGCGGGGGATCGGGGCGGCTTCGTCATGCTCCCCATTGAACGCCGGCGACAGGAAAAAGTCGCGGCGGACGCATGATCCGCCGAACACGTCGGGGCGATGCGCGGAGGCGGAGCCCATGTGTGCGAATGCCGCACGACAGGCTATTCTTGTGAGAGCTCGATGCTTTCGGCGGAAAACCCGGCGGGCAGCAGAGCGGCATACGATCGCCGCCGTCGTCCCAAGGAAGCAAACATGACGACTCCCCATCGCCGGCGGTTGCTGCGGTTCGTCGCCAACTGCGTTTTCCTCGCCGCTACCGCGGCCTACGGCTGGGCGGACGAGGCAGCCGCGCCGGTGGAACTCGGCACGGCACCGGCCGGCAACGGACTCTTCCGGCCCATTTTCGACGGCCGCACGCTCGCGGGCTGGGAGGGGAATGCGTCGTGGTGGCGGGTTGAGGATGAGGCGATCACTGGCACGATTCCCGCCGGGGGTCGGCTGGATGCCAACCAATTTATCTGGTGGCAGGGGCAGGTGGGGGATTTCGAGTTGGCTTTCGAGTACCGGCTCACGGGCGACCCATCCATCAACTCCGGGATCCAGTACCGCAGCCAACGCCGGGACGACGGTCATGCCCAGGGCTACCAGGCCGACCTCGACGACGGCGCGACATGGCTGGGACGGATCTACGAGGAGGAGGGCAGGGGACTCCTGCTCGAGCGGGGCACCCGCGTCGCGATCTCGCCATCCGGCGAGAGGTGGGTCGACGAGTTCGCCTCGCCGAGGGCGATCCGCGAGGCCATGCAGCCAAACGCATGGAATCGGTATGCGATCCGCGCCCGCAGTTCCCACGTCACGATCTGGATCAACGGCACGCTTGCGGCGGTACTCGATGACCGCGACGCCACGCACGCCCGCTTTGCCGGCGGCCTCAGCTTCCAACTCCACAGCGGCCAGGGGCCAGCTCGCGTCCAGTTTCGAAATATTCTGCTCCGTGATCTCGGCCGCACCGCCGATCCCCTCGTGCCGCCGGTCCCCGTGGCCGGTCCACAGCCCGCCGAGCGCGAGCCCGCAGAGAAGGAGACCAATCCCGAAAAGGGTCTCAAGGGCGACCGCACGAGCCCGGTGCTCTGGCATCTCGTCGCGAATCCGGCCCCGGCGTCGCCGATCAAGAACCCCGCGGCACAGCAGTCGGCCGCGGGCACGAAGGTGACGCCCGGGTTCCACGTCGATCTGGTCGCCGCGGAGCCCGACATCCGCCAGCCGATCGCCTTCGCAATCGACGAGCGGGGGCGGATCTGGGTGGTGGAAGCACACAGCTATCCCAACCGCCGCCCCGACGGCCAGGGGCTCGACCGCATCGTGATCCTCGAAGACGCCGACGCCGACGGCCACTA
>JBIIIP010000169.1:0-2578 GCA_044234625.1 Pirellulales bacterium | reverse complement strand
CTCCTTCGCGGCCTCCACCTGCGACCACGACGTATAGGCGTCTTGGCTGCATGCGGTGCGCGGTGTCACTGTGGCCAAGGCAGCGCCGGCGACGAGGAGAATCCGCAGCGGATGATTCATGACGTCACCGTGGCCTTGATCCAGGAAACAGCGGTTGGGGCGTGACGGCGGGGGCCGCGTCGACGGGCTTGGCGGCGGCGTCGGGCAGGGTGGGGGCGTAGCGGGTGACCACACCCTCCGACTCGGCCGCGGTGACCAGATCGAAACCGCCATCCTCGCGCATCAGAATCAGTTCGAGCGGCTCGGGGGGAAGAGCGTTCTTCGGCAGCTTCATGTCGGCTCGGTTTTCCTGCCGGCCGACGGCGTCGACGACCAGGCGGCCGGTAAAGATCTCCTCGCCGCGCGTCCGCACGTCGCCCGGCTTGTTGAGTTTGCGATCGACGTTCGCGAAGCCGCCGATGTCGGTGATCACGCTGCGCAAAGCGTAGTTGCCCGAGCGATCATCCGGCCCCAGCACGAGCACCTCCACCGTGCCGGGCTTGAAGCGGCGCATGTCGGCCTTGGGCAGCGTGCGCACGAGCACGCTCGCCGGGGAGGGCACGATGACGGCCGCCGTGGCCTGGCTCGGCTCCGAGAACAGTTTTTGATCCTTGGCCAGAGTCGCTTCGGCGAGATGCTGGTCAGGCACGTTCCAATTCGGGTTCCACAGCTTGAGGCTCACGCGGTAGCGGTATGCCTTGCCCGACTCGACCGAAAAATCGACGAAGCGAAACAGCCGGTAGTCGAGCGTCTGCGGAGGGGCATTCGCCGCCGCCCCGCGGCGCCGCTCGAGTTCATCGCGAAAGAAGGGATGCAGGGCCTCGGCTCCCCAGCCTTCGTTCGCCAACTGCGGCAGGGCCCAGCAGTAGCCGATCGGCACACCGGAGTATCGGTCGGCTGCCAGGAGGAAATCCGGCGGCATCGTATCGGCGTGCAACCCGGCCCACTCGCGGACCTGTTCGGCGGCGGCCTTCAAATCGACTCGCTCCCAGGTCTCGCGGCCTCCGGGAACCACGGTCGAGCGTTCCACCACGTAGTCGCTCCACAAGGGTTTGTCGCGTTTGGGATCGCGGAGGCTGGTGGAGGCGAACCGCTGCGCGTAGTCGGTCGCCTGTTTGGCCAACGGGATCAGTCCGGTGACCACGACATACGCCGCGATCCTGCCGGGAGGCAGGGGCGCGGCGGCGTCGGCGACCGGCCCGGCGGCGGCCTGCTGTGGCGGGGCTGCGGGAGCCTGGCCCTCCGCGCGCTGCGTCTCGCCGCGGCCCTTTCTCGCCGTGGGCTTGGCCGGCTCCGGCTTTGGCGGCTCGGCGGCCGCCCCTGCCACAACTGGAGCTTTCGCCTTGAGCACGGCGACCCCGGCCTCGGCATGCAGGTTTTCGATGGGGAAGACGACAGGCTTCGTCCGCCTGCCCAGCTCATCGGAGACCGGGCTGTCGAGCAAGGCCATCTCGGGAGGCGGGGCGACTTGCGACGCCCGCCATGGCTCCATGAGTTTCGTCAGGCTCTGGGGCTTCGGCACCACGCTGTCCGGAGGCTGCTTCTCCCGGTCGATGTGCTCGAGCGTGCGCCGGGCATGGGCGGCAAGCGCGTCAGGCCGCCTGTCGGAGGTGACCGTCTGCGTCCGCAGCGTCTCGATGCCGCCCCACGCCAGGCCCATCGCCAACACGGCCACGACCAGCACGACGATCTTCTCGACGTGCCGGAGCAGCAGGTCGAGCACGGCGTCCGTCGAAAGGTTCGGGAGCTTCATGGGGCAGCCTCCACCGGCACGGGAGGAGCCGGCACCGCGACGGGCTGTTCGCCTTCCACCGCGGGAGGTGCATTGGCGGGCTGGCCTTCTGTGGCCTCGAGATCAGCGGGCTCCAGGCCGATCAGCGCCGGGTTCGGAGGAGTTGCCAGGCAGATCGTGCCGCGGAGTTCCACGCGGATGTCGTGGAGACGTGGACGGTCGGCGATGGCGGCCGCCTGTCCGCTGGCTGGTGCCGCAGCCTGGCCGCCGGTGGGCGTGGGCGCGGTCGCGGCATCGGGGTTGATCCTCAGCTGGCGCACCTCGATCGGAATGCTCGACGATGCGAACTTGACGAGCAGGCTGTCGAGGGATCGCTGGTCGATCGTGATCCGCATCACGAACGGCAGCAGGTGCACCATCTGCGCCGCCGGGTTCGAGACGATTTCCGCCGCCAGCAGGGGCTTGCCATCGAAGTCGACGTATACCCAGTTTTGGAGCGGGTCATCCGGCGTTCCGCCACCTTCGCCCGGATCACCCGGCGGCGGCGCGGCCGCGGTCTTGCCGCCAAACCGCGGGTTCTGCGGCCGTGGAGCCGCCGCGGGAGGGGGTGGCAGGGCCTCGCCGGCAGCCTTCTCGGGTGAAATGATCCGTCCGCTACAGCCGGGAATGTCTTCCGCGGCCGGATAGCCGACCGCCAGCCGGCTCACCGTCGTGATCGCGGCGTTGTAGCGACCGGACGCCGTCTTGTTCATCTCCATCACCATGTTGCAGAGCAGGCCGTAGGCCCAGAGCTCCTCCTGCGCGAGC
>JBIIIP010000107.1:0-10246 GCA_044234625.1 Pirellulales bacterium | reverse complement strand
AGGCCCCGTCTGACGAGGTGTTCACGGAGATCATCCAGCGGGTGGGCAAGGCCGCCAAGGCGGCCAAGCGGGTCGAGGTGCCGTTCGACCGCGTCGCGCCCGCGGAGGAGGATTGGTGGAAGGGCAGCACGGCCTCCGAGGTGCTGGCGCCGCTGGGGCCGGCCGGGGCCCGGAAGCTCCAGTACATCAAGCTCGGCAAGGGCACGAGCCAGCATGTGCTCATCGCCGGCAAGACGGGCTCCGGCAAGTCGACGCTCATGCACGCGATGATCACGAGCCTGGCGCTGCAATACAGCCCCAACGAGATCCAGTTCTACCTGATCGACTTCAAGAAGGGCGTCGAGTTCAAGCTCTATGACCTCTACCAGCTCCCGCACGCCCGCGTCATCGCCATCGAGAGCGAGCGCGAGTTCGGCCTTTCGGTGCTCGAGCAGCTCGACCGCGAACTGAAGCGGCGTGGCGACCTGTTCCGCGACCTGTCGGTGCAGGACGTGGCGGGTTTCCGCCAAACCGGGCATCCCGACCCGATGCCGCGGATCCTCCTCCTCATCGACGAGTTCCAGGAGATCTTCGTCGAGGACGACAGGCTCGCTCAGGATGCCGCCCTCATCCTCGACCGGCTCGTCCGACAAGGCCGGGCCTTCGGCATGCACGTGCTTCTCGGTTCGCAGACCCTCGGCGGCTCATACAGCCTGCCGCGGGCCACGATGGGCCAGATGGCCGTGCGCATCGCCCTGCAGTGCAACGAGGCCGACTCGAGCCTGATCCTCTCCGAGGAGAACACCGCCGCCCGCCTCCTCACCCGGCCCGGCGAGGCGATCTACAACGACGCCAACGGCATGGTGGCCGGCAACAATCCCTTCCAGGTGGTGTTCCTCAACGACGAGCGACGCGAACGGTATCTCGGCGCCCTGCGGCGGTTGGCCGATCGCCGCACCGACATCCCCGCGGTGCCGCGGCTTGTGTTCGACGGCAACCAGGCGGCCGACCCGGCCGGCAACCGGCTGCTCGGCGAGCTCCTGGCGTCGGGCACCGTGCACGGCCACGAGCCGACGGCCGCCATGGCATGGCTGGGGGAGGCGATCGCCATCAAGGATCCGACGGCCGCCATTTTCCGTCGCCAGGGCGGAGCCAATCTCTTGATCGCCGGGCAGCGGGAGGATCTCGGCACGGCGCTCCTGGCGATGTCGATCGTCACGCTCGCCTCCGGCTACGACCCCCATCCGAGAGGCGCGATGGGCCGGGCCGCGCGGTTCGTGGTGTTCGAGCCGGCGATCGCCGACGAGAAACCCGAGTGGCTCCTCTCGCAGCTCGGCGCCTCCCTGCCCCACGACTTCGAGGTGGCCAACCGGCTCGACATCGGCGGCGTGCTCGAGAGGCTGGCGGCCGAGGTGCAGCGGCGGATCGACGAACAGGTGCTCGATGGGGAGGCCGTGTTCGTCGTCATTCGCGACCTGGCTCGCTTCCGCGAGTTGCGCAAGAGCGACGGCGATTTCGGCTTCTCCTTCGGCGGAGAGAAGAAGGTTGGGCCGGCCCAGCATTTCAACGCGATCCTCCGGGATGGCCCCACCGTCGGCATCCACACGATCATCTGGTGTGACTCGCTCACAAACCTGATGCGCACCTTCGAGAGGGCCGCGCTCAAGGAATTCGAACTGCGGGTGCTCTTCCAGATGAGCCAGGCCGATTCGAGCCAGCTGATCGACAGCCCGGCCGCCGGCAAGCTGGGCCCGCAGCGGGCGCTGTTCATCCATGAGGAGACAGGCACGCTGGAAAAGTTTCGGCCGTATGCCTTTCCGTCGGCTGCCTGGCTCGACGTGGTCCGCGGCCATCTTTTTGGAAGGCCGCAGGGCACGCCGGCCAGTATGCCCGCCGCCGTGAAACCCGCGGAGCAAAAGGCGGACGCGCTCCCCGACGGCGAGACGTTCGGGCTGGCTGGTGGCTTCGGTGAATTCAACTTCACGAAGATGCTCGACGACCTGCCGGGCGGTGATGCCCCAGCGGCCGGTGACGCGCCGTCGTGAGCGTCCATCTCCGGGCGGCTGCAATGGCGGTTTGCGGAGGGTGGTCGCGACAGACAAAAGGTCCGTTGCCGCGTCCAGGCAAAGCAGCGGCAGGCCTGGCGGGCCGGCGCGTTACGGCTCTCTGGGACGCCGGCCGATGCGGACTGTGATCGTGCGGTCGGTACCGTCGCCACGCCGCACCGCGATGGGCACCTCCGTGCCGATCGGGGTGCGGGTGAGCAGGAGGACGAGCGTGGCCGGGTCGTCGATGGGCTCGTCGTCGAAGGCCGTGATCACGTCGCCGGCGGTGATTCCGGCCGCCGCGGCCGGGGAACCGGGCTCCACGCCGACGACCGTGGCCCCGGGCGGCCCAGCCGCCGGCAGCTGTTCATCGCTCTCCGTCGGCCGCCGCAACGCGAGCCCCAGATAGCCACGCTCGACGTGCCCGAAGCGACGGATCTCGTCACACACACGGCGGGCCGTGTTGCTCGGTATCGCGAAGCCGATGCCCTGGAAATCCCGACCCATGATAGCCGTCGTGATGCCCATCACGTGGCCATGCACGTCGACCAGCGGCCCGCCGGAGTTGCCCGGGTTGATCGACGCGTCGGTCTGGAGAAATTCCTGGTAGGGATCGTTGATCACGCCGCGCCGGCCAACCGCGCTGACGATGCCGTAGGTGAGCGTGCGGTCGAGGCCGAAGGGATTCCCGATGGCCCACACCATCTCGCCGACCTGCACGGAATCACTGTCGCCCCACTCCGCATGTGGCAGGCCCTGGGCGTCGATCCGTAGCAGGGCCAGATCGGTCGCGGCGTCGGCCCCCACAAGGTCCGCCGTGAACCTGCGGCCATCGGCCAGCGTCACGGAGATCCCATCCGCCTGTGCCACGACGTGGTAGTTGGTGACGATCAGCCCGTCGGGATCGACGAGCACGCCCGAGCCGACGCTCTCGGCGGTGAACGCCGGCAGCCGGTCTCCCTGTAGCGCGGCGATCTCGTCGGCCAAGGCGACGACCCGCCGCTTCGACGTGACGTTCACGACGGTCGGGCCGATCACGCGGGCGATCGTCGTGAACAACTTGCCCACCGTGCTCATCTCGGCCCCCAGAGCCGCGTCGCGGAGGGCCGCCAGCTCGGCCCGGGTGCGGGCGTAGTGCACGCGGGCCACGAACGAGGGCCATGCGATCAGTGCGACCACGGCCAAGAGTCCTGCAAAGAGGAACAGCGTGCGCCGGTTCGCGGTGCGGGTGGGGTCGGAGGTCATCCTTCAACTCCTTCGGCGAGCAGGGTGCGGCGGACGAAATCGACGGCCGTCTTCGCCGCCCGCACCGGCATGAGCGTCGGACCGCCGCCGAGCACATGCTCGATCCGCCGCACGCCCGAGGAACCGGCCAGAGCCACCTCGATCACGCGCCGGCCTTCGGGCCCGGGGCGGGCTGCGCCGACACCGAGCCCGAGCGCCGTGCCGAACGCGCGGCGTGCCTGGTCGGCGAGAGACTCTGCCACCGCGGCCGCCCCGCCACATGGTTCGGCAGCCACGACGGTACCACCGCGAAAGCCTGTCGGCACCGCGGGTGCATCCGCTCCCCGTGCGGCACGGGCCTGCGCCTCGGCGAACAGCGCGGTCACGCGGCCAAGCGTGCCTGCTTCGACCACCGCCAGTGTCAGGCCCGCCGCCACGACGGCCTCCAGGGCCGCGTCCTCCACCTCCTCGTCTTCGACACCGAAGACCAGCGGCCCAAGGCAGTTGCGAATGACCTGCTCGGTGGGACCGATCGCGGCCCGGCATGCCGCCTCATCGGGTCCGCGGGCCGCGATCCGCAGCGTGATCGTGGCCTCGTGCGCCGTGATCCCCACCAGCGGCTCCCGCCCGCGGCGGGTGAGGTCCGGCAGCATGCCCTCGATGGCGCTTTCGCCCGCGCCGAAGCACTTGATGCGACGGAAGTGAATCGTTCCCTGCTCAGGCTGCATCGCCAGCAGGGCGGGCAGCACGGTGTCGCGCCACATGACGTGCATTTCCGCAGGCACACCCGGGAGAGCGAAGACCCGGGCCACATGGCCGTCGAGGGGCACGTCGATGTCGATACCGGGGGCAGTGCCCGTGGGGTTGGGAATGATGCGGCTGCCGCGGGGAAAGTCGGCCTGTCGCCGGTTGCTCACCGGCATCGGCATGCCGCGGACCGAAAACCGCGATTCAACCACTGCCAAGGCGGCCGGCGATCGCTCCAGCGGCTGGTCGGCGATGGCGGCAAGCACGTCGCGGGTGAGGTCGTCGGCGGTCGGGCCGAGGCCGCCCGTTGCCACGACCACGTCGGCCCTTTCCACTGCCGCGCGAAACACGGCCTCTCCGATGGCCAGGGTGTCGTTGGCTGTGGCATGCAGCACGACAGGAATGCCCAACACGGCCAGCTCCGCCGACAGCCAGCGGCTGTTCGTGTCGAGCCTCTGGCCGGAGGTCAGTTCGTCTCCGATCGCGATCACCGCCGCACGCATGCCGCTGCCTCTACCCGGGGAAGCCGTTTCCGGAAACAATAGCGGACATGACGCTCCAGCGGGATCAGGCCTTGAAAATCGGGCTCCTTGGCATCGACGCCGGGATCGCTGCCGTCGTTGCGGCTGCCCGCCGGGCCGGCGACACGATCGTGCTCGCGTGCGACGTGTCCGACGACTCCGCATGGCGGGAAATCATCGACGCGGCACCGAGAGCGCCGGTGACCGACGAACTGCTCGACGGCCGCCGGTGCGACGTCGTGTTCGTGGGAGCCGACGGCTGGAACGACCGCCGCGCGGAGGCGGTGCGGCTTCTCGTGCAGGCCGGCCAAAGCCTGCTCCTCTCCCAGCCCCTGTCGCTGTCGATGCTTTGGGCCTACGAGCTCGACATGATCCGCATCGACTCCGGCGCCCGGCTCGTTCCCTTCCTGCCCGACCGGCTCCATCCCTTCATCACCCGCCTGAAGACCGGCATCGAGGCGGCCTGTGGCGGCGGCCATCCCTTCGGCCCGGTTGAAACGATCTCCTGCGAGCGGCGGATGGTGGACCGGTCCCGCGACGCCGTGCTTCGTCACCTGGCCCGCGATGCAGATCTGATCCGTGTGCTCGCCGGCGATCCGCAGCGGCTTTCCACGCTCGGTGCCGCGGGGGATGCGGCGTGGGCCACGCTGAACGTCGGCTTCGCCGGAGGTCTGCAGATCCCCGTCCGCTGGCAGGTCGCCCGCGGCGATCAGCCCGGCCTGACCATCACGGTCGCCCACGCCGCGGGCACGGTGACGGTGACAATCCCCGATGGAGGTACGGCCTGGGCCTGGCAGGAAGACCCCGGCGGGAGGCCTGAGAGCGTGGCCTTCGACTGGGGCATGACGCTGCTCGAAGAGGTCCGCGGGCTCCTCGGCCCACAGGGGATGCCGCACACGGCCCGGGCCATCCCGCCGGCGACGTGGACCGACGCAGCACGGGCCATCGAATTGGCGGAGACCGTTCCCCGCAGCCTGGCGAAGGGCCGGGCGATCGATCTCCACCGGGAGGAGTTTTCCGAGATCGGCACGTTCAAG
Source organism: Pirellulales bacterium (assembly GCA_044234625.1). Classification (GTDB taxonomy): domain Bacteria; phylum Planctomycetota; class Planctomycetia; order Pirellulales; family UBA1268; genus CACORA01. The sequence goes on along the minus strand of JBIIIP010000107.1, from coordinate 4,693 downwards.
GGCACGATGGCCTCGCTGGGCTGTGGGATCGTGCTGGCGGCGCTGGCCGTGCTCGTGCTGGCAGCCTTGGTGGGAGGCATTTCCCGGCAGACCGGCTGGGAAAGCGGGGAAAGGATTGCGGCCGCCTGGCCGGCGGTGGTGCTCACGGCGCTGGTCGTCTTCCTCGGCTTGCAAGTGCTGCCGCTGCTCGTCGGGGGCGGTCGGCGGCCTTGAAAAGTGGGAAAGTGTGCGGGCCGCAGGCAAGCCGGGAGATTCGCGGGCCGTGGCCGTCCGATCCTCTTTGGCGTCGGGCGACGCATCGGTGCGGGCGGCCTGGGTGGGGAACGGAGCGGTCGAGCGGAGTCGCCTGCGTATGCCGAGCGTGCGGTGCATCCTGCCAGTGCTGGCCGCCCTGGTGACAGCCTCGGTGTATCCAGCGTGCGCTGCGGCCGAGGACCGTGAGTCGCGCCGCACGGCCATCGTCCGCGCCATCGAGTCGCAGCGCGGCAGCGTCGTCAACATCCACGGCCAGAAACTGGTCGTGGGCGTCGAGGAAGACTCCTCGGCCGACCTCCGCCGCGTCAACGGCATGGGCACCGGCGTGGTCATCGACCCGCGTGGCTATATCATCACCAACTACCACGTCGTCGAGGGCGTCCGCCGCATCGAAGTCACGCTCGCTTCGGGAAAGACGACCAGCGCCAGGCTCCTGTCGCACGACTCGCGGACCGACTTGGCGGTGATCAAGATCGACGTCGACGAGCCGCTGCCGGTGATCACGATCGGCACATCCTCGGATCTGATGATCGGCGAGACGGTGCTCGCGCTGGGCAACGCCTTCGGCTACGAGCACACCGTCACCCGGGGCATCGTCTCCGCGCTTCACCGCAGTGTGGAAGTGAGTCGCACGCAAAAATACGACGACCTCATCCAGACTGACGCCAGCATCAACCCGGGCAATTCCGGCGGGCCGCTCCTCAACATCAACGGCGAAATGATCGGCGTGAACGTGGCCGTGCGGGCCGGGGCGCAGGGGATCGGGTTCGCGATCCCCATCGACCGCGTACTGTCGATCGCGACGGAGCTGCTTTCGGTGCAACGGGTCGACCAGACATGGCACGGCATCGTCGCCCGTCGGGCCGGCAACGACGGCGTGGTCGTCGACGTCGTCCACCGCCAGAGCCCGGCGGAGAACGTCGGCGTAAAGGTGGGCGACGTGATCACGCGGATCGGCGAGTGCCGCGTGTGCACGCCGCTCGACGTGGAGCGAGCGCTGCTCGGCCACAAGGCCGGGGAAAGCGTGCCGGTGACAGTCGTCAGGGCCGGTGGCGAAGCCAAGCTCGACCTGCCCCTCGCCCAGGCGCGGCCGCAGGAGCTCTCGGTCGAGGAGCGATGCTGGCAGCAACTGGGCCTGCGCGTGCATGGCGTGCCCGCTGCGAAGGTACAGCGGATCCAGTCGCGTTACCGCGGCGGCCTCCTCGTCTCGGAGGTGCGCACCGACGGTCCGGCGGCCCTGCAGGGCATCCGCGAGGGTGACATCCTCGTGGGGCTACACGTGTGGGAGACCGTGGCGATCGACAACGTCGGCTACGTGCTCGACAAGGCCCGGGAGGACAACCTGGGGCCGATCAAGTTCTACGTGCTCCGCGACCGCGAGACGCTCTTCGGGCACATCACGTCGGACTCGGTTCTCCGCTAGCCGGCGATGCTGCCGCTCCTCGTCATCGCCGTCGCCATCGCCGCCCTGGTCGTGCTCGTGGCCGGGGCCAAGATGCACCCTTTCCTGGCGTTCATCGTCGTGTCGGCGGGCGCCGCCGTGGCGCTCGGCATGCCGCTCGACAAGGTCGCCGGTGCCGTGAAAAAGGGAATCGGCGACGTTCTCGGGTCACTGGTCGTGGTGATCGTGACGGGCGCGATGCTCGGGAAGCTCGTGGTCGAGAGCGGCGCGGCCCAACGGATCGCCGACACGCTCGTCGCGGCATGTGGCGAGAAGCGGATGGCGTGGGCGATGGCGCTCACGGGCTTCATCGTGGGCATCCCGCTCTTCTACGGCGTGGGCTTCGTGCTTCTCGTGCCGATCATCTTCGCCGTGGTCGAGCGCCACCGCCTGCCGCCGCTGGTGGTCGCCCTGCCGGCGCTGGCCGCGTTGAGCGTGGCCCACGGGCTCCTGCCGCCGCACCCGGCGCCGACCGCGCTCGCGGCCTCTTTCAAGGCCGACATCGGCTGGACGCTCCTCTATGGGCTGGTGATCGCCGTGCCTGCGCTCGTGATCGCGGGACCTGTGTTCGCGCGGTTCGTGGCCACGATTCCCGCCCGGCCGCTGGCCGGCCTCACGGCGGCCGCCTTGCCGGAATCGGAGCTGCCCGGGGCCGCCATCAGCATCGTCACGGCTCTCCTACCGGCCATCCTCCTCATCGCAACGACCATCGGTGGATCGCTCGTGGAGCCCGGGTCGATGGCCGCCTCGGTCATGAAGTTCGTGTCGGATCCGGATGTCGTGATGCTCGCGGCGCTGTTCTTTGCCACGGTGACCCTGGGCTTGGCCCGGGGCCGCTCGTTTTCGACGGTGATGAACACCTTCACCTCTGCCATCGGCGACGTCGCCTCGATCCTCCTCGTGATCGGCGGATCTGGCGCGTTCAAGGAGATTCTCCTGCAAAGCGGCGTCAACATGCAGATCGGTGCGGCCCTCGACGGGTTGCCGGTCGATCCCCTGATCGTGGCCTGGGTGGTGACGGTTGCGATCCGGGCCTGCGTCGGCTCGGCGACCGTGGCCGGGCTCACCGCCGCCGGGCTCGTCGCGCCGCTGCTGGCTGAGGGCTCGGTGGACCCGAACCTGATGGTGCTCGCGATCGGGGCCGGTAGCCTCGCGCTCTCCCATTTCAACGACGCCGGCTTCTGGCTCTTCAAGGAATATTTCAACGCCAGCTTCAGCGACACGCTCAAGAGCTGGACCATGATGGAGACGATCGTGGCGGTCGTCGGTCTGGCGGGCGTGCTCGTGCTCTCACGGCTGATCCCGGTTCTTGGGAGCCTCTTCTGATCCGCGGTCCCGGCCGATCGCTCCGTCCATTCGGCCCGCCGGCCGGCGAGCGATACAATTCGCCGCATGGAAACAGAATTTGTCGAGTGGCTCGTGAGGCGGATTCCTGCCGATCCGCGCCTCGAGGTGCCGCCGGGCGATGATGCAGCCGTCCTTCGGCCTCCGGCGATGCGGCGGACGGTCGTCACCGTCGACATGCTCACCGCAGGCGTTGATTTTGTGCTCGGTCCGGCATGTTCCGCCACCGCTGTCGGCCACAAGGCCCTCGCCGTCAGCCTCAGCGACCTGGCAGCCATGGCCGCGAGACCGGAAGCGGCGCTGGTCGCCGTCGCGCTGCCGCGTGCCGGGGGCGTGCAAATCGGCCACGATATGCTCGAAGGCATCGCCGCCCTGGCGGCCCGGCACGGTGTGACGCTCGCCGGTGGCGACACCAACTCCTGGGACGGTCCGCTCGTGGTGAGCGTGACCGCGATCGGAAGCGTGCCCCCCGGCAGGGCCTGGCGGCGTGATGGCGCCCGCCCGGGTGACGTGCTCGTCGTCACCGGCCCCTGCGGCGGCAGCCTGCTCGGCCGCCACCTGCGGGTGGCGCCCCGGTGCCATGAGGCGCTCATGATCGCCGAACGACTCTGCGTGCATGCCGCCATCGACATCAGCGACGGCCTTGCCTTGGATCTCTCGCGGATGATGGCCGCCAGCGGCACCGGCTGCCGCGTGCGGCTGGCCGATGTGCCGGTGCATGACGACGCGATCGCGATGGCGGCCCGGCCCGGAAACGGCCGCAGCCCCCTCGAGCATGCCCTGGCCGACGGCGAGGATTTCGAGCTTCTCTTGGCCATGCCCGCGGTCGACGCGGCGGCGCTCGTCGCCGAGCCTCCCGCCTCCCTGCGGCCGGCGATCATCGGCACCGTGACCGACGGTTCGGACATGGTCGCCTGCGAGCCAGACGGCCACCAGCGGGTCCTTCAGCCGACGGGATTCATCCATGCCTTCAACCCCTGACGCGATCAGCTGCCACGTCGATGGACAGAACGCCCTCGACGCGGTCGCCCGCGCGGTCGCCGCCGCCTTGCCCGCACATGCCTTCGTCGCCCTTTCCGGTGACCTTGGCGCGGGGAAGACGACGTTCGTCAAGGCCGTGGCCGCCGCGATCGGCATCGATCCACACTCGGTCGTGAGCCCCACGTTCGGCCTGATCCACGAGCATGCCGGCCGACGTGGCAGTTCGCCGGTGGCCCTCGTGCATGCCGATCTCTACCGCCTTGCCGGGGCCAGCGAACTGCATGAGACCGGCTGGGACGACGCCATCGCACCGCGTTCGGGGAAACTCGTGTGGGCGTTCGTGGAGTGGCCGGAGCGTCTCTCGGCCGCGGTGCCTGCCGAGCGGCTCGACGTGGCCATCGAGATCGTGTCGGATACCGGTCGCACGTTCACCTGCACGGCCCGCGGCCCGTCACACCGGCCCGTCGTCTCAGCCCTTCAGGCAGCCGCCGATCAAGCCCCCGCCCCACCTCCCCGCTGAAAGCCCCCCATGCGACTCCTTCCCGCCACATCGCTCCTGTGCGTCGTCGACATCCAGGAAAAACTGCTCGCGGCGATGCCGGATGCAGACCGCGTCGTGCAGATGGCCACCCGGCTTGTCACGGCGGCCAGCCTGCTGGGCGTGCGGTCCAT
>JBIIIP010000021.1:0-32521 GCA_044234625.1 Pirellulales bacterium | reverse complement strand
CACGCCAGAGCCCCCGCCAGAGCCCCCGATTTCTCACCGCACTGCCCGTGTTCAACGAGGCCGCGCACGTTGATCGGGTGCTCGACGAGGTGCTGCGGTTCACTCCCGACGTGCTCGTCGTGGACGACGGCTCCACCGACGGCACTTCGCAGGTGCTCGCCCGGCGGCGGGACGTGCGTGTGATCGGCCACGGTGAGAACCGCGGCTATGGCGCCGCCCTGGCCACGGCCTTCGCGGCCACCCTCGCCGGGCCCTGGGATGGGCTCGTCACCATCGACTGCGACGGCCAGCACCAGCCGCGGTTGATTCCCGACTTCATCGCGGCGGCGGCCGCCGGCACGGCCGAGATCGTGAGCGGGAGCCGCTATCTCCGCCGGTTTGCCGGCGACAGCGAGCCCCCGGCCGCCCGGCGACGGATCAACGCGGCGATCACGGCCGAGATCAACGACCGCCTCGGCCTCGCCATCACCGACGCCTTCTGTGGCTTCAAGGCCTACACGCGAAAGGCCCTGGGGTGCCTCCACGTGCGTGAATCCGGCTATGCGATGCCGCTGGAGGTGTGGGTCCAGGCGGCGGCGGCCGGCCTGCGGATAGTGGAGTTAGCGGTGCCGCTGGTGTATCTCGATCTCGCGCGGAGTTTCGGAGGCGCACTGGACGATGCGTCGACCCGTCTGGCCTACTACCGCACCGTGCTCGATCGTGCGGAAGCGGCTGTGGCCGCCTCCGCCCCGTAGCGAGCGGTGAACTGCGGCCGATGGTCGCCGTCGCGGGCACGGCGTCCCGTGCACGAGGCCACACTCCGGCAATGCCCTTCCGTCGCATCCCCAAACCACCCGTCGCCTCCGGGGGGCGGCTGATCGAACCCCCGATCGCTGCGGCTCCCGGCGCGTCGACCGCGTCCATTGAGACGCTCGTCGACAACAACCGCCTGCTGCGGGCCGCGTTCAGCGTGCGAATCGGCGACATGAAGCTCTGGGAGCTGATCGCCGCGACCCGGCGGGAGGTGCTTTCGGTCGCGGCCGAATACACCGGCAGCTACCACGACGTGCAGCGGCCCGCCAACATGGGCGAGTGGATCCAGCAGCCGATCGTGATGGGAGGGCACCAGCCGGAGCTCTTCCATCCCGGCGTGTGGCTGAAGAACTTCGTGCTCGACGCCTACGCCCGCCAAGTGGGCGGCACCGCCATCAATCTCGTCGTCGATACCGACCGCTGCTCCCGAACCAGCGTCGCGGTGCCCGTTGGCACGTCGCGGGAGGCGCACTACGAGGAGGCCTTCTTCGATCTGCCCGCGCCGGAAATGCCCTGGGAGGAGCGCGGCATCCTCGACCACGACTGTTTCGCCACATTCGGCCGCAAGGCCGCCGACCTCCTCAAGCCGCTCGAGCCGGATGCCGTGCTCCGCCGCTGGTGGCCCATGGCGATCGAGCGGGCCGCGGAATCGCACCGCCTCGGGCTCGCCATCGCACAAGCCCGGCATCTGCTCGAAGGCCGGTATGGGCTGGAGACCTTCGAACTGCCCGTCAGCGAGCTCGTGCGGCTGCCCACGGTGATGGTGTTCATCGGCTGGCTATTGGCGCATGCACGGCTGCTGCACGAGGCCTACAACGGCGCCCTCGCCGCCTACCGCGCGGCGCACCGCGAGCGCAGCCGCTCGCGGCCGATGCCGGATCTCGCCGCGCGCACCGACGACCCGGCCGAGGGCCAATGGCTGGAGATTCCCTGGTGGATCTGGTCGCGCGAGGATCCGCGCCGCCGCCGCGCCTTCGCCAACATGTCGACCCCCGGCACGCTGACGATCTCCGACATGGAGACGCTGCGCGTGGAATTGCCGATCTCGCCGGAGACGTCGCCGTCGCGATGGGTCGATGCCCTGTCGCGGATGGAGGAGCATGCCATCCGCTTCCGGCCCCGTGCGATCATCACCACGCTCGTCGCGCGCATGCTCGTGGCGGACGTTTTCGTGCACGGCATCGGCGGGGCAGCCTACGACCAGATCACCGACGAGATCGTCCGCCGCCTCACCGGCTGCGATCCGCCGCGCTACGCCATCGTGTCGGGCACGCTGCGGCTGCCGGCCGCCGCCTGCTACGACGGCTCGCACGCGCTGGACCCCGAGGGCCGCTTGGCGGAGGTGCATCACCTGCTCCGCGACCTCGAGTTCCACCCCGAGCGTCACCTGCAACCCTTGGACGGCCAGCCCGACGCCATCCGCGATCTCGTCGCCGAAAAGTGGCGGTGGATCGACACGCACCCCACGGTGACGCTCGCCCAGCGGCGTTGCCGGGAGATCCGCGCGGCCAACTCCCGGCTCGCCGTGCACACCCAGCCGCTGCGGCACGAACTGCTCTCCCGGGTCGGGCCACTCGCCACGGCCATGCGGGCGCGAAACGTGCTGGCATCGCGCGCGCTGCCTTGGTGTTTTTTCGCGGAAAAGACGCTGAAAACGTTTCTGCTACTGGAATCCGGCTGAGCCTCCGCATATCTTTGGCCGCCAACGGATTGAGTTTTGACGCTCCAGGGAGAGGAGAATCCATGCGTTCGTCCCGGGCTTCCCACACACGGACCCTGCGTTCCGGATCGGTCGCAACGCGTTCGTCCACCACCGTTCGCAAGAAGTCCTCCGCCGCACGCAAGGCGAAGAAATCCACCGACAAGGCCGTGCACGCCGTCGAGGTTCGCCCGGCAGGCACGGTGGTCACGAAGCGGCCGTTGGTGAAGCCCAAGCGCGAGGCCGTGTTCCACGTCCCGCACCAAGAGGCCAAGCCCTGGAAACCACCGGCCTGGATGCTGGAGCAGTGCCATGTGGCCCCGGCCCGAGCGGGCGACCAGAACGAGATCCTGCAGCTCTTATCGGGCCTCCCCCAGCCCCCCTCGAAGGCGGAATTCCATGCCGCCGTCGATCACCCCGACCACGACTCGGCCAATCGGCTGGTGGCCCGGCTGGCGGGCCGGATCGTGGGCCACGCCGAGGTGATCCCGCGGACCGTGCTCGTGGGCGACACGCCCATCAACGCGGCGGTCATCGATCGCCTCGCCGTTCTGCCCGAGTGCCGCGGGGCTGGCCACGGCCAGCAGCTCGTCCGCGCCGCCGAGGATCGCATGCGGGAGATCGGCGCCTGCGTGGCTTTCTCCCGCACGCGGATCGCGCCGTCGTTTCACGAGCTTGGCTGGAGCGTGCTGGGCCGCGACTGCGCCACGCCCGGCCGACCCACCGACATCCTGGCCCGGCTGCTCGACGGGCCGCAACGGTCAGGCGAGGCCGTGACGATGCGGCAATGGCGGCACGTCGAACTGCCGGCCATCCTCCGCATCTACAAGCAGAATGCCTCGCGGTTCGTCGGCGCACAGGATCGCAACGAGAACTACTCGCGCTGGCTCGTCAGCCGCAGCGCGTTCGACTCGATCATCGTGGCGCTCGTCGGCCAAGACCGCTACGACCTCCACGAGACGACCGCGCGGATCGTGGGCTACGCGATCCAGTCGGGCAATCGCGTGCTCGAACTCCTCGCTGATCCGGAGTTTCCGGGGCTCGATCGTGAGATCCTGGCGCGGGTCTGCGCCGAGGCGATCGAGAACGACCGCCAAGAGATCGTGTATGAGTCGAGCGCGGCCGACCCGCTGCACCGCGACGTGGCGGGCGGCACCGAGAGCGTCCAGCCGGGCGACCGCATGGTCGTGGCGAAGGTTTTCAACCCGCTGGCGCTGCTCACGGCGGCGGCCCCCGCCATCGGCGTCCGCATGGCCGCCGCCGGTACCCGGGAGACCGTGGAACTCGGCCTGGAAGCAGCCGATTTTCGGGCGTCGATCATCGTCGCCGACGGCAAGGCCACCGTGCAGGCCGGTCGCGTGGGCCGCAGCTACCTGCGGATCGCCGAGGCCGAGTTGGCCCGTCTGCTGCTCAACCAGTGTGACCCGGCCGAGGCGGCCGCCGCCGGCCGTCTCGAGGCCTCCACGCAGATGGCCCTCAAGCTCGCCGGACAGCTCTTTCCGCGGGTGCCCCTGTGGTGTCCGATGTGGGACGACCTGCCGGCGTGATACCGCTCCCAATTTGATCTCGCGCATTTCGCTGGTCGGGAACGCCCAGCCCCGTCGCCGGACGTTCGCGGATGCCTTCGTGGCATCCGCTCACTGCGTGTCCGCTGCGCTTCAGCATCCGTGCCTCCGCTTGCTCCCACAGCCCGGCTCTCGGGGCGTGGGCATCCCCTCCCCTGATCTGGTTCACAGGAAACCATCGGCAGGTCTACGGCGACTCTCTCCGGCCGCGGCCTCCGGCGAGCCACTCGTCGGCCCATGTGCGGACGCCGTCCACCCCCTTGCGGTGGCAGAAGTCGCCGAGCGTCTCGCTCTCCCGCCGCTCGGCCTTGTAGCAGGCGAGGACGGCCGTGATCTCCGGTGCGAGCTCCTCGAAGGGAACCACGTCCTTGTACTGCACGTTGAGCCGGTCGCCGAGCAGGCGGCCGCCGAGGAAGATCGTGTACTTGCCGAGCGTGCGACCCACGATCCCGATGTCGGAGTTGTAGGGTCTGGCGCAGGCATTGGGGCAGCCGGTCATGCGGAGCGTGAACGCGTCACTCGCCAGGCCGAGCTTCGCCACCTCCGGCTCGAGTGAGTCGATCAATCCTGGCAGCACCCGCTCGCTCTCCGCGACGGCAAGGCCGCACGTGGGCAGGGCCACGCAGGCCATGCTCCAGCGGCGGAGCGTGCTGATCTCCTCGGAGGTTTTCACACCGTGTGCGTGGAGGATCTCGGCGATCCGCTCACGGTCGGTGATCGCCAGATCGGTGAACAGCAGGCTCTGGTGCGACGTGATCCGCACGCCCGGCTCGATCTCCCGGAGGATCCGCCGCAGCGCGGTCTTGAGCCGGAAGTCGCCCGCGTCGTGGATGCGGCCGTTCTCCACGTTGAAGCCGTAGAAGAATTTCCCGTTACCCTGCTCGAACCAGCCGATGTGATCGTCGAAGCCGTGGACGTCGGCGGGGTGGCAGGGGGCGAGCGGCTTGCCGAAATACTCCTCCACCTTCGCCCGGAAGTTTTCCAGGCCCATCGTGTGGATCGTGTATTTGAGCCGGGCCGTCTTCCGGTCGGACCGGTTGCCGAAGTCGCGCTGCACCTTCACGATCGCCTCGGCTATCGCGAGGACATCTTCCGGCGGCACGAAGCCGAGCCGCTTGGCGAGGGCGGGGAACGTCTTGGCGGCGCTGGGCGTCACGCCCATCCCGCCCCCGGCAAGCACATTGTAGCCGAGGATCTTTCCCCCTTCGTGAACGACGATGAAGCCGAGGTCGTTGGCATACACATCGGTGCAGTTGTCTTCCGGCAGCGCGAAGGCCGTCTTGAACTTGCGCGGCAGGTAGGTCGGCCCGTAGATCGGCTCTATCACCTCCGGCCCGCCGGCCACCCGCTGCTGCTCGCCGGTCTCAGGATCGGTGAGCCAGATCTCGTAGTAGGCCCGCGTCCGTGGGGCGAGGTGTTTGGCCAGTTCGTCGAGTTTGGCCTGCATCTGCTCGCGGATCGAGTCGCCGTGGATCGGGGCGGGGCAGCACATGATGTTGCGCTCCACATCGCCGCAGGCGGCGAGCGTGGTCATGTGGTTCGTGTGCACCCGCTGCATGAAATCCTTAAGGTCGCCCTTGACGACGCCGTGGTGCTGGATCGCCTGCCGGGTCGTGAGGCGGATGGTGCCGTTGCCCAGTTCGTCGCCCATGTCGATGGCGGCGAGGAGCTGCTGGGCGGTGAGTTTTCCGCCGGGCACGACGGTGCGGATCATGAACGAGATCTCCCGCTCGCTCTTTGCCCCCTCCTTGGCCTTCCTGGCCTCGCGGTCGTCCTGCTGGTAGGTGCCGTGGTTCTTGAGCAGTTGAATGGATGGTTTGCCGAATCCGGGGGCGCCATCGGCCAGTTCCTTGGCGATGTCCCCGCGGAGGAAGTTGCTGGCGGTCTTGGCGACCTCGACGGCGGAGGGCTTGGCGGCGGTTCCGGGGGGGGCGTCGTCTGACATGGCTGGCAGCTGCTTTGGGGTGAGGTCGTGGCCGAGAAACTCACATCAAGATAGACACTTCCCTCGGCGCATGCACGGGCGTTTGCCGGGCTGTTGCCGCGTGTCGCCCAAGCGTGGGCGGGCCATGCATGGCCGCTCACGCGTCAAACCGAGCCCGGAGGGCGAGCTTCCGCGCTCGGCGGCTGGCCGCTGGGCGCGCCAAGCGTGAGCGGGCCATGGATGGCCGCTCACGCGTCAAAATACAGACAAAACTCATACGGATGCGGCCGCATCCGCAACGGGGCGATTTCCTTCTCCCGTTTCCACTTCAGCCACGTGGCGATCACATCGTCGGTGAACACGTCGCCGCGGAGGAGGAAGTCGTGGTCGCGTTCCAGTGCGTCGAGGGCCTCGTCGAGGGATCCCGGCGCCTTAGGGACGCTGGCCAGCTCTTCCGGCGGCATGTCGTAGATGTCGCGATCGAGCGGCGGGCCAGGGTTGATCTTGTTCTGGATGCCGTCGATCGCCGCCAGCAGGATCGCTGAAAAGGCGAGGTAGGGATTGCAGGTCGGGTCGGGGCAGCGGAACTCGATCCGCTTCGTCTTCGGGCTCGCCGAATACATCGGGATCCGGCAGCTGGCCGACCGGTTTCGCTGCGAGTAGGCGAGGTTCACCGGCGCCTCGTAGCCGGGCACGAGCCGCTTGTAACTGTTGCTGGTGGGATTGGTGATGGCCAACAGCGCCGGGGCGTGGCGGAGGATGCCCCCCAGGGCGTGCATCGCCATCTCCGAGAGGCCGGCGTAGCCAGAACCGGCGAACAGCGGATGGCCCTCCTTCCACAGCGAGAAATGCGTGTGCATGCCGGAGCCGTTGTCGCCGAACATCGGCTTGGGCATGAACGTCGCCGTCCGGCCGTGCCTCCTGGCCACGTTCCGCACGATGTATTTGTAGAGACACATCTGGTCGGCCATGCGGACGAGCTCCTGAAACCGCATGTCGATCTCGCATTGCCCCGCCGTGGCCACCTCGTGGTGCTGCGCCTCGACGTCGATGCCCGCCTGGATCATGGTGAGCATCATCTCGTTGCGGATGTCCATCAGCTGGTCAGATGGCGGGCAGGGAAAATAGCCCTCCTTGTGCCGCAGCTTGTAGCCCAGGTTGGGCCCCTCCGGCCGGCCGCGGTTCCACTCGGCCTCCATCGAGTCGATGTGGTAGTAGCCCTCGTGCGGATTCTGGTCGAACCGCACGTCGTCGAAGACGAAGAACTCGGCCTCCGGGCCGATGAAGCAGGTGTCGGCAATGCCGGTGCTCTTCAGGTAGTTCACCGCCTTGCGGGCGATGTTGCGCGGGTCGCGGGAATAGTCCTCGCGGGTGATCGGATCCTGGATCATGCAGATCATCACGAGCGTGGGAATCTGCGCGAACGGGTCGACGACCGCGGTGTCGGGCACGGGCACGAGCAGCATGTCGCTCTCGTTGATCGCCTGCCAGCCGCGGATGCTCGAACCGTCGAAGCCGAGGCCGTCTTCGAATGTGTCTTCCTCGAGCTTGCCGACGGGAATCGTGAAATGCTGCCAGGCACCGAGAAAATCGGTGAACCTGAGATCGACCGCCTTCACTTCCTTCTCGCGGCACAGCGCGAGCACTTCACGGGGTTTCATCTCCGAGGCTCCTAAAGGGTGCTTCATCATACGCTCGCGCCGACAGCCAGGCTCACGGCCCAGCCGTCGGCGAGGGCCTCGATCCGCAGGCGTCCGCCGAACGTGCGGCCGTGGAGGAGGATCACGAGGCTCGTGGCCGTTTCCACGGAATCGCTGTCGAGTGCGACCGGACGGTAATCGCCGGCGTCGACCCGCCGCACATGGCCGCGGCCACCGGAGACCTCGCCCTCGTCGATCTCCAGCCAGGCCAGGCGATGGGCCGGGAGCTCGAGCGCGGCCACGGCCGAGCCGCCCGGCTCGGGCAGTGCCATGAGCCGCCAGGTGCGGCACGCCGCGCCTGACTCGAGGAGCAGGTCGTGGTGCCGCCCCGTGGGGTCGTCGGGGGCGCCCGTATGCTCGAGAAGGGCGAAACGCGGCATTCCGTCAGGCCTTTCCAAACACGAACTCACGGCCGCGTCCGCCGGTGATGGGAGGGGCGCGGCCCCGCCGACGTGCCGGCAACGGCTTCAATACTCTTCGCCCGCCGCCTGCTCACCCGGCAGGGCGAGCGGCTTGGGCTTGTGCCGCACGGCACGGCGGATGTTTTCGTCGCGAAGCCGCTCGACCGCCGCCTCGAGGCTCATCGCCCCCAGATCGCCGTCGAGCCGGTCGCGGAGGCTCACCGTGCCGGCCGCCTCGTCCCGCGGCCCGCACACCACCATCATCGGAATCAGGTCGAGTTGGGCGGCACGGATCTTGGCGCCGAGTTTCTCCGCGGCCGCGTCGAGCCCCGTCCGCAGGCCCGCCGCCTCCAGCCGCCCCTGCACCTGCCGGGCGTAGGCCTCGCTTTTCTCGCTCACGGGAATCACCCGCACCTGCTCGGGCGCGAGCCACAGGGGAAACGCCCCCGCGAAATGCTCGATGAGCACGCCCACGAACCGCTCCATGCTTCCCAGCGGCGCCCGGTGGATCATCACCGGCTGATGCTTGGCGTTGTCGGCGCCGATGTATTCGAGGTCGAACCGCTCCCGGCTGGGCAGGTTGTAGTCGAGCTGCACCGTGCCGAGCTGCCACTCTCGGCCGAGCGAGTCGTTGACCACGAAATCGATCTTCGGCCCGTAGAAAGCCGCCTCGCCCGGCTCCGGCTCGCAGCCGGGCAGGTTCATCCGCCGGGCCACGCTCTCGATCGCCGCCTCGGCCTCGTCCCACCGCTCTGGCGGGCCGACGTATTTGTCGCTGGAAGGATCGCGGAAGCCGAGCCGCACGCGGAAATTGTCGAAGGCGAGGCTCTCGAGGACCTTGAGCGTGAAGTCGATGCACCCCTCCACCTCCTGCTCGACCTGCTCCGGCATGCAGAAGATGTGGGCGTCGTCCTGCGTAAAGCCGCGCACCCGCGTCATGCCGCCGAGCTCGCCCGATTGCTCGTAGCGGTAGACGGTGCCGAATTCGGCCAGCCGCAGCGGCAGGTCCTTGTAGCTGTGCGGACGGGCCTTGTAGATCATCGTGTGGTGCGGGCAGTTCATCGGCTTGAGGAGATACTGTTCCTCGTCGCTCATCACGATCGGCTTGAACTGGCTGTCGGCGTAGTAGGGATAGTGGCCCGAGATCTTGTAGAGATCGACCTTGCCGATGTGGGGCGTGTAGACCGGCTGGTAGCCGCGGGCCGCCAGCTCCTCGCGGACGAAGCTCTCGAGCGTGCTGCGGAGGATCGCCCCCTTCGGCATCCAGAGCACGAGGCCGGAGCCGACGAGCGGGCTCGTGGTGAACAGATCGAGTTGCTTACCGAGCACGCGGTGGTCGCGCTTCCGGGCCTCCTCCAGCGCGGTCAAGTGGGCGTCGAGATCCTCCTGGGAAAACCAGGCCGTGCCGTAGAGCCGTTGGAGTTGGGCGTTGTTGGCATCACCTTTCCAGTAGGCGCCGGCGATGTTCGTGAGCTTGAAGGCGCCGATGCAGCCCGGGCTGGGCACGTGCGGCCCGCGGCACAGATCCACGAACTCCCCCTGGCGGTAGAAGGAGAGCGACGGATACTCGGCCAGGCCCGTCTCGATGTGCTCGGCCTTGAGGGGCTGGTTCAGGCCGCGGACGATCTCGACCGCCTTCTCGCGCGCCACTTCGACCCGCTCGAACGCCTCGTCGGCGGCGATGATCCGCCGCATCTCCTCCTCGATTTTCGGCAGGTCTTCGTCGGTGATCGGCCGGGAGGCACGCATGTCGTAGTAGAAGCCCGCGCCCACCGTCGGCCCGAAGGCCAGTTCCACACCGTCGAAGAGCCGCATCACCGCGCGGGCCATCACGTGGGCCGCCGAGTGCCGCATCACGGGCAGCGCCCGCGGATCACCCTTGAAGAGCACCTCGAGCGCCGGCGCGCCGGCGGTGGCCAGGGCTGCATCGAGCCCGACCGCCTGTCCGTCGAGGAGGGCCGCGATCGGCCGTCCCTTCTTGCCCTTTCCTGCCGCCGCTCCCGGCATGATCTCGGCCACCACGTCGGCCACGCGAACGGCCTGGGGAAAGTCGTGAACGAGGCCATCGGGAAGGCGAACGCTGGGCATGGGAAAAAACCGTGGGAGGAAGCCGGCGGAAACCGGGAAACTGATGCCAAGGCCGGAAAAAACCGAAAGTATCCGCACGGCTGCGGGCCCGACAAGGCCATTCGGCCGCGCGGCGTCGTCGCCGCTTGACTGCGATGGCAGGCGACGTGAGACTCACGAGCGTATGAGCAGGGCGATTAGCTCAGTTGGTTAGAGCACCAGCTCGACAAGCTGGGGGTCATAGGTTCGAGTCCTATATCGCCCATTCGGCGGCGGCCATACCGGTGCTAGAAGTCACCGTCCGGTGGCCCCGCGCTGCCGCGACCGCCAGGGCCGCGGCCGCCACGCCGGCGTCGGCGGCGGGCGGTGCTCGTGAAGCCGATGTGGCTGCTGCGCCGCGATCTCGGCCCGGTAGCGGCGTTCCGCCTCAGCCGTGGCCGCCTGGCGGTGCTGAAAGACGCCGAAGTACGGATCGGGAGACTGCCAATCGTTCTGGCCGCGGGCTGCCCCTCCGGCGACGCAGCACACGGCGACGAATACGGCGGTGAGCGAACGGCGAATCATCGTCGCGATCCCCTTGGTGTCAGCGGCTGGAAAACCAGGGCCAGAGGCTAAAAGGATTCCACCAGCAGCGGTCCGTGCCGCGGCATGCCGCGCAGCCGCACGGCTCGGCCGGCACCATCTCCACCTCGTATTTCGGCACGCGCTCGACCTTTTCCTCACCCTCCGACTTGTAAAGCCGCTTCTTCACGTAGAGTGTCCCACCTGGCGGATTGCAGCGGCACTCCGGCTCCAGGGCATGCCAGGAATCCCGCGCCCGCGCGCAGGCGTATTCGCACTTCATCGAGAGCGCGGGCTTTTTGTTTTTCACCTCCCCCCACGTGGCCTTGCACCGTGGCTCACAGCCACCGCCGCAGCCGGTGCATGAGATGCACGAGGCAGGGCCGGCATCGCCATCGCCCCCCGGCGCGCCACCTCCGGTGGCCGCGATCGCGAGGCTGCACACGGCCGGTATCAGGATCGCACGTCGCATGATGCTCCCTTTCCTGGTGTCTCAGAAATCGAAGGCCAGCCGGGTGCCAAAGCCGTTGATCCCGCCGCTCCCGTTCTGGCCGTCCGTGTTGACGAAATCGCGGTAGGTGAAGTCGTAGTTGAAATAGACGCGGGCGTTCGGATTGAGCAGCCAGTTGAGGCCGAGCGTCACGCCGTTGAGCACGCCGCCGTTCACCTCGCCGTCGCTCAAGCAGAGATAGTTGTAGCGCACGCCCACCTGCCACGCCCCTTCGCTCACGCGCACCCGGCGGCCCGCGAGGCGATCGCGGATGACGTAAAAGTTGTTGTGCGGAACAGGGCGGTCGAAGCGGTATTCGAGCCGCGAGTAGGTGCGGCTTTCGCCGGTGAGGAAATAGAGCACCTCCGCATAGCCGCCCTGGTAGTAGACCGTGCCCACCGGCGTGCCTTTCGGGGGCTGCTGGCCGAGCGTGCCGGGAGCCCCCACGCGCGTGGTGGTGGCGTTGTAGAGCCACGACCCGAAGTATTCCGACTGGAACGACCATGGGCCGTTGTTGCCCACCAACTCCAGGCCGATCATGTTCTGCCAGGTGCCGGTCAACAGCCCCGCATCGGCATAGATCGAATTGAGCGGCCCGGGGGGGCCGTTGCGGATGCTGCCGCGGCTGCGGAAACGCACCGCGTTCGCCTGGTCACCAATGGGCAGTCCCGTGATGGGATCGAAGGCCAGGTATTGCCGGCGCGGCTCCATCGTCCGGCCCGAGAGGCCCAGATGCAGGAGTTTGCGGCCTTCGTCCTCGAACACGGGCAGGTAAACGAGCCGGCCCACCGTCATGCTTCCGCCGCTGGAGTTGGAGAAGCCGAACGGGTTGCTCGTGTTCTTGAACTCGCCGACCTGCCAGGCGAGGTTGCCTTCCTCGTTGTTGTTGAGCACCTGGATGCCCGGGAGGAAGCCGTTGTTGAACGGACCCTCGAAGGCGTCCTGATTGAACGACCGCTCCATGAAGTTGAGCCAGCGGCTGCTTGTCAGGTGCTCGTAGCCGAAGGGATCCTTCTGGTTGCCGACGCGGACGATCCCCAGCAGGGGCATCTCCCGGATCTGGATCCAGAGGTCCGTCACGGCCGTGAGCGGCCCCGAGTCGCGCTCGGTGGGATAGCGTTCGTTGTTGACGTTGATCTGGTTGACGAAGTCGTATTCGCAGGCCCAGTCGTAGACCTCATACATCCGGCCTTCGATGCGAAATCGGGCGCGGCGCAGATCGACCGTGTCGGCCAGTTCCGGATCGAGCCCGCCGTCTTGGGTGGGCCTGTTGGGGCCGTTCCCGGCTGTAAACGCCACCGAGTCGACCTGCGTGCGGCCGCCGATTTTCACGCGAAAATCCTTGTTCACCGACTCGGCCTGAAACGAATCGGCCCATTTGTTCGTCTTGAAGACCTTGTCGCTGCCGACCTCGTAGGGCGCGGGTGGCTCCGCGGCAACGGCTGGCTTCTCGGCAGCGGGGTTGGGCGGCGGGGTTGGCAGCGGTTCGGCAGCCTGTTTCGCCTGTGTCGTTTCTTTTTCGAGGCCCGCGAGCCGGGCCTCCAGCATCGCCAGCCGCGCGCGATCGGCCTGGACGGCCTCGGCCACCTGCTCGAAGTTCGCGAACCCGGCGGTCACGCTGGGGACCGGGATGGCGGTGGACGACGCTTCGGCGAGCACGAGAAACTCGCCCGCGTCCTCGGCGAGCGCGTGGCCTGGCGACCAGCAGCAGCCAATGACGACCGCGGCACAGGCGAACACGTGCTTGATCATGGTGAGAGGGAAAGCGCAGTACGGCAGGGATCGACGACGCAGGCTGAATGACCGGCACAGACAGCCTCGTCACTCCAATCACAAGAATCGTCAAAACCGAGCGGGCCGGTTTGATTTAAACTTTGGCTCAACGAGCTTTGAGGTCGCCGCAGGTTGCCATGAGACGCCCCACTTTCCGCATCCCGCCGCCACCCCCCGGCCTGCCCCGCCGGCTACGGCCGTGGTATGTGGGCCTGGCGGCGATCGCGGCGGCCATTGGGGCCGCCGTGTCGAGCTGCCCGCTGCATGACGCGGCCGGCCGGCCGCTGTGGCGCGTGGAGATAGTTCACGACGGCGACACGGTGACCTGCCTCGACGAACGGGGACAGGCGGTCAAAATCCGCCTCCGGGGCATCGACGCCCCCGAATTCGACCAGCCCCATGGGAAGGCGGCTCGCGCCGCGCTCGACGCCAAGCTCGCCGGCCACCGGGTGCGGGTGGCGGGCACTGCCCGCGACCAGCACGGCCGGCTGCTGGGAACGCTCTGGCTGGACGACCGCGACTTGAACCGCGAACTGGTGGCCGAAGGCCATGCCTGGGTGTTCGGCGGGTTCGCGCCGGATGCCGATCTTGTGGCCGCCGAAGAGGCCGCCCGCACCGCCCGCTGCGGCCTCTGGGCCGGTGACCATCCGGTGGCTCCATCGCAGTGGCGGCACGACAATCCCCCGCACCGCTGACGGGCCGCCATACCGCCGGCACTTTCGGCGGATGCCGGCGTGGTTTAGGGTTCGTGCATGAGCGGTTCGCGGGACATCGTCATCACCGGTATCGGAGTGGTCAGCCCGATCGGCATCGGCTGCGACCCGTTTTGGGATTCGCTGGCCGCCGGCCGCAGCGGCATCCGCCTGGTCGATCTGTTCGACGCCAGTTCGCTCAAGGTTCGATTCGGTGGACAGATTCCCGATTTCGACCCCAAGGTCGCCGTGCGGCCGCGGAAGAGCCTCAAGGTGATGAGCCGTGAGATCCAGCTCGGCTTCGCGGCGGCCGACATGGCGATCGCCGACGCAGGCATCGCGGTCGGAGGTCTCGAGCCCGATCGCTTCGGCATCGTGTTCGGCAACGACATGATCTACGCCGACCTCGAGGATCTCGAAACCACCTACCGCCGTGCCCGCACCCCCGCCGGCTTCGATTTTCGCGCCTGGTCGGAGGCGATCCACGAGGAGGTGCATCCCCTCTGGCTGCTCAAGCACCTCCCGAACATGACGGCCTCGCACATCGCGATCGCCCACGATGCCCGCGGGCCCAACAACACGATCGTGCTCGGTGACGTGTCGAGCCTCCTGGCCGTCGCCGAGGCCGCCAGCGTGATCGAGCGCGGCTGGGCAGACGTGATGATCGCCGGCGGCACCGGCTGCCGGCTGCACCCCACGGCGCTGGTGGCCCGCGGCGACGCCCTGCTTTCCCATCGCGGCGACGACATTGAGCGGGCGAGCCGGCCCTTCGACCGGGATCGCGACGGGCTCGTGAATGGAGAGGGCTCGGGAGCGATCATCCTCGAGTCCCGGGAGCACGCGGAGCGCCGCGGCGCCCGGATCCGCGGCCGCCTGCTCGGCACGGCCTCCCGCTGCGAGGCGGCCACGCGCGGCAGGCGACTCACCGGCAGCTCGGTGCGGCAGGCGATCGCCGCCGTGCTGCGCACCGCCGGACTGGCCGTGTCGGACGTCGGCCACGTGAACGCCCACGGCATGAGCACGACCGACATGGACCGGGTCGAGGCCCAGGCCATCGCCGCCGTGCTCGGCAACACGCCGGTGACCGCCCCGAAGAGCTTTTTCGGGCATCTGGGGGCCGGCGGCGGCGCCGTGGAACTGGTGGCCAGCATCCTCGGCCTGGAGCGGGGGCTCGTGCCCATCACCCGCAATTACGAGACGCCCGACCCCGACTGCCCAGTGAATGTCGTCCGCGACGAGCCGCTCGTCGGCCGCCCGGCCACGGCAATCGCGGTCAACCTCTGCTCCACCGGCCAGGCGGCCGCCGTGGCATTGGCCCGCTAACGGCTACCAGCTGCCCTCGCAGCCGAACGACAGGCCGTTGAAGAAAACCTGCCCACCCGGGTCCATCTTGTCGGTCCGGGTTCCCTCCAGGTCGAACTGCCGCGGTGCCGTGGCCACGCCGGCCACCCAGAGAAACTCATATCCCGCCTTGAGCGAGAAGTTGGGCGTGACCTGCCAGCCCGCGAGGATCGAGAGATCCCCGATGAAGCCGGCGGCAAACAGGTCGGCCGACGACGTGCGGCTCGTCACCACCCCCTGCTGGGCGCCGTAGACCATCTGCTGGTTGGCCGTGAAGTTCATCGAGGGTGTTGCCCGTCCCCGCAGACCCCAGAAGAAGAATTCGTTTTGGCTGATCAACTCACCGCCGAGGTTCAGCCCCCAGAGCCAGTTCTGCGCGTCGATCGTGTAATCCCCGGCGCGGCCATTGCCCCCGGCGAGCAGGTCGAACGAGTCGTTGAGGTTGGCGACCCGGGTGCCAATGATGAGCGCCGGAAGGAAAGCGCGCTCGGCGTGCCGCGACCAGTTTCCATTCGGCCCCATCACGAGCTGGTCGCGGCCCAGCCGGCGGGCGAGCTTGTAGTTCCATTCGAGGCTGTTGAAGATCGTGGTGTGCTTCGTCTGATAGGTCGTGGCCCCGATGAAGCCCGGCACGTTGCCCAGCGTCGTGACGATCACGTTGCCGGGGCGGGCTTCGAGCAGGTCTGACTGGTAATAGGAGAGCCCGCCGTAGAAGACGAACTCCATGTTGCGATCACGGTCGAGGTGGTCGCGGCCGAGGTGCTCGCCGAGCGTGAGCCGCGTGCCGGCCGACAGGTCGTAGGGGAGGTCATTGGTGAAGAGGGTGCCTTCCGTCACGCCGCTCGTTGCATTGACCTCCCTGGCGATGGGCTTGCGGAAGTTGCGGCTGCGGTCAAACCACAGCACCTCCGCGCCGCCATACCACCGACCGCTGGAGAACCAGTCGCCCGAACTCGATTCGTGGGGCATCACATCGAGGGAAAAGTCGTCCACCCGGATGCCATCGGCGGCTTTGCTCGTCGTCTCGACGATCACCTCGCCCGGGGCAATGGTCTCCGTCTCCGGCCCATCGAGCACGATCTCCTCTTCCGCGATCACGCTCGGGATGGCCAGCTCTTCCGGCTCACCGCCCTCGACGAGGACCGACTCGAACTGCATCAGCCGGATGCCATCGTGCGGTTCTACGGCGGCCGCCGGGCCGATGCCGTCGCCGAGCAGGGCCGTGAGCAGCCCGGCGGCGACGGTCCGAGAAATGCGAGTGCGATCGATGAAGCCCACGGTTGCGATCCGCAGTGAGGTCCGTGATCCGGAAAATCGTTCCAGTCGCTACACTTCTTCGTCATCGTCACACTCGATACACGAGGAATTTTCAACCCAGGCAGGCCGGCCTTGCGCAGCCCGCGCAGCTTGCCACACCGACTCATTCGAGGAACCTCACCATGCCTTCCGGCCTCGCCTCCCTGATCGCCTGCGGTACGAAACTCTGGCTCGATTCGGTCGATCCCGACCTCGTGCGCCCCAACCATGCGGCCGGCGCCACGGGGGCCACCAGCAACCCGGTGATCATCTCCGACCTCATCAAGACGGGCCGGTTCGACGACCGCATCGCAGCCCTGGTGGCGGCCGGCCTGGGGGACGAGGAAATCGCCTGGGCGCTCACCGATGAACTGGTTCGCGACGCGCAGGGCGTGTTCCAAGACGTCTGGCAGCGGTCGCGCGGCAACGACGGCTGGGTGAGCTTTGAGCTCGACCCGTTGCTCGAAGACCAGGCCGCCGGCCTGTCGCTCACAGATCGCGTGGCCCGCTACGTGGAACTCGGCACGCGGTGGTCTGCCGGCCACACCAATCGGATGATCAAGGTGCCGGCGACGCCCGCCGGCATCAGGGCCCTGGAGCCCTTGGCGGCCGCCGGCGTGCCCCTCAATGTCACGCTCATTTTCACGATGCGGCAATACGAATCTGCCCGCGACGCCATCTGGCGCGGCGCCGGGCAACGCGGCTCGCTCGACGGCTTCAAGAGCGTTTATAGCGTGTTCGTGTCGCGGATCGACGTCTACGCGGAGAAGCACCTGCCGCACCTCTCGCCTGCGGCGCGGGGCATGCTTGCGATCGCCAATGCCAAGCGAATCTGGGCGGCGAACCACGGCTTCTGGCAGGGCCACTCCACGCCGCTCGATCAGGAGATCGTCTTCGCGAGCACAGGCGTGAAGCAGGCCGGCGTCGACCCCTGCCTGTATGTCGCCGCCTTGGCCGGCGACGATATCCAGACCAATCCGCCGGCCACGAACGTCGCGGCCGACACGCCGGGGCGGACGTTTTCCCGACAGGTGGATCGGATGCCGCCGGCCGACGTGCTCGCCGCACTCGACCACGAGGTGGACATGGCCGCGCTGGAAACGACTCTCATGGCCGAGGGCGTGGAGAAATTCGTCACCCCCCAGCGGGCCTTGCTCGAATTGATCGCCGCCAAACGGGCACGACCGTCATAACCGGCATTCTCGACCAGCCAGTGGAGCGCCCCCCCCCTTTCGATCGATGAAACGAGATAGGTACGTTCCTATGAAGCGCCAGCATCTTTTATTCGTCGGCCTGCTGCTGTTTTTCGTCGGCCTGCAGTTTCGTCTCGTCGAATCGTTCACGCTCAACGAGAAGTCGAGCCGGTTCATCGCGGCGCAGGTGAGCCGGGGGGCTCCGATCCAGCAGCAGTCGATGTGGGAAGTCGGCTCGGGCCGCAAGGTCGTGCAGCCGCCGCGGTGGCTCGGGCTGGCATTGATGTCGGTGGGTTCGGTGATGGCCTTGAAGGGCATCTCGCTGCGGAAGTCGCCGACGGACTGAGCGCGAAAGGCTTCCGCGCCGCCGTCGGCTTCCGATCAACCGGCCCAACCCGGCTTCGGGCTCGCCGCACCCCGTCGCCGGACTATCGCTACGCCCTTCCTGGGCTTTCGCTCACTCGTTGCTGCCTGCGCTTCGGCATCCATCCCTCCGCCGACCAATCCGCCTTTGGCGGATCGGTGCCCGAGCAACGCCGGCTCCCGGGGCACGGTGATCCCGAAGCCTCACCGTTCACGCGAGGCACGGGGCTGCCCATGCCCCGTGAGCCGGGCTATGGGAGCAAGCGCAGGCACGATGCCGAAGCGCAGCGGACATGCAGAGAGCAGATGCCTGGAGGGCATCTGCGAACGTCCGGCGATGGGGCGTGGGCAGCTCCGTGCCGGGTTCAGCCAAGAGACCGCAAGCCAGCGTTCGCCTTCCGGGCGAGCGGCCTCATGCCGCTTCCACACCAGGGCTTTCGCCGAAGTAATACTTCTTCGCGTCCGGGTTGTTGAGGACTTCCTGGGCGGTGCCATGGCACAGCACCTGGCCCGCACGGATCACGTAGCTGCGGTCCGTGATCGCCAGCGTCTCCCGCTCGCGGTGATCCGTGATCAGGATCGAGATGCCGTCGTCGCGCAGCCCGCGGATGATCTTCTGGATCGAATGGATCGTCACCGGATCGATGCCCGTGAAAGGCTCGTCGAGGAGGATGATCCGCGGCTCCGTCACCAGGCACCGCGCGATCTCCAGGCGGCGCTTCTCGCCCCCCGAGATGTAGTGCGCCTTCGATTTGCGAATCTTCGCGATGTCGAACTGCTCGATCAGCTCGTCGCATCGCCGCCGCCGCTCCTTGCGATCCATGCCGATGAGTTCCATGATCGCGAGCAGGTTCTGCTCGACTGTGAGCTTGCGAAACACGCTCTGCTCCTGGGCGAGATAGCCCATCCCGCCATCGCGCGACCGCTTGAACATCGGCCAGTGGGTGATTTCCTGGTCGTCCAACAGCACACGGCCGTCGTCGGGCATCACCAGGCCGCATGTCATGCGGAAACTGGTCGTCTTGCCGGCGCCGTTGGGGCCGAGGAGGCCGACGATCTCGCCCGTCTCGACGTGGAAATCGACTCCGTCGACCACGCGGCGGCGGCCGTAGGTCTTCACCAGCCCTTCGACGGAGAGCAGGGGCATGACGCGAATCCTTTCTCTGCCCGGGAAGCCGGCCGTCCACGGCCCGCCCCGCGTGTCCTCACCGGACGGCCCGCATCCTCGCGAAGTTCGGCCACGAGGGCAATCGCAGCTCGAAGCCCCCGATTTTCACGGGAATGCTCCACGCGGCCGGCACGGCATGCGGCCAAAACACCACCAGCGCCCGCCCGATCACCAGGTGGCGATCGACGTGGTGCCCGTCGTTCCACAGCCGGCTGTCCTTGCTGGCCGCGGAGTTGTCGCCGAGCACGAAGAACTGCCCTTCCTCAAGTGGATAGTCGATCCGCTGCCGCTCCAGAAACTCTCCCACCCGCGACCCGAGCATCGTGCCGATGTAGAAGACATCGCGCAGCACCCGCATGTCGGCGACGCGCACGCTCGCGCCGATCGCCGTGATGCCCACGGGGGCCCGGTCGCTGGGGGAGGTCGATCCCGGCTCAGGCGTGCCATCTTCAGGCTCCGCGATCATCGCCTCGGCGATCTTCCGCGACCATCCGGTGGGTTGGTCGAACTCCATTCGGACGCCATCCACGAACAACGACAGCTCGTCGTCGACGTTCGTGAATACCACCTTCCAGGATCCCACGCCCCGAACCCGGGTGCTGGCCCGGGGGGCCTCCGCCGCGTCGAGGCCCGCCGTCACGAGCCGAACCTCGCCGCTGACCAGGTCGATTTCACAGCGATGCGCCGCGCCCGCTTCCACGAGATCGAGCACCACCTGGCCCCGCTCCGCCCGAGATTCCAAACGCAGTTCCAGGCCCAGGTCACCCACCCAATGGTGCTTCACCGAAAGCGCGTTGTAGGGCTGGAAATCATCGATGCGTTTTGCGACCGCCCGCTCGCCGACCGGCTGGCCCGCCTCCAGCGCCTGCCAATCCTCCGCGGCCGGCAGAAAGTGACGAAACCGCAGCGTCGCCGCGGCGTCGGCCGCGGCACAATCGACGGAGAAGGCGCGGCCCCGGTCATTCGTCGTCCACGCGCACGGCGCATCGCGGCCGGCCGCCGTCCAGTCGGCCCACGCCATCGGCCAGCCGGCTTCCAACAGCCGCGCGGGCACATGCCGGGCGTCGTGCACGCACTGCAGCATCGCCAGCAGCTTTTCCGGCGGCTTGCGGGCCACGGCGGGCTCCCCGCCGTCGCGGCTCACCCACACGTCGCCGGCGGCGATCGTCACCGTCTCGCCGGGCAGCCCCACGAGCCGCTTGATGTAGTTGACCTTGGCATCTTCCGGATAGCGAAACACGACGACATCCCAGCGTTGCGGGCCCGAGTAGTCGTAGGAAAATTTGTCGACCACGATGCGGTCACCGCTGAACGACGGATACCGCGGGTCGTATTCCATTCCCTCCGCACGCGGCCGCAGAAGCTGCGTGACATAGCCGCAGTTGGGGCAGCGGGCCCGGGCCACCAGCTTGCTCGTCAGCCGCTCGCGCTTTTCGGCGATCGGGCCCACGTCGCTCTCCAAAAGGACGATGCGTTGCCGGGCGGCTTCGCGCTCCCGGGGGGTGCTCGCCGCCCGATCGGCAATCGACCGTTGCGTGGCGAGCTCCTGCTCGAGGCGGGCCAACTCCATCCGCAGGCCCTGCGACTGGTCGTCTTCCTCGGCGCTGCAGCCCACCTGGTAGCCGAGCCCGCAGGCGTTGCAGACGAGGTCCTTGTGGCGGCCCATCAGGGTCGGCGCCATCGAGCCGGTAGGGATGACGAAGGCCTCGGCCTCGAAGGCCCGAAACAAGAGCGCGATCGTGAAGGCCACCACGAGCGACTCGACCGTTTCACGGCCGTAGCCGAGCGGGCTGCGGATGCGGTCGTGCGGCCGCGGCGCCCGCTGCGGGTCGGGCGGGGCCATCACGTCCCGGTTTCCCTGGACGGAATGTCGGACGCGGTGAGTCATGCATCGTCTTCCGAGGAGGGGGTGGGAAGCCGCCAAGTCTACGGCGGGAAACGGCCGCCGCTCAACGGCCCAGCGATTCGCTGACGGCCTCGTCCACGTCGGCATACGCGAATGGCCGGCCCAGCTGCTGCGTCGCGAAGTCGTCGTCGAACCGTCTCACGAGGCTGCCGTCCGGGCGCCACACGAAGACGGTCGGCAAAGTGAGGCCGTCCATTTTTTTGGAAAGCGCATCGGCATCTTCCCGGGACACGAGATTGACGATCTCCCCTGCTCCCACCGCGCGGAGAAATCCCGTCACCCGTGGCACCACGTCTTCAGCCGCACCGATGCCCTCGTAATCGAAACACAGCGAGATGCAGACCACGCTGTCGCCGTGCTTCCGCGCCAAAGCAACGAGCCCGGGAAACTCCTTCACGCACGGCGGGCACGACGTGCTCCAGCAATCGAGCACGACCACCTTCCCGGCATGCCGCGCCCGCTCGGCCTCGATCTCGGCATGGTCGACGAGCCGCACCGCCACCGGGGGCGGAGCGGGCGGCGCCGCCGGCCGACTGCAGCCGCTGCCGCTGCCCGCAGCCGCTGCCATAATGAATATCCCCGGCATGACACGCTTCGCCCACATCCGTCACAAGCCTCCGCAGCCGCTCGCCGTCCCGCGCGCCCTCGTCGTGGCGTGCGCGCCGATGCGCAGCCATGTCAATCTCTCTCACATCGTACGAACCTGCGGCTGTTTCGGCATCGGCCGCGTGATCGCCTGCGGGGCCGCCCGGCTCCACGACCGCATCGCCCGCGACGGCGCCCAATCCGTGACCCTGGACATCCACCGCAGCCTGACGCCCGTGCTCGATCGGCTGCGGGCCGAGGGATACGAGATCGTCGGTCTCGAGCAGACCACCTCCGCGGAGAGCCTGTTTTCCTTCGCCTTCACGCCGCGGACGGTGCTGGTGATCGGCAATGAACGGCTGGGGCTCGAGGACGATGTGCTGGCGAAGGTCGACCGTGTCGCCGAGATTCCCATGGCCGGCATGCCACACAGTCTCAACGCCGCCACGTCCGCGGCGATCGCCATCTACGAATACGCCCGCCAGCATCCCGGCATCACCGCATGACCCTCGTCATCGGCACCGACGAGGCGGGCTATGGGCCGAATCTCGGCCCCCTGGTCGTGGCGGCTTCGCTGTGGCGGGTCGCCGCACCGCCGACGGAGATCGAGGCCTCCCTGGCAGCCGCCGTCTCCGCAGCCACGGCGGCGGTGGCGGCGCGGGGCGGCGGCCGCATGCTGTGGGCCGATTCGAAGCACATCTACAAGCCGCACGCCATCACGGCGCTGGAGCATGGTGTGCTCGTGGCCCTCGCCGCGACGAGCGATGCCGTGCCCTGCGATTGGCCGAGCCTTGTGGGGCAGCTCGCCGCCACCGCAGCCGCATGCGGCCCGGACCGCGCCGCGCGCGATGCGCTGGCCGTGCCGCTGGCGGGCGATGCGGCCTTCTGCCTGGCGGCAGCCGAGCCCGTCCGTGTGGCGCTCGGCGCGGCCGGCGTCACGCTCTGCGGGCTCGCATGCCGGATCGTGGAGCCGAGCGTCTTCAATCGCCTCCTCGATGAAGGCCTCAACAAGTCCGACATCCTCTCGCAGACCACGCTCACGCTGGCCGCCGCCGGCCTCGAGCAGCTCCGCGGCCGCTTTCCCGACGAGCCCGCGCTGATCTGGTGCGACCGCCATGGGGGGCGAAAAAACTATGCCGCGCTCGTCACCCGGCATCTCGACTGCCCGCTCGTGCAGACGGCCATCGAGTCGGCCGACCGCTCGGCCTACGACCTGCCGGCAGCGGCGTGCCGGATCGAGTTTACCGTGGGGGGCGAGGCGCGCGGGCCCGTAGCCCTGGCAAGCATGACGGCGAAATACGTCCGCGAAGTGGCGATGCATGCGTTCAACGCCTTCTGGGGCAGCCGGTCGCCGGGGCTCGCCCCGACGGCGGGCTATCCCGTCGACGCGGCTCGCTGGCGGCGCGACGCCGCCGCGGCGCTCGCGGCGGCCGGTGTCGCCGCGGATGATTTCTGGCGGCGCGCATAGTCGCCGCGTCGCTTGCCCCTGCATGGCCCGCAGATGACAATCTCCGCATGGCCACGATCACCACGCATCTCTACGTCGTCCGTCATGCCTGGGCCGAAGACGCCGGCCCGGATGGGGACGATTTTTCCCGGCCGCTGACGAAGAAGGGCCGCAGGCGGTTCGAGAAATTCATCGCCCACCTCCGGTCGGGTGGCATGCAGGTCGACCTCATCGCCACCAGCCCGCTGGTGCGCACCCGGGAGACGGCCGAGATCATGGGCGAAGTCTTCGGCATTCCCTCGCGGGTCGAGGTGGTCGAGACCCTGGCGCCGGCGTCCGACTGGCAGGCGCTCGTGGAATGGACGATCCAGCAGGACGCCGCGAACGTGGCCTGGGTGGGCCATGCCCCGTGTGTCGGACGGCTCGTGGCCCTGACGATCGGGGATGGTTCCGCGTCGATCCGCATGCAGAAGGGGGCGGTGGCCTCGATTTGCCTGGATGACGGGCCGGGACACCCGGGCGAACTGGAGTGGCTGGCGACGGCCGGCGTGGTCGAAGGCTAGCGATTCGTCTAAAATCCCGCGCTGAGCGTTCGGATTCCCGTTTCGGTTTTCCTTCCTGGGAGTCGGTGCCTCCGCACCGCACACCGACCATGAGCGTTTTCAGTTTTCACCGGGCGGCGTGGCTTGCCGCGGGCTGCCTGGCCGTGGCTGCGCTGGGATGTTCGTCTTCGAATCAGCCCGCCCCCAAGGGCGAGGTCGTTGACGTGGAAGTCATCGACAACGCGCCCGCCAACACGCCGCTTCATGCGCAGGCCGTGATCGAAGCCAAGGCATCAGCCGAGAAAAAGATCGAGGAGGCCAAGGCCGCGGCCGACGCCGCAATCCGCGAGGCTGAAAGGGAGCTCGATCTTCCCGCGCCGCAGTCCGAGCCGAGCAACGCAGCCCCTGCTCCGCCGGCCGCGCCGGCCGCCGCGGCCCCCGCCCCGACCGATGGCGCGGCGGCGCCCGCCGCCCGTGTGCCCGTAACGCTCGGCGACCCGACATTGACCGCGGGCGTGCCCGGCGCGGGCCCCATCACGCTCGCTGAGATCGACGACTGGCTTGCCGCTCCGGGGAACTTCGTGGAACTCGAGCCGATCCTGCCGCTCGGCCTTTCGCAGGGCGCCGCGCAGGTGACGGGGCTCGACGCGAACCCGCTGACCCGCGCCAAGATCGAACTCGGCCGCCAGTTGTATTTCGATCCCCGGCTCTCCGCCGACTCGACGGTGAGCTGCGCCAGCTGCCACAACCCCACCGAGGGCTACTCGGCCCACACGACGACCGGCATCGGCATCCGCGGGCAGGCCGGGGGCCGCAACTCGCCGGTGTCGTTCAACCGCATCCTCTCGGGTGCCCAGTTCTGGGATGGGCGTGCCGATTCGCTCGAGGCCCAGGCCGTCGGCCCGATCGCCAATCCGATCGAGATGGGCTTCACCCACGAGGGCGTGGTGAAGCGGCTCGGCGAGATTCCCGTCTACAAGAGGCAGTTCGAGAAGATCTTCAATGAGTTGACGATCGACCGGGTCGGCCAGGCGATCGCGGCCTTCGAGCGGGTGCTGGTCACCGCCCCCTCCCCCTACGATTTCAACGAGCAGCTGCGCTCCTTCGCCGGCCTCGACGAGGAAGACATCGCCGAGGATCCCGACCTGGCAAAACGATACGCCGCGGCCAAGGAAGCGGCGGAACGGCATCCGATGTCGGACTCGGCCAAGCGCGGGCGGGAGATCTTCTTCACCGAAAAAGGCAATTGCACGGCCTGCCACGTCGGCGCCAACCTTGCCGATGAGAAATACCACAACATCGGCATCGGCATGGACAAGGAGACGCCCGACCTCGGCAGGTTCGTGGTCACGAAGGATGAAAAAGACACCGGCGCTTTCAAGACGCCGACGGTGCGCAACGTGGCCCTTTCGGCGCCGTACATGCACGATGGCTCGGTGGCCACGCTCGAGGAGGTGGTGGAATGGTACGACAAGGGAGGCCACCCCAACCCGCACCTTAGTGACAAGATCCGGCAGCTGAACCTCACGGCACAGGACAAGGCCGACCTCGTCGAATTCATGAAGGCCTGCACTGGCCCGACGCCGAGCGTCGAAGTCAGCAGGCTGCCGGCCGATGCCGAGTGACCGCGTGCCGCCGGCCGATGCCCGGCATCCGCTCTTCGCCGGCATCGATCTCGGCGGCACCAACATCAAGTCGGCGCTGGTCGATGATGCGGGGCGGGTGATCGCGTTTCACTCCCAGCCGACACACGCCGCCCGCGGGCCGGAGGATGCCGCCGCCCGGATGGGCGAGGCGGTGCACGCCCTGGCCCAGGAGGCGGGCATCGCCACGGCCGACATTGCGGGCGTGGGGCTCGGGTCTCCCGGGCCGCTCGACATCACCGCGGGCACGATCGTCCGCGCCGGCAACCTGCCCGGCTGGGACGCTTTCCCACTCCGCGATCGCGTGGCAGCCCGCTGCGGACGACCGGTGACGTTCGCCAACGACGCCAACGCCGCGGCCTACGGTGAATTCTGGGTGGGTTCGGGTCGGGAATACGAAAGCCTCGTGATGCTCACGCTCGGCACGGGCGTGGGGGGCGGGATCATCATCGGCGAGCTGAACGTCGAGGGCGCCCACAGCCACGGCTCCGAGTGCGGCCACATGATCGTCGACCCTGGCGACGACGCGCGCCTCTGCCCCTGCGGCCAGGCAGGCCACCTCGAGGCCTACGCCAGCGCCACGTCGCTGGTGAAGATGGCCCGGGAGCGGATCACCGCGGGACATGGCGGCAGCCTGGCAGCGGCCGTCGCGGGCGGCGCCGACCTCACTCCGATCCTCATCGGCGCCCACGCCGAGCAGGGAGACGCGCTGGCCACGGAACTCATCCTCGAGGCGGCCCGCTGGCTGGGCATCGGCATCGTGACGCTGATGAACACGATCGACCCCGAGGCCGTGATCATCGGCGGCGCGATGACCTTCGGTGGCGACGCATCCCCGGTGGGCCGCCGGTTTCTCGGCCGGATCCGCGAGGAAATCGGCCGCCGCGGCTTCCCTACGCTGGCTGCCGTCACCGTCATCCGCTACGCCAGTCTCGGCGGCGACGCCGGCGCCATCGGTGCCGCAGGCCTCGCCCGCCTTTCCCGTCGATCATGACGTAGAATCCTTTCATGTCCATCGACTGCCAGCACATCCGCAACTTCTCCATCATCGCCCACATCGACCACGGCAAGAGCACGCTTGCCGACCGTCTCCTGGAGCGCACGGGGACGGTCGAGAAGCGGCAGCTCAAGGACCAGATGCTCGACGACATGGAGCTCGAGCGGCAGCGGGGCATCACGATCAAGGCCCGCGCCGTGCGGATGGAATACCGGCATGGGGGCGAGCTCTACGAGCTGAACCTCATCGACACGCCGGGCCACGTCGATTTCCATTACGAGGTGTCGCGGAGCCTGGCCTGCTGCGAGGGGGCGGTGCTCCTGGTCGATGCCTTCCAGGGCGTCGAGGCGCAGACGGTGGCCAACGCCTACGCGGCGATCAACCAGGACCTGGCGATCGTGCCGGTGATCAACAAGGTCGACCTCGTGCACGCCCGCGTCGACGAGGTGCTCTTCGAGATGGAGCAGAGCCTGGCCGTCGATCCCGGCGAGGTCATCAAGGCCAGCGCCAAGACGGGGATCGGCATCGACGAACTCCTCGCGGCGGTCGTGGAGCGGATCCCCGCACCGCAGGGTGATCCCCAGGCGACGCTGCGGGCGATGATCTTCGACAGCCACTACGACAGCTACCGCGGGGCCATCACCTACGTGCGGCTCATCGACGGCACGATCAAGAAGGGGCAGAAGATCCGCTTCCTCCGCACGGGCGTGACGCACGATGTGCTGGAGCTCGGCCAGTTCGTGCCGCAGCGGCGGGCCTGCGACGAACTCGTGGCCGGTCAGGTGGGTTACCTCGTCTGCAACATCAAGGACGTGAAGCAGGTTCATATCGGCGACACGGTGACGATCCCCGGCGACCAGGGGACGGGCGCCCTGCCCGGTTACAAGCCGCCGCAGCGGATGGTCTACTGCGGCCTGTATCCGAGCGAGGGGGAAAACTTCGAGGAGCTGCGCGACTCGCTCGAGAAGCTCGCCATCAACGACCCCTCCTTCGAATTCTCGCCGGAGAGCAGCGAGGCCCTCGGCTTCGGGTTCCGCTGTGGCTTTCTCGGGCTCCTCCACATGGAGATCATCCAGCAGCGGCTCGAACAGGAGGCGGATCTCGACCTGGTGCAGACGGCCCCCAACGTCACCTACCAGATCCTGAAAACCACCGGCGAGACGATCGAGATCACCAACCCACAGGACGTGCCCGACACCGGCCTGATCGAGGAGTTCCGGCAGCCGATCGTGCGCACGAATTTCCTCGTCCCGGTGGAATACATCGGGCCCATCATGCAGTTGTGCACCGATCGCCGCGGCACCTATCTCAAGACCGAGTATCTCTCCCCCACGCGGGCCATGCTCTCTTTCGACCTGCCGCTGGCCGAGGTGATCTACGACATGCACGACAAGCTGAAGAGCGTGACGCGGGGCTACGGCACGATGGACTACGAACTCGTCGGATATTTTCCCGCCGACCTCGTCCGTCTCGACATCCTCGTAGGGGGAAAGAAGGTCGACGCCCTGTCGATCATCTGCGACCGGCGCGACGCCGACCGGCGCGGACGGGCGATCGTGAAGAAACTCCGCGGCGAGATCGATCGCCACATGTTCGAGATCGCCCTCCAAGCGGCCATCGGCACGAAAGTCATCGCCCGGGAGACGATCTCGGCCCTGCGGAAGAACGTTACGGCGAAGTGCTACGGCGGCGACATCTCCCGGAAGAAGAAGCTCTGGGCCAAGCAGAAGGAGGGCAAAAAGCGGATGAAGAGCATCGGGTCGGTGGACATTCCGCAGAAGGCCTTCATGGCGGTGCTCGACACCGGTGCCGAGCGGCAGTGAGCGCGCACCGATCGCGGCTCGATCGACGGACGGACACGGGTGCATGATGCAGCAGCCGCTCGATCCTGGATCGGTCCGAGAAGGTGACACCACCCGCCGCGTCACCGCTCCGGTGCGGGCGCTGGGCTGGACCAGTTTTCTGACCGACTTTTCCAGCGAGGCGATCTACCCGCTGCTGCCCCAGTTCGTGAAGAGCCTCGGCGGCACGAGCGTCGAGATCGGGCTCATCGATGGCATCGCAAACGCGGTCGCCGCCATCGTGCGTCTGCCCTCCGGCGCAGTCTCCGATGCCGTGGGAAGAAGGCCGCTCGTGCTCTTCGGGTATGGCCTGTCGGCGCTCGTCCGGCCGCTCATGGGGCTCGCGGCGTCTCCTCTGGCGGTGCTCGTCGTGCGGGCCGCGGACCGGTTTGGCAAGGGCATCCGCAGTGCGCCGCGCGACGCGCTCGTGGCCGACCTCGTCGGACCGGCCGAGCGCGGCCGGGCGTTCGGCCACATCCGTGCGATGGACCACGCCGGCGCCGCCATCGGGCCGCTGGCGGCCGTGGCATTCCTGCTCGTGTTTCCCGGCCGCGAGCGCACGCTTTTTCTCCTCGCCCTTCTTCCCGGCCTGGCCACGCTGGCCGTCATCTGGCGATTTGTCAACGACCCTCCCCGCCGCACGCCCGTCGCCCCGCACGGCATGCCCGCGCCGGCGGTTTCCGGGCCGCAAAAGCGGCTGCTCAGCAGCGTCGCCGTGTGGGCGCTGGGGGCTTCGAGCGAGCAGTTTCTCCTCCTCCGCGCGGCTGAGCTCGGCGTGGCTCTCTCGCTCATTCCGCTCGTCTGGTTCGGCATCGGCCTGGCAAAGACCGTGGCCGCGCGGGCAGCCGGTCGTCTCGTCGATCGGTGGCATCCGCAGGGCGTGCTGGCTGCCGGCTGGCTCCTCTTCGCCGCCGCCTACGGCGGCCTGGCCTGGAGCCGCGATCTGTCCACGCTGCTGCCGCTGATCGGAATCGTGGGCATCGCCTACGGCCTCTTCGAGCCGGCGGAGCGGGCGCTGGTGGCGCTGCTCGCCCCGGCCGGCGGGCATGGTGCCGCGTTCGGCTGGTACGCGCTCGTGCAGGGGCTTCTGGCGGTGCCGGCGGGACTGCTTGCGGGCTGGCTCTGGCAGCAGGAGGCGGCCGGGCCGGCGGCGGCGTTTGCCGCCACGGCGGTGCTGGCGACACTCGCCTGCCTGGGTCTCGTCGCCGTCGGCCCGCCCCGGGCGGGAGCACGCCGCCTCAATTCGTCTGCTTGAGGGTTTCCAGCCAGGCGACGAGATCAACGAGTTCGTCGGCCGAGAGCAACGTGGCGAGGTCCGCCGGCATCAGCGACACCGGCTGCTTGAAGAGTTCCTCGATCTCCGCAGCGGGGATCGTGGCATCGATGCCGTCGGCGCCGCGGATCACCACCTCGTCGGCGGTCTGTGAGACGAGCAGGCCGGTGATGCTCCGGCCGTCGACGAGCAGCGCGGTGAACGTCTCGTAATTGTGGCTGATCGCCGCCGACGGGGAGAGGATCGCCTCGTACAGGGCGGACCGCGACAGCTTGGCACCGATGCCGGAGAGATTCGGCCCCACCGCCCTGCCTTCGCCGCCCACCACATGACATTTCGCACACGTGCCTGCGCCGGCGAAAACCCCACGGCCGCGATCGGGCCGGCCGCCGCGCTCGAGAAGTTCAGCAACCGGAGGAAGGTTGCCCTCCTTGGCCCTGGGCATCGGCAGCACGGTGGCCGCCTGCTGCCGGACGTCGCTCCACGGACTCGCGGCGATCGCCACGGCGGCCACCTGCGGGAGCGTGCCGGTGAGGATGCCGTCCCGCGCCATCACCAGGATTTCGCCGGCACCCACCGCGGAGCGGGCCAGCGCCTGAATGGCGGCGGCCCGCACGGCCGGGGCGGCCGCGGCGTCCATGGTGACCGTCCGCAGCACATCCGTTGCCTTCTCACCCCCGCGGATGCCGACCGCCTGCAGGAGCCTGAATGCGGCTGGATCGGCCTGCGCGAAGATCCGTCGCATCTCGTCGGCCGTGTCCATGAAGAGCGCGGTGCCGGCGGCGGACGCCGCCACTTGCTCGGGCGTGCCATCCGCGGCTGCCAGCGCGACCAGGTCGGGGGCGAACCGTGTCAGCCACAAGTGATGCACGATATCGACGAACTGCTGCGTTCCCTTTACCAGCCCCGCCGCCACCGCGCACTGCTCGGCAAGCACGGGATCTTTTGTGTCGGCCGGCTCCAGGCGGCGCACGAGTACGGGCAGCAGCCGCCGCGACTTTTCGTCGGATGCTTCGAGCCGTTTGACGAGCTGCCGCACCACGTCGCGCATCAACGCCGAATCCTGGAAGTCCAACGCCCGCACGAGGGCCAGTGCCTCCGGCGTCGTCACCGTCGGATCCACGATGAGCTCTCCGAGAAGGCGGGGTGTCTGCGTTGCCCGGCTCCGCCACACGATCTCCCGCCCCGCGGGCGTCTTCCAGCCGTCACCGACGTGCGCCAGCCAGGCGGCCAGACGACCATCCCAAGGGCTGGCCCCGCCAAAGCCCGTGACGCTGTCGGCCCCGATCCCGAGGGCCTCGAGCGACCACCGGTCGCCGGCCTCGTGGGCCGCGGCAAGCAGCGCCCAGGCGCGGTCGATCCGTTCACCGTGGAGACCTCGCAGCGCGATCGCGCACTCGCGGGCCACGGCCGGCGATGCCGCGGGGGCCAGTCGCTCCACGAGGTCGATCACATCTCCCTGCGCGAGCTTCCGGATCCGCAGGGCAACCAGCCGCATGTCGTCGCTCTCTGCCGCCAAGGCCTCGCTGACCGATTCGGCACCTTCCGGCAGCATCGCCACGGCCCACGCCAGCCGGGCGCGAAGACGCGGGTCGGTGGCCTTGTCACGGGCTGCCGCAAGCGCCGGGCGGGCGGCCTCGAGATGGGCGGAAAGCCGCTCCAGCGCGGTCGCGCGGGTGCTGAGGTTTGGGCTCGCGAGCGCCGCCACCGCGGCCGCTGCGGAACCGAAGTCGACGGCCGGCACCGACCATTTCACGCCCCGCGGCGCAATCCGATACAGCCGTCCTTTTTCCATGTCGCCCATGCCGTGGCCCCCGACGCCGGGATCATGCCAATCGGCCACGATCAGCGATCCATCGGGGGCGACGCACACGTCGCTGGGCCGAAACCACTGGTCCCGGGCACCGTCGACGAGGGCTTCGATCGTCGCCGTGAAACCCGCGCCTTCGGGCTTCACGTGATAGGCCCGCACGGCGTTCGGCCCTGCATCGCAATGGATGAGCGAGCCGCGAAACCGTTCCGGCAACAGCGACCCCTCGTACACGCAGATGCCGGTCGGTGAGCCGGCCCCAGTCTGGAGCAGGTTCGGCACCACGCCCGGATCGTTCTGGTGCCAGTGCTGGAGGGGCACCTCGGCCTCGAGATTCGCCCGCGGCACCTGCCAGCCGGCGCCCGTCCGCTCGTCGACATAGCCGTAGTTGCCGTGCTCCATGACGAAGTTGATCCGCACGCCCCGGTTGCCGTCGTCGTCGTTGTCGCTCTGCCACAGGGTGCCGAACGAGTCGACGGCCACCTCGTAGTTGTTGCGGAAGTTGTGGGCGAGAACCTCGAAATCGGTGCCATCGGGCCGGCAGCGAAACACCATCCCCTGCCGATAGGGCTTGCCCGAGTCGTTCACCGGATTGCCGAAGCGATCCTTCACGGGGCGGCCGTCCTTGTCGTGCACGGCCCCGCCCGTGTTGCCGAAATTGAAATACCAGCGGCCGTCGGAACCGACCACGAAGGCGTGCACCGAATGGTCGTGCTGGGGCTGACCGATCTTCGTGAACAGCGACTCGCGCCGGTCGGCCTTCAGGTCGCCGTCGTCATCGTGGAACACAAACACGTCGGGCGCGCACGAGACGATCACCTTCAGGCCGGGGCCATCGCCGATGACGCAGATTCCCAGGGCCGAGTCGACGTCGCGGCCCTGATGAAAGACCGTCTGCTTGTCGGCAGCGCCGTCACCGTCGGTGTCTTCGAGCACGAGAATGCGGTCGCCGGCGGCACGGGTGTCTTTCCAGCCCCGGTAGTTGAGCACCTCGCACACCCAGATTCGGCCACGGGCATCGACGTCGATGTCCGACGGGCTGGAGAGCAGCGGTTCCGCCGCGAAGAGGGTCGCCTCGAGGTCGGCCGGCAACGCCAAGGCATCCAGTCCTGCCGCCGGCTCACTGCCGCTGACGGCGGTGCCGCAGGCCAGGGCGAGCCACACGAAGCCGGCTGCCGTGCGATTCATCATCGGTTCACCTCGCTGTCGTACGCGGCCGGGCAACGGCCGGTCGGCCTCGTCGACTGAGAGCCCCTATCAGAATGAAACTTCGGGCATGTTGCGGCGGCGACGGGCGGATGCGGCGTCGCTCCTTCTCGACGATCGGCTCCGCAAGATCGCCTCGTCAGAGCTTCTTGCCTCCACCGCGCCGGCGCTCGCAACCTGCTGACTTGCCTCATTCCGAAAAGGGCTCTTATACCTTCGCCGCGTCGACGGAAAAAGACCGCCAGC